>JBOGWM010000001.1:0-2252 GCA_050693695.1 Actinomycetota bacterium
GGCCGACACCGCCGGGGCGCGAGGCCGCTACGAAGACGCCGACGGCTACTACCAACAGGCCCTCGGCATCGCCACCGAGCTGGGGGATCGCCTGGGAGAGTCCTACAGCCTCCAGGGCCTGGCCGACACCGCCGGGGCGCGAGGCCGCTACGAAGACGCCGACGGCTACTACCAACAGGCCCTCGGCATCGCCACCGAGCTGGGGGATCGCCGGGGAGAGTCCCACAGACTCCGGGGCCTGGCCGACACCGCCCGGGCGCGAGGCCGCTACGAAGACGCCGACGGCCACTACCAACAGGCCCTCGGCATCGCCACCGAGATCGGGGATCGCCTGGGAGAGTCCCACAGCCTCCGGGGCCTGGCCCACACCGCCCGGGAGCGAGGCCGCTACGAAGACGCCGACGGCTACTACCGCCGAGCGGAGGCGCTCTTCCGCCAGCTCGGACGGACGGCCGACGCCGAGGCGGCGGCCGAGGCCCGGGTGAAGCCCCCAAGCGATCGGAGCTGAAGCCAGGTGCCCGACAAAATTCTGGTCAAGGGCCTGAAGGTCTTCGGTCATCACGGGGCGAACCCGAGCGAACGAGAGCAGGGGCAGCATTTCGTGGTTGACCTGGAACTGGCGCTGGACCTGGGCGAGGCGGGGCGCACCGACCGCCTGGAGGCGACGGTGAGCTACAGCCCCCTGATCAAGCAGGTGGGCCGGATCGTCTCCGGGGAACCCTGCTTCCTGCTGGAGGCGCTGGCCGAGCGCATCGCCTCGGCCGTCCTCGAATATCCGCAGGTGAGCCGGACGCTCGTGCGGGTGACCAAGCCCGCCCCTCCCATCGCGGCCCACCTCGAGGGGGTGGCGGTCGAGATCGAGCGAAGCCGGTGACCGCCGCGTTCATAGGGCTGGGCTCCAACCTGGGGGATCGGATGCGATACCTGGAGCTGGCTCTTGGCGCCCTCGAGGCCCGGGGCCTGAACGTCGTGGCCGTCTCGTCGGTGTATGAGACCGAGCCCATCGGTCCCCTCCAGCCGGACTTTCTGAATGCCGCGTGCCGGGTCGAGACCGAACTTTCTCCCGAGGACCTGCTCGGGACCCTGAAGAGTATCGAGGCGGCCCTCGGGCGCACCCCGAGGCAGCGCTGGGGGCCCCGGGAGATCGACCTCGACCTCCTGCTCTACGGGGATGAGGTCATCGATCGGCCGGGCCTGTCCGTCCCCCATCCCGAGCTCACGCATCGCCCGTTCGTGCTGACGCCCCTGGCCGAGATCGCTCCTGGCCTCGAGCTCCCCTCCGGCGAGGCGCTCTCGGCCCTGGTTCCCGGCGACCCGAGAGGGGTTCACCGGTTCGGGCCTGCCCCCAGTCCGGCGGCGCCGTCCGCTGCGAATAACGGGCAGGAGTGGGAATCGCCGTCTCTGGAAATAAGTTGATCAGGTTCGGGATCCGATGAGTCCAGGGAGGTTGAGTGCGGCGCGAACGTGAGGGGTCCAAGCTCGATGTGAACGCGAGGGCGGTCATGACCGCCCTCTACAAGAGGCTCATGGCCCTGGGACTCTGGCGCCACATTCGCTCCGTGGGAGGAAGCTTGACCCGCGGAGCGGGGGGGGCCTCCTTCGTCACCCACGACAATCAAGCGTTCTTTGGCGATCTCATTCGCAGCGGGGGGTTTTGCCAGGACACTCGTACGGGGGGAATGCTCCACCGAGGAGTGATCTCTCTTCGAGAGGTGACCTCAGGGCCCGCCCTGCACCTCACGCTGGAGCCGGACGATCGCATCACGGCTCACCTCGACAAGAGCTCTCCGGTGGTCAGCGCAAAGGCCGGGGGCCACTGCCGCTATGAGCGCAGCGTGGTGGCCGCCCACATCCGCCGGGAGGTCCTGCCGCTGGCGATCAAGCTGATTCGGCCCACCGCGGCGGAAGGGATGGAGGCCCGTCAGGCCCGCCGGGAGCTGGAGGAAGCCCAGGCAGCCGTGGACGAGGCGCTGACGGCCGGCCACCCGGAGGAGGCGGCGGAGGCGGCGGCCAAGCTTGGTGCCTTGTTGGAGGGATTCGAGGACCATGCCGCAGCCCAGCAGGCCTACCGCGCGGCCATCGCCTCCGGCCATCCCGAGGTGGCTCCCGCCGCCGCGTACAGCCTGGGAACGCTCCTGGAGGCGAAGGGAGATCAAGCCGGCGCCGAGCAGGCCTACCGTCAGGCCATCGCCTCGGACCACCGTGAGCTCACGGCTTGGGCGCTCTCCAGCCTCGCCTCCCTCCTCGAGGAG
>JBOGWM010000002.1:0-7113 GCA_050693695.1 Actinomycetota bacterium
GGCCCCGAGCCGGGCGAAGAGGTCGGCCATCAGCGGTCGACATCTCCCACCACGAAGAACATGCTTCCCAGGACCGCGATCATGTCCGGCACGTAGGCGTCTCGCAGCAGGTGCGGGGTGACGCTGATGTTGGAGAAGGAGGGGGTGCGGATCTTCATCCGGTAGGGCTTGTTCCCCCCCGTCGAGATCAGGTAATAGCCCAGCTCCCCGAGTGGGTTCTCGGCCCTCGAGAAGACCTCGCCCTCGGGAAGGCTGAGCCGCTTGGGGACCTGACCGATGTGAGTCCCCTCCGGCAGCCCCTCCAGGGCCTGCTCCACGATCCTGGCCGATTCCCGCATCTCCTGGATCAGCACCCAGAAGCGGTCGAAGGAGTCCCCCTCGGTCCCCACCGGCACGTCGAAGTCGAGCTCGTCATAGATCAGGTAGGGGTCGGCCTTTCGCACGTCGTAGGCCACCCCGGTGGCCCTCAGTATCGGGCCCGACACCCCGTACTCCAGCGCCAGGTCGGGATCGAGCTTGCCGATGCCGACGGTGCGCTGCTTGAAGATCTCGTTGCCCAACAGCAGGGTCTCGTAGTCGGGGATGGCCCTCAGAAGCTGGCGCACCCCCTTGAGAGCGGTCTCGACGAAGCCCCGGGGCACGTCCTCTTTCAGGCCGCCGGGACGGATGAAGCCGAAGTGCATCCGCCCCCCCGTCACCATCTCCATTGCCTCCTGGAGCACCTCCCGCTCCCGGAAGGCGTACATCACGGGGGTCGAGGCGCCCAGCTCGAGCCCGAAGGAGCCCACGAACATGAGGTGGTTCAGGATCCGGTTGATCTCGGCCAGGATGACGCGCAGGAACTGGGCCCGGCGAGGCACCTCCAGACCGAGGAGCTTCTCGACCGCGATGGAGGCGGTGATCTCGTTGTTGATGCCGGACAGCCAGTCCATCCGGGACAGCAGATTGGTGATCTGGCGGAAATCCCGCTGCTCCACCAGCTTCTCGTGGCCCCGATGCATGTAGCCGATGATGGGCTCGGCCTCGGCGATTCGCTCCCCGTCCAGGGTGACGAGGAGGCGAAGCACCCCATGGGTGGCGGGGTGCTGGGGGCCCACGTTCAGCACCATCTCCTCGGTGCGAAGCTCTCCCGCCCCGGTCAGGCGAGCCGGGGTCAGGCCCTCGGGAAGGCCGGCCATCAGCGTCCGCCCGTCTCCGCCTCTTCGGGATCCTTGGCGCCCGGCCACGGCTTGTAGGTGCGGCTGGCGAGCTGGAAGGACTTCCGGAGCGGATGGCCCTCGAAGTCCTCCGGCAGGTAGAGCTTGATCAGGTTGGGATGGTCGTCGAAGACGATCCCGAACATCTCGGCTGTCTCTCGCTCGTGCCAGTTGGTCCCCCGCCACACCCCGGTGAGGGTGGGCATGTGGGGATCGGTGGCCGGAAGGCGCACGTGAAGCGCCACGGTGTTCAGGTACTGCAGTGAGAACGCCACCACCAGGACCTCGAATCCCTCCTCCTGCCAGTCCACCGCCGAGACGAAGGTGAGGTACTCGCAGGCCAGCTCCGGGCGGGCGCGCAGGATGCCGGCGGCCTCCGCCACCCGTTGCGCCGGGACGCTCACATGGACCTGCCCATGGACCACGCGGGCCTCCACGTCGGCCAAGCCCAGGCCGTCGCCCAGGCTGGCGGCCACTCGCCGGCTAAATGCCTCCGGCTCGACCCGTTCCGACGATCTCGGGGATTGCTGTCGCATGTCCACGGCGAAGCCTATTGCCGGTGTCTTCGTTCTGGATCTTTTCCTGCAGCCGAACGATCCCGTGCAGCAGGCCCTCGGGGCGGGGCGGGCAGCCGGGGACGTAGATATCGACCGGCAGGATCTGGTCCACGCCCTTGGTGACCGAGTACGAGTCCCAGTACGGGCCGCCGCAATTGGAGCACGACCCCATGGAGATCACGTACTTCGGCTCGGGCATCTGCTCGTAGACCCGCTTGACCGCCGGAGCCATCTTGTCGGTGACCGTTCCCGCCACGATCATGAGATCCGCTTGCCGGGGAGAGGCGGGGAACGGGATCACCCCGAGGCGCATGATGTCGTGGCGAGGCATGGCCGAGGCGATGAACTCGATCGAGCAGCACGCCAGCCCGAACTGGAACATCCAGAGGGAGTACTTCCGGCTCCAGTTCAACAAAAAGGCCACCGGCTTGGGAAGCCGGATCCTGCGCACCTTGGTCTCAACGGCCATCTAGAGCCATTCCAGAACTTTCTTACGCCAGGCGTAGACCAGGCCCAGGGCCAGGATGGCGAGGAAGAGGACCATCTCGACGAAGGCCGCCACCCCGAGGTCCTCGAAGACGATCGCCCAGGGGAACAGGAAGACCGCCTCGACGTCGAAGATGACGAACAGCAGGGCGAAGATGTAGTAGCGGACCGTCGACTGCGACCAGCCGCCGCCGAACGGGTCGACCCCACACTCGTAGGTGAGCTCCTTCTCCGGTCTCGGGACGTCGGGACGGATCAGCCGGTTAAGCGCCAGGGTGCCGGCCACGAGGACCACCACCGTCCCGGCGAAGATCGCCAGGGTGAGATAGGAGCCGAAATACCCTTCAGGCATGGATGGTTGTTCACTCCGTTTGAATCCGGTCCGTTTCCTGTCACTGAAAGTATCACACGGCCCTTCGATCCCTCGGTCCGAAGGCCTGCCGCCGCCTCCCCCGATCATCTTCTTGTAGTGGGCGGGATACGGCTCGCCAGCAACGGAATGGAGCCCTCGCCGCTGAACCCGCACGGACCTCGCCACGGCAAGGTGGACAAGCGTTGGCGCCTGCGCGTCAACAGGCGGGTCGAACCGGACCTGTGATCCCTCGCCGCGATCACCCTATGGTCTCTACGAGCACCGTGGCCGAGTCCTGACCAGGACTGAAACCCCTGAAGACGCCTGGCGGAGTGCGAGGCCTCGCCCCGCCTCGTGCAGCAAGGCGTAGATCACGGGGGTCGAGGCCCCCAGCAGCGGGCTCTTTTCTGTCCGCGCCGAACCTTCAGACTTGGAGCACAGGGAAGAGCAGGTCAGAGGATCGCCCCTTCGCCTTCGGGACGGTTATCTGACCTGCCCTCCCCGGCTCCCCCGTGAAGAGCATCTGGAGACCCGTCACGACGGGGTGCCCCAACCGCTTCGGAAGTGCATGGCAATTTCAATGATCGCCTTTATTGCCATGATGGCGGCCATGGCATTGCGGATCAAGAAGTCGATATTCTTGCTTGTATTCTTGGTCACTGTTACCACCTCCTCTTTTGGGAACAACCCTGAGCAGATTCATGCCCTACGAGGAGCCGATAATTAAGAGAGTTGGAGCTTCTCTGGATGAGACTTTCTGCACCACTCCTCACCCAGAACGATACGATGACAACAACTAATTGTCGTCAACATCCGGATTGACTTTTTGCCCACAATTTCGATGATTCGTGAACAGCCCAAGGTCATCCGCCGGATGACAACGGCAGCGAGCCGACGTCCGGGAGCCGACAGTAAGATAGTCCTTCAAGCAGGGGGGTGGGTGGATACCGCCGCGCCGGGCTCAGGACGTTGGGAGCCGGATCAGCGGTATCTGGAGCCGTTCACCAGGCCGTTACAGGATCGAGCTGGCGAGGTGGATCGGGCTGGCGGAGAGCGAAGCAGGTGAGGAGGGAGGGGTCCCACCCGGGATTGGCTCACAATGTGATCCAATCTGCTTTATCTTATCGCCTTCCCTCTCGTACCAATATCCGCATACCCTGGACCTGGGGGAGAACCTTCCCCTTTCTTGTTCCAGATTTACGCTCCGCTCCGCGGGAGGATACTGATTGCATCCCAACTCTTGGCTGCTAAATCCCTCCCATTCTTTTTCTCCGGTATCGATATTGCGAACGACGAAACCTGCCATGTAATCGCAGATCTCGCCTTCGGATTTAGAGCGCGATAGCGTAAAACGGCTAACGGTTCCATCGTTGCTTTCGACATTGAGACAGATTTCACCATCCTGGACTGAAGTGCAGGCTGGATCTTTCGCCCCGGCTGTCGGCGTGTTGGCGACCGCCGCTCCCAACATGAATGTAACAACGAGAAAGAAGTCGAACACACGTTGGCGAAACCATTGGACCGAGTCGTTGGCGAGCAGGCTTGCCCTTCTTTCACGCGAGCCCAACGGCTATTACTCCTGAGAGAATTACCTCACTGCTTCTTGATGGTCATGAACGAGGCTCGGTCATTGAAATCCGACGGTACATCATGTTTGCCTGGTTCTAGCACGAGATAGTCGGTAGTGTCGCCATCGTGCAGTCTAACCTCACAGCGCGGTTTTGGAGTATTTTCATAAGATGAGACCTCGTCGTCCAGGAAGAACCCGAGCTCATACTCCTCGGGGCGATCGCAGCTCGTGTAAGGGACGCGCCCGTAGTCTCCCCTCTGCCCGCTATCCTCGTACAGGACGACGGTCCACTCCTCCGACGACGCCTCGAGAGGTTGCCGAGCCTGGGCTGGGGGTCCAAAAGTGAGCACTAGCAGGCAGGCTATGAGACCTAAACATTCCTTTCGGGACATGACCGAATGCCTCCTTTACCTGGATCTGCAGCACCGGACATCATGATGAGTTTCGCTTCACGGCCCTGCATTCCCTACGATATGGGAGGGGCTCAGGTTGCGTCATCAACGCTCAGCGGAATCGCCGTCATCTCCAGGATGATTTCTAGGGAGCCTGGATCCTCTCCGGGATGAGAAAGCGCCGCAGCTTATGGCCGTCGACCATCCCCCCACCCTATTAATTTAAGGTCGTGGAGGACCACCTGACTCACGGCCGGGCTGGACGAGCCCGCTCTCGTACGCCAGCACGATGGCCTGGGGCCGATCCCGTAGATGAAGTTTGGTGAGAATGTGCGTGATATGGGTCTTGACGGTGGCCTCGCTCACGAACAGCTCTTCGGCGATCTCGGCGGTCGACCTGCCCCGAGCGAGAATCTTAAGCACCTCGAGTTCGCGCTCGGTCAGCCTGTCGAGGCTCGGGAGAGAACGATCCGGCGGCTTGGGTTGGCGTGCGAAATCTTCGATCAGACGGCGGGTGATGGAGGGTGCGAGCTGGGCCTCGCCGGCGGCGACCACCCGTACAGCGTGGATGAGATCCTCGGGCCGGGCGTTTTTGAGCAGAAAGCCACTCGCTCCCGCCCTCATTGCCTCGTAGACATATTCGTCGAGGCCGAAGCCGGTGAGCATGATCACGCGGGTCGGATCGCCCAACAGGTTTCCCAATCTGGCCGTGGCCTCGATACCATTCACGGGCGCCATCTGGATGTCCATCAGGATCACCTCGGGCCGCAGCCGCCTGGCAGCCTCCACTCCTTCGGCGCCATGGCTTGCCTCCCCCACCACCTCGATGTCGGATTGAGACTCGAGGATCGCGCGGAATCCCGCGCGCACCAAGTGCTCATCGTCGACGATTAGCACCTTTATGCTCACCGGCCGTCCGTCTCCCGAGGAAGTCGCGCTTTCACGGCGAACCCTCCGCCCGGCACCGGGCCTACTTGCAGCTCCCCCCCGAACAGGGCGACGCGCTCGTGCATACCCATGAGGCCGTAGCCGCTGCCACTGTGAGTGGTCGGGCGGGAAGGAGATCGACTTCCTTCATCGACGACCTCGATCTCAAGGCCGTGGGCCGGGTATCGAATACAAACCTTCGTCCTGGTCGGCCCCGCGTGCTTGCGTACATTGGTGAGAGCCTCCTGCACAATCCGGTAGGCGGAAAGGTCCAGTGCCGCCGGCAGGGGTTGGGGAGGGTCCTCCAGCGTTAGCTCCACCTCCAATCCGGCTTCTCGGGCTTCCCTGATCAAGGCCTCAAGCCCGTCCAGACCGGGCTGGGGGACCAAGCTTAAGCCCTCCTCGCTTCGCAGCAACCCGAGCAGGCGGTGCATCTCGTCGACGGCTTGCCTGGATGTGGACTCGATCGAAGCGATGGCCTCCCACGCTCCCCTGGGATTGGCTTCAAAGCTCATCCGGGCGGCGCCGGCCTGGATCCCCATCACGCTCACGCTGTGAGCGATCACGTCGTGGAGCTCTCGTGCGATGCGGCCTCGTTCTCCTGCGAGAGCCTGGCGAGTCCGAGCTTCCCGATCGAGTCCGGCGGTGTACTGACGGCCAAGACGCATCCGGTCCCCAAGAAACCAGACACCGACCACCGAGGTCAGCCCTACCAACGGGGCCAGGTCGAAACGATCCTGAACGTCTGCCGAGTACAGCAGCAAGAAACCGGTCAGCCCGACCACACCCCCGACCAGCGAGCGTTTTCGATCGCCGTAGGCGGCCACCGTGTAGATGCAGGCCAGCGCGCTCAATATCCCGGCGGCCTGTCCCAGGGGCAGCCTGAAGTGTCCCAGAAGCGGTGGAGTCATCGTGGCCGACCAGACGATCAGCAGGACCAGCAGGGGACGGCGGCGGCGCCACACGAGAGGAAGGGTTTGCAATAAGTCGGCCCCCACACCCACGGCGTTGACCGGCGGAGGGGTGTGGTAACGCAAGAATCGATAGTCGATCAGACTGGCCACGACCACTCCCGTCAAGGCAAGAGCGCCCATACTGTCGACCAAGGGAACATTGCTCCACCGGCGGGTCTCGCCGGCTTGCGTGATCCGTCCGGGCAGTCGGGCCGTCGAACTCTCTTGCATGATCTACCTTCCCAGTAGCGGCTACCCGGCCTTCGTCCTCTTGGACGGGCTCCTGGATCCCAAGATGCTGTCGTCGAGCTCCTCATTCTTGTCGTCCAAAGCCACCAGCCTCTTCGCAGAATTCGGCGAGGCGAGGCCCACGTAAAAACAGTCGGAAGAGGCCGCTTTCGGGGTACACATGACGCGCAGTTCAAGGGAGCTCCGGCTCTCCAGCTCCATCCGGACTTTCGAGACTTCCGAGGCGATACGACCAATCCATACATCACGACCTGGGTAATCCCACGGAACCTCGCGCTTGCCTCCCCCCAGGAACAGACCCGACGGATCCACTAGGCGAGGGGGCAGGCAGGCTTCTTTCCCCCGGACCGCGCCCGGCTCCTTGATCTCCGTGCAGACCCATTCGTAGGCTTTCTTCCAGGCGAATAGCTGCCATCGGCGAACCGGAGAGA
>JBOGWM010000003.1:0-8132 GCA_050693695.1 Actinomycetota bacterium
GATTCGGAGGGGTGCGAATCGAGGATCTCGTGACAGTCACGGAGATCGGAGCGGAGATCCTCAGCCAGTCTCCGAGAGAGCTGATCGTCCTGTAACGTCGAACCGCACAAGAAAGGCAATGTTTGATGATCTCAACCAACGACATGCGTCCGGGGATGACGCTGGATCTCGACGGGGAGCTCTTCACCATCGTCGAGTACCAGCATCACAAGCCCGGCAAGGGTCACGCCATGGTGCGGACCAAGCTGCGGAACTTGCGAACGAGCGCGGTAATCGACCGAACCTTCCGGGCGGACGAGAAGGTGGAATCCGCACGGCTCGACCGGCGAGAGATGCAGCTTCTCTACTCAGAGACCTCGGGGCTGGTGTTGATGGACAACGAGTCCTACGAGCAGATCACGATTCCCCGGGAAGTGCTCGGAGAAGCCGGTCGATTCCTCCGAGAGGGTCAGTTTCTTCACGTCGTGATGCATCAGGGCAGCCCCATCGGTGTGGACCTACCGACCGCGGTGGACCTGGTGGTGACCGAGACCGACCCCGGGCTGCGGGGAGACCGCAGCTCGGCCGGCACCAAGCGAGCCACCCTGGAGACCGGGGCGGTGGTCCAGGTCCCCCTCTTCATCTCCACCGGCGAGACCGTCCGGGTCGATACCCGGACCGGAAGCTACCTCACGCGAGTCCGCACCTGAGCGAGGCCGGGATACAATGCCGGCATGGCTCGCCGCCGAGGAGCTCGCAGGATCGCTCTCGAGGTGCTCTATGAGCACGAGGTCTCGGGCCGGGCGGTGGGCGACATCCTGGAGCGCTGCTCGATGGAACCCTCCTTCGAGTTCGCGGGCACGCTGGTGAGGGGTGTCGAGGAACGGCGGGCAGACCTCGACCAGGTGCTGTCCCGTTACGCGCATGAATGGCCGGTCTCACGCATGCCGGCCATCGATAGAAATCTACTGCGGCTGGGGGCTCTGGAGATTCTCTATCTTCCCGATATCCCACCTGCGGTGACGATCAACGAGGCGGTGGAGCTGGCGAAGCGATACTCGACCCAGAACTCCAGCCGGTTCGTCAACGGAGTGCTGGGCCAGATCGCCGAGCAGGAGGCATCCCGGATTTGACGCCGTCCTGAGTCCTGCTCTCGTATGATCCGGAGGGGCTCCCTCTTCCGCTTGAAAGGTGGCAATCGATGAACGCAGAGGCCCCATCCGGTCTCCCCCGGCCACCGGGTCGTCCGAGGAACCGAGAGGCCGAGCGGGCGATCCTGGAGGCCACCTGTAGCCTCATCGGGGAGCGGGGCATCGGGGGGGTCTCGATGGTGAAGGTGGCGATCCGATCCGGGGCGAGCAAGTCCACCATCTACCGGCGCTGGCCTTCGAGGGGGGATCTCATACGGGAGGTCTTTGCCGCCTTTGCTCGTCACAAAGTCCCGATACCCGATACCGGGACCATCCGTGGAGACCTGGTCAGCCTCCTGGCAAGCATCATCCGGGTCTACGCCACCACCCCGGGAGGCCCCATACTCCCCGAGATCCTGGCCGAGAGCCACCGAAGCAGCGAGCTCGCCGAAGCCATGAAGGAGTTCTGGATCTCTCGGCGTCAGACGGTCTTCGACGTGCTGGCGGGAGGGGTGAGCCGAGGCGAGCTTCTCCCCGATATCGACTACGAGCTCGCTGTCGAGCTATTGGTCGGACCGATCTACTACCGTTTTCTCATAAGCCGCCTTCCCCTTGCTCCCGAGCAGGCCGAGGTCATCGTGGATGCCGTGCTGAAAAGGATGCCCCGCATTCGCGGCTCCGGCATCGGCCACCTCCCTCCGTTCGGGGCCGACTCGCCCTGAGCTTCCCAACCAATCCGGGCATGGGCAGCCCCATAAATGCTCGGCAAGATCCCCGGTCAAGGGGAAAGCTGTCCATCTCGGTGAGAAGGCCCGATGCTCGGTGCTTGCCACAATCGCAGGTGGCGCTGGGGGATGGCGGACCAGAGACCACGCCTGCAGGGCGCCCAGCGCGGGCAGGGCGACCACCACCGCCAATCGCGGGACAAAGAGTCCCGGCCGGCGTAGCAAGGGTAGACGGCGGACAGGACACGCTCGACCCTCTCTACCCATCTCCACTCACTTCGAGGCTCCTCATGAGTTCTGGAACGGATATGTCTCGGATGTTATGTCAGGGAAAGCTCCCGGCGCAAAAAAACTGTGGGGCATGGTCCTACCTGGAGCGAACGAGCTGCCCGCCGGAGGCCGCGATCGGCCGGACTGCATGAAGTGGAGGCCCCCTCTGGAGAATCCTGAGCTTTTTGGGCCTCTCGTCGTAACCTTATGGGATCAGGTTCGCGGTAAGTATCGATCAAGTTCGACTCTGTTGGCGCCTTGAGGTCTGTTGGGAACTTGGCTGATAACCCCTGCGTGAAACCGGCCGCCCGGAACGCGGCTCTCGCGGTGCTCGTCATCTGGGGCTCCGCCTGTGGTCTCGCCTCTCCGGAACCGGTCGACCGACCGAGCGTGATTGCTCCTTCCGTCTCGGTCTCCACGGGCGTTCCCGCCGCGGGTCCGGTCGAGGTCTCTGCTCCCGCGGTCCTGGCCACCATCTCCTCCGGCGTCTTGCCCGAGCACGTGGAGCGTGCGCGCCGGGTTCCCGGCGTGACCGCAGCGGCCCGCATCTCCATATCCAACTTCACGGCCGTGGTGGATGGTGGGGCGAGCGAGCTGAGCCTCGCGGCGGTGGACCCCCGGGAGTTCCGGCCCCTGGCGCCGGAGCGGACCTCTCGGGCGGAGTTCGTCTGGCAGGGCCTCTCTCAAGGGGAGATCATCCTCGCCCATGAGGAGCAGGGACGGCTGGGAGTGGATCTCGGCTCCCGGCTGGCTCTGGAGGGACCGGCCGGCCGGGGGGACGTGAGGATCGGGGGCCTGGCGGCGAATGGGGCTCCCAACCTTGCCGGGGGCATGGTGGCGCTGGACCGGGCGCGCGTTTTGGGAAGCGGCCCGCCAACACTGCTTCTGGTGGGCGTCCGGCCGGGACAGCCGGGGGGATCGGTCCGCAAGGCCCTCTCCAGGCTGCCCGGGGCCAAGACCGAGCCCGTCGGAGGAGCGGGCCGGGCCTTTCTGAGTGGCCGGGCAGCGGGCCGGGCACTCGGTTCCTTCAGGTACATGCCTGGTCCGAACGGAACGATCTCTCCTGATCGCTCCTGGGTGTCCAAGAACATCGCAACCAGGAAGGTTCCCATCCTGGGAACGGTCACCTGTCACCGCATGATGTTGCCCCAGCTCGAAGGAGCGCTTCGGGAGTTTCAGCGGGCGGGCCTCGCCCATCTCGTCAACGTCGGCGACTATCACTACCAAGGGGGGTGCTATGTGCCCCGGTTCAAGCGCGGCAGCTCGACGTCTTTATCCATGCACGCCTGGGGACTGGCGATCGACGTCAACGTCGCGACGAATCCGGCGGGGGCCCGCCCTCGTCAGGACCCTCGCCTGGTGGCGATATTCGAGCGGTGGGGATTTCGGTGGGGCGGACGTTGGTCTCCCCCCGACGGCCACCACTTCGAGCTGGCCTCCCTGCTTCGCTCCTAGGCAAGGGGCTGTGGGGCGTGAGTCATCAGGCGCGATCTATGGTAGCATCAGACATCATGCCTCGTACGACATTGAACCTCGACTCCAGCGTCCTTCGGGAACTCAAGGCTCTACAGAGCCGAGAGCGCAAGTCTCTCGGTCAGATCGTATCCGAATTGTTGGCCCGAGCTCTTACCGAATGGTCCGCCCGTGAAACGGCTGCTCCAGCCTTCGAATGGGTTTCTCAGCCGATGCATGCTCGAGTGGATCTCGAGGACAAGGACGCGGTTCTGGTGAGTCTGGAAGAGTCCGAACGGTGAGCTTCGCTGTCGATGCCAACCTTCTTCTTTACGCGTCCGATTCGTCGAGCCCGCGCCGCGACCGGGCCACCGAGCTCTTACACCGCCTCGCCGAGGGACCCGAGTTGGTATATCTGTTCTGGCCCGTGGTCGTGGCATACCTGCGTCTTGGCACCCACTCCTCCGTCTTCGAGCAGCCCCTCTCCACCGAGGCGGCAAGGGAGAACATTACCGCCCTTCTTCGGCTGCCCCACGTGCGTTCACCGGGAGAGCTTGAGGGGTTCTGGCCGGTACTCGAGCGAGCTTGCGCTGAAGGGGTAGTCAGAGGGAACCTGGTCAGCGATGCTCACCTGGTAGCGCTCATGCGCCAACATGGAGTGAGCACGATCTGGACATCGGACCGCGATTTTCGTCGGTTCGAAGGGATCGTGGCCCGCGATCCGTTCGGTTGAGATCCCGGATGCAGGGCCTCATCGTCTGACGGCTCCCGGAATGCCAAGCCAACCCCAACTAACGCAGGGGGGGCAGATCGGTCGTCACCTTGCGGAGGAGGTTTCGTAGGCGCCGTTGCTCGGCTTCGGAGAGGACCCCGAAGGAGGCCGGCGGCACCGAGAGCAGCTCGGTGGCCTGGCGGCGACTCCTGGCGCCGGCGTCGGTGAGGCAGATGGTCTTCACTCGCCGGTCGGTTCGCAGCACTCGCCGCTCGACCAGGCCTCGCTCCTCGAGCTGGTCGATGATCGAGGTGACGTTCGAGCGGTCGCAGTGCCACTCATCCGCCAGGACCCTCATGGGCTTGGCCTCGCCGGGGGCGATGCAGACGAGGGCATGGAGGGCGGCGGGGGTCAGGCTGAGAGCGTCGGCCGCCCCGAGGTACCGGCGTTTGTTCTCATCGCTCTTGAAGAGCTGGACAATGCACAGCCATGCCTCCCCGGCGGCATTTACTTCATTAAGCGGGGGCAGGACAGACCTCCCCCTTTGGAGGCTCCGCACGAAACTCCTCACCGATGTCCAAAGTCCCGGGTTCCAAGAAGATCTGGCGAAATTATAGACCATCATCAAATATTGTGGTAGAGAACAGTTGACGTAAGTCAAGGATTATGGGAAGCTGGCTCCCATGAGCGACACGGCGATCGTCATGGAGGGCGTGGTCAAGAGGTTCGGCTCGATCATCGCCCTCGATGGGCTGGACCTCGAGGTGCCCACCGGGAGCGTCCTCGGCCTCCTGGGCCCCAACGGGGCGGGCAAGACCACCGCGGTGCGCGTGCTCACCACGATCATCCAGCCCGACGGAGGGCATGCCAGCGTGCTGGGCCACGACGTGATCAGCCGTCCCGAGGCGGTGCGTTCCCGCATCGGACTGGCCGGCCAGTACGCCGCGGTCGATGAGATCCTCACGGGGCGCGAGAACCTTCAGCTCATCGGGCGCCTCACTCACCTCCCGCGCAAGCTGGCGCGCGGTCGCGCGGGTGAGCTGCTCGAGCGCTTCGATCTCGCAGAGGCTGCCGACCGCCTGGCGAAGACCTATTCCGGGGGGATGCGCCGCCGCCTCGACGTGGCCGCCGCCCTGGTCCACCGTCCACCCGTGCTGTTCTTGGACGAGCCCACCACCGGTCTCGACCTCCCCAGTCGCAAGGAGTTGTGGACCGTGATCGGCGAGCTGGCGGCCGAGGGGTCGACGGTGCTGCTCACCACCCAGTACCTGGAAGAGGCGGATCGCCTGGCCGACGCCATCGCGGTCGTGGATCACGGGCGGGTGATCGCCCAGGGAACCGCGGCGGAGCTCAAGGCGAGGTTGGGCGGGACGGTGCTGGAGGTGGGTTTTCTCGCAGAGAAAGCTGCGGCCCGAGCGGCCGAACTGCTGGCCGGGCTCGGAACCAGCGCCCCGGTGGTGGAAGGCTTCACCGTCCAGCTCGCTGTCGCCGACGGCGCCGGGGTGGTCATCGACGCCCTGCACGCCCTCGGGCAGGACGGGTTGGCGCCCACCCGCCTGTCGCTGCACGAGCCCAGCCTCGACGACGTCTTCTTGAGTCTCACCGGTCACCGGACCATCGATGATCAGCCGGCACCCGAAGGGAACGCGCGCCCCGAGAGCGCCCGGCCCCCGCAGCGGCCGGCCGGCCGCCGAAGGGCCGCATGACCGACGCCACGGTTGCTCTGCACCCGGAGGGCGTCAGGCGGACGGGCGCCCTTGGGCGTTTGACCTCGGCGATCGGGGACGGGCTGACGCTCTCCGGGCGCACCCTGCGGGCCTACCCCCGCCTCCCCCAACTGGTCATCTTCTCCACGATCCAGCCGATGATCTTCGTTCTCCTCTTCCGGTACGTGTTCGGCGGCGCCATCCGGGTACCGGGACTCTCCTACGTCGAATACCTCATGCCAGGCGTCTTCGTACAGACCATGACGTTCGGCGCCATGGCCACGGCCATCGGCCTGTCCGAGGACCTGCACAAGGGGCTCATCGAGCGGTTCCGTTCCCTGCCGATGGCTCGCTCCGCGGTGCTGGTCGGGCGGACCACCGCGGACCTCGTGCGCAACGTGTTCGTGGTGCTCCTCATGGCCGCCGTGGGGTTCCTGGTGGGGTTCCGGGTGCACACCGGCGTGGCGCCGTTCCTGGCGTCGCTTCTTCTCATGCTGCTCTTCGGCTACTCTCTGCTGTGGATATTCGCGTCGGTGGGCCTGATGTCGCCGAACGCCGAGACCGCCCAGGCCGCCGGGTTTCCGATCCTCGTCCCCCTCACCTTCGCCTCCTCCGCGTTCGTCCCGGTCGAGTCGATGCCGGGCTGGCTGCAGGCCTTCGCCACCCACCAGCCGGTGAGCGTGACGGCCAACGCCGCTCGGGCCCTGGTGCTCGGAGGTCCGACCGCCGATCTTGTGTGGCAGTCGGTGGCCTGGTCACTCGGGATCCTGGCCATAGCCGCTCCGCTGACCGTACGCCGCTTCCGCCGCGCGGCGTGAAGAGATGACGCCGGACCCGGGGGCGCCCGAGGCTCAGGTGCTCTCGGTGAACGTCGGGCGGGTCCGTGAGATCCGATACCGAGGCAAGACCCATAGGACCGCGATCTACAAGAAGCCGGTACCGGGTCGGCTCCACATCGCCGCGGAGAGCCTCGCCGGTGACCAGCAGGCCGACCACCGGTACCACGGGGGACCGGCGAAGGCCCTCTACGCCTATGCTTCCGAAGACTACGCATGGTGGCAGGACCGTCTCGGAGTCGAGCTTGCGCCGGGGACCTTCGGCGAGAACCTGACGCTGGGCGGCCTCCCCATCAGCCACACGCTCAGGGGAGAGTGCTTCAGAGTGGGCACCGCGGTGTTGCGGGTCACCCAGCCCAGGTTCCCTTGCTGGAAGCTGGGCGTGCGAATGGGGGACCATCACTTCCCGCGCGAGTTCCTGCGGTCGGGCCGTAGCGGCGCCTACCTGGCGATCGTCACCGAAGGCGACGTGGCAGCCGGGGATCCGGTGGAGACGGTCTCGCGCCCGGACCACCCGGTGACCATCGGGCTGCTCGCCTATCTCAACGATCGCGATCCGAAGCTCGGCGGCTATCTGCTCGAGGTGGCCGAGATGCCCCTGGAGGCCGAGGCCTGGAGAGAGCTGCTCGAGGGGGCGGGGATCCCATTCGAGCTCTACCGGGAGTGGGCGGCCCGCCCGGCCTGAACGAAATCGGTCAAACCTGGAGGGTCAACGACTGGGTGGCGACCGAGTGTCCCGGCGCATGGCCCGCGCCCGTCCTGGCTGGGGCGCTGAGCGGCCGTCAAGAACGGTAACGACCCCGACGCCGAGGATCGCAAAAAGAGTGAGGAGCGCAAGCGCACCCGGCTGAGTAGTCCAGGGAATGGAAGTCGGCAGATGGTTCGAAGCCAAGGACCCTCGGAGGTTCTCTTCACATGCCTGCTCCTGCTCCCCGCTAACCTCACAGATCATCTCCGCGAGATGTCCCTGCCTGCTCGGGGCCCCGTCCGGCGCGGGCTGATCCTCCGGCGATCCCGAGCTTGAGGCTGCCCGGACGGTTTCGGAGTCCGACGATTGTCCACTCCGTTGCTGCGGAGAAGGAGGGTTTCTCCCGGCGCCATCTGTCGGGAGGTCCGTTTCTTCCGGTTCCTGGCGTCCATCTGATGCTGCACCCCGACCGGCATTTTCGAGCCCTCCCCTGAATGGGGGTGGCCAAAAGGCGCCAGGGTGCCGTGGAGAGGGACGGGGCGAGGGAGACGGCGAAGGGGAAGGCGAGGGCGAAGGGGAAGGCGAGGGAGACGGCGAGGGGGAAGGCGAGGGCGACGGGGAAGCCGACCCATTC
>JBOGWM010000004.1:0-7094 GCA_050693695.1 Actinomycetota bacterium
GCCTGGTACCGCTCCAGGCAGGCTTGCTCCTCTCCCGAGTAGGCCATCGGCACCCTGAGGGCCTCCGGATCCGAGACGATGTAATCGAAGGGGTTCGTCCGTAGAGTCTCGGCCGCGAAGGTGGTCCGGATCCTAAGGAGATCCGTCATGGCCGTGAACCAGATCCGGGTAGCGACGTTTCCTTCGAGGTCCACGAGCTCCAAGGTCCCCGCAGGCGCCGGATCGATCGACAGCTCGAAGCGCAGGAGGCGCTGGGCCGGGTCGCAGCGGGGTCGCAAGCGGATGGTCAACGGCTCCAGGAAAACCGGCCTGCTGTAGCGAAAGCGGGTCGAGTGGATAACCTCGAAGAGCAAGGAGCCTCAGCCCTCCATCGAGGGCCTGACGATGGCAGCCTCACCGGTCCCCAACAACGTCGCCTTCTCCGCCATCGGCCGAGCCGCCAAGTCCCCCCCGAGCTGTCGGCGCAGCACCCCCACCTCCCAGCAAGGATAGGAAACCGATGTGATATGCCGGTTCCGGACAGGTTAACTCCATGTTACGGGCGTGCTGTCAAGGCTGAAGAGCGGGGGCGCGGCGGCCCTTGATTCGCGCTCCCAGCCCCTCCCCCAGGCCGATAGCGGCCAGCCCGACCAGCAGATGCAGGACTTCGATCACCCGGTGGGCCGAACCGGTCACCAGCTCATCCTGGCTGAGTCCCAGGATTGCGACGATGAGACCCCACGCGATGGTCGCTGCTACGAATCCCGAGGGTACGTGGGCGAGCGCGCCGAGCACCGCCAGGGCCCAGAGGGCGAGCACGAACACCAACCCGACCAGCAGGTGGACAGCCACCAGGTCGAGCGCCCGCCCGGTCCAGAACGCCAGGCCCAGGATGAGCAGGATGACGCCGGTGAGCCGCAGGAGCATCTGCGCGACGGTGGTGGCGATCTTCATGCGAAGGAGTCTACTTGTGTCCGGCGGGCCTCAGGGGAGCTTCGGGCGCGGCGCCTCGAGCTTCGAGGCCCCTCGCCGGGTTGCGCCGGCATTCCTGCGCCGGGAGGTCGGGTATCGTGATGGCGTGCACTTGAATCCCCTGGGTTTGCCGGTTCGGGATCAAGAGGAGCCATGGCTGTCGTCGTCATCACGGGGTGCAAGTAGCGGGTTCGGGCTCGAGTCGTCCCTGGCCTTCGCCCGCCACGGTGACCGGGTCTACGCGACGATGCGCAACCTTGCCGGGGCCGGTCGGTTGCGTGCCGAGGCCGAGGCCGAGTGGGCGGCGATCATTCGCAGCCGGTTGGGCCTTCCACCCCTCTGAGGGCCGGGCTCGGGGCGTCCCATGGGCGCGGGTGACCTGAGCTCATGGATCAGCCACAAGCTCCCGGAGCAAGCCGGCCCAACTCCTCCGTTCTCGTGCGGGATCCACCAACGGCTTGAGCCGGGCACACCACTCGCGTAGCGTCTGATGAAACGATGCATCCCTCTCGGCTCTCTCGAGGAGCCGGGCCAGCGCCCCGGCGTCTTCCACCGGGAAGTAGCCCGGGTAGTCGGGGCCCAGGAGACCGTGCGAGCCGGGAATGCTCGAGGACAGGACGGGGACCGAGCAGGCCAGCGCCTCCGAGACGACGTTGGCGCCGCCCTCCATCCGGGAGGTCAGGACCAGCAGGCGGCAGCCGGCGAGGACCCGCAGGGCCTTCCATCTCGGGAGCTCTCCCAGCCACCGGTAGTGGGGATTGGAAGCCGTCTCGGCCAGAGCCCACGCCGCGCTCTCGTCGTTCGAAGCGGCGCCGAGATGCAGGATCCGGATGTTCGAGTCGGCCGGAAGCAGCCGGGCGGCAAGAGCGGCTCGGAATGGATCCTTGACCGGACGCATGTGGGCGAGGACCGCGGCTTCGAAGACCCGGCGCTGGAGGCGCCTCGGGTTCGAGGGCGGCAGCGCCGACTGATAGATCACACGTGTCTTGCAGCGTAGGGGTTCTGGCACCTGCGCGATCCCAAGCGGTTGCAACACCACCAGGAGCGTGGCCTGTTCCAGAGCGCGCTGTGCGGGACGGGAGTCGTGGATGTCGCCATACAGATCGGTGCCGGTGAGGGCGAGGACGAGGGGTGCGGTGGGCCAACGCTGCCGAAAGCGATCCACGGAGGGGGCACTGCGGCGGGCGTGAAGGGCTACGAGAAGGTCGCACCGCTGACGTCGGTACTCCTGCGCGATCACGACGCCGTGGCCGAGATCCCGCAGGATCCGAGACCAGCGGAGCGCGGTCACCCGATTGCCTCTTCTGGATTGCGGCGGCTCGGGAGTGACGATGCAGATCCTCAAGGCCTAATCCGCCGCGACCGTGCGGAACCCGGCGATGACGTCCCGTCGATCCGGGGTGAAGAAGTTTCTCCAGGTGTTGCGAATCAGACGCCCGCGGGTTGCCCACGCTCCCCCGCGCAGGACCTTGCGGCTCCCGAACCAGGGCTCCGAATATTCCTTGTAGGGGTCCGCCTCGAACCCCGGATAGGGCCCGAAGGTGCTGGCGGTCCACTCCCAGACATTACCGATCATCTGGCGGCAGCCGAAGGCGCTGTCTCCCGCCGCCAGAGCGCCCACCTCGATACAGCCCATCGAGGCGCTGTCGAGGTTGGCTCGCCCGGGCCCGGGCGGCTCCGGGCCCCAGGGAAAGGGGCGCTTGAGGGCCGAAAGGCCCTGGCGCAGCAGATCCGGACCTTCGGCCGCAGCGACCTCCCATTCCGCCTCCGTCGGGAGCCGTCTCCTCGCCCACCGGCAGAAGGCCTCCGCCTCGTAGAAGTTGACGTGCACGACCGGCAGGCGTGGCTCCAGGCGAACCCATTCGTGAAAGCGGCGCCGGAACCATCCCGCTCTCGGGTCGAGCTTCCAATAGACGGGGTGCTCGGCGCCCGCGGCCTCCCGCCAACTCCATCCCTCCTCGCTCCAGAGCTCCCGGCGTCCATAGCCGGCATCGTCGACGAATGCGGCAAACTCCGCCTGCGTGACCGCCGCCCGCGCGATGGCGAAGGGCTCCAACTCGACGCTGTGAGCCCATTTCTCGTTGTCGAAGACGAACGGCGCGTCGCGGGGCGCTCCCAGCGGGAACGTTCCCCCGGGGACCTCCGCATCCTCCTTCAGGGGCCCCTTCGGGGGCGTTCCCTCCGCGCCCGCCTCATCCCGCCGTCCGGTCCCGGCGGGCGGGGGATATCGCAGCGTCTGGCGAGTGTAGGTGAGCGCTTCGGTATGCATGTCTTCGTGGAAGACCGAGTAGCGCGTGAAGTAGAGGAGCTCCTCGGAGGGTTCAGACTTCTCGAGGTGCTCCAGGACCCGATCGCGGACCTCGATCATGTAGGAGAGGGTCTCCTCCAGGTCCGGCAGCGGTAGCTCCCAACGTGCGTCATGGGGGATCGCGGCGGAGTCCCACAGGGCATCCGCGTCGGCCCGGATCGGCGCCTGCCCCAACACATGACGCAAGACCCACTTCTCCTGAAACCAGGCCTGATGTCCCGCCTCCCAAAGGGGCGGATTCACGATGTCGAGGCGGGGACCGATGAGTTGCCCGGCGCTCAGATCGGTGGTGAGGTCGATGATCCTCTGGCGGGCGTCGTATACGTCCCGGGCAAGCTCGATATTCGTGGTCATGGCCTCTGTATATCGGTCATCCGGCTCACGCATGGGCGTGATACCTCTCCGCTATCCTCCATCGGCCTCCATGGGCGAGGCGCCGAACGCCCGCTCGCACCTTGCCGTGATACTGGCCGTGACATGGTAAGAGAGCTCGGGCGCCGCGACGAACCGGGTGACCCCCGCACGGGAGAGACAGCGTCGACCGGCGGGGCTTCTCGCCATGCTCAACAGACATGTGACGATCTTAGCCTTGGTCTCGGAATCCATCCCGGCTCGAACCACCACCGGCTGGACCGGGTAGGGCCCCAGGCATTCGACCATACGGAGGCGTTCGGTGAGATCCGGCGCCGACCGCATCACCAGGGCGAGCACGTTGGCGTCGATGGAGGCCGCCTCGACCTGGCCCCCCAGCACCATGTCTATCGAGGCCCGGTGGCTGCCGGAGCATCGGAGAGGGGGAGGCTCGGTCGCACCTTCATCCGCGAAGCGCTCGAGGAGGGCATAGTAGCCGCTCAGGGAGCACGGGTCGTTGTAGGCCCAGAGAGCGCGGCGCGCCATGAGCTGAGCGAAGGATCGGGCCGGATGATCGGCGCGCACGACGACCTCCGAGAAATAGGTCGGAGCGCCGCCGGATCTGGGATCGCTGAAGACGGGAACGGGCCCGAGCAGCTCCACCGGAGACGGTGACCGTTCGCGCAGCCATCCGTAGGGAGGGGCGCACATGAAGCCCACGTCCACCCGGTTGCCGGAGAACGGATCGGAGCCGTCGCGCGGCGGACCCGAGTGGCTGGCATCGACCGTCAGGGTCGTCCTGCAACCGAGGGTCGCACCGACATACGCGGCGACGCCCTGGAAGAAGGCGAGGGGCAGACCGGGGGCCAGATAGGTGACGAACCGCAGAGGGTCGGCCCCCCCGATGGCTGGATCCGCAAGCTCCGAGCGTCCCACGAGCCCGGGATGCTATCGACTGCCATCCAGAGATGCATGCTTTCAAGCCGGTCATGCCAAGTTTTCATGACTTCACCCACCGGCGCGAGCGATTTCTTCGGGTTCTCGGCTGTTCCGAGCGGGACGATGAGCCGGATCCGATCGCTCGGCGGGCAGACAAGGATTGGCCTATCTCCTCATATGCTGCTTAACGTATCTCTCAGAGTTCATGGCATCTTTCAGACGTCTCTAACACGTCGTTTAGCCAACTTTTATATCCAATACCTCTCGATCCATGATATCCAGTAAAGGGGAGGTACTTGGTCCACTCCGAGAGGGGGTGCTTGCTTGGCTTCCGAACCAAATCCGCTGCAGAGACGGCGTCCGGTCCACGAGTTGCGGCAGCCTCGACTACGCCGAGGCTGGTCGCTGCAAGACGTTGCACGAGAACTGATCGCGCTCGGAGCTCGGACGAGCGAGTTCAACCTCGGGGTCAACGCCGACATGGTGGGACGTTGGGAGCGAGGGGAGAGACAACCTCGACCCCCGTATCCAAAGCTTCTCGCCCTCCTTTACGGATGCTCGGCGGAGGAGCTCGGGCTGCGGAGGCGAAGCAGTCCCGGATGGGAGGCGGGGAGTGCGATGCGGCGAGGAGGGTCCTTCGCTGACTGGGGGGCGACCTCGGTGGGGTCAACCCCGGGCCGGGGAAAGTCCGAGTCTGAAGAGCTGGCGCCATCGATGAAGAGGGCGAGCCGGGTCGAGGCGCATGCCGTTGCGCTCATCGAAGGCGCCCTGGCGCAGGTCCGGCGCATCGACGATCTCCTGGGATCCCGCGCGGCTCTTCCCACGGCCCTGGCGTTGCGCAACCTCATCACCCGGCTTCTCGAGGGCCCCCAGCAGGAGGGAGTGCGCTCGTGTCTTATCTCCCTGGTGTCCCAGCTCTTTCAACTGCAGGGGTGGTTGGCCTTCGACATGGCCAACAACGGAGCGGCTCGGGTTCACTTCAAGGACGGACTGCAGGCCGCGCACGAGGCGGAGGACGAGGCCCTAAACGCCTACATCCTTGGATATTCCAGCATCCTCGCCACCTACTGCGGGGAGCCCCAGGAGGGACTCGCGTTCGCAGAGGCGGCTCAAAGCCGGGCAAAACGCGCGGCGACGGGGGCCACCCGCTCGTGGCTTGCGACCGTCGAGGCCGAGGCGTGGGCGAACCTGGGGGCCGCTTCTGGAGCGGAACAGGCTCTCGAGCGCGCCGAGACCGGGTTGAACGAGGCGAAGCGGGAGGATGATCCGAGCTGGATCTACCACTACGACGAAGCGGGGCTGAGGAGCGCGGCAGGGACTTGTTACCTGCTGCTCGGGCTTACCGAGCGGGCCCGAGCGGCGATGAATGAAGCCATCGCCGCCTCTCGGACCAGGCAAGTCAGAGAGCAGTCGATCCACCTGACCCGACTGGCCGCCACCTACGTTCCCGAGGGCGAGGTCGAGGAGGCATGTCGACTCGCCGGAAGCGCCCTTACAGTGGCGGAGGAGACGGGTTCGGACCGGGCCTGGCAGCGGGTACGCGAGCTGTGCGAGCAGCTGGAGCCCTGGAGCGATGCCTCATCGGTGAGAGAGCTGAGCGGCCGCTTGGCGGGAGCCGGCGTCTAGCCGAACCTCGCTGGCTCAGCGAAGATGCGGTTCGTCGGCCAGGCCCGGTAGGCCGCCCAGTCCCTCCGCCGAGCGTGCCGCCTGGCGGATCGCCCCGGCGATGACCTCGGAGGCCAACCTGCAAACCCGATCGAGGGAGGCCGTCACCTGGCCGGTGCCGAGGCTGAAAACGACGTCGCCGTCGTACTGGGTGTGAACGGGTCTCACCGCGCGTGCGACCCCATCCTGCCCGGAGCGAGCCACGAGGAACGCCTCGAGCTTTGAGACGGCGGCGTTGGTCGCGACCACCCCGAGCACGGTGCTCTCACGAGGTATGGGCTTGGCCATCGGGACGCCACCGGGAGCCCGGCTCCCGGTGAGCACACCACCAGTCTCATCGAGGATGTCGCCCACCGGGTTCACCGCGGCGAGCCCCGCCACCACGAGATCGCCGTCTCGAAGGGAGGCGGAGCCCAGGCCCGACTTCACCGCCCATTCGACGCCGAAGAGCTTTCCGGCGGTGCAGCCGGTCCCCGCTCCCACGCTCCCGGTCTCGAGTTGGCCGTCTCGCGCGTGCTCGCACGCGAACCGACCGGCCGCCGGCCCGGGCCGCGCGCCCGGATCCCCGATGCCGAGGTCGAAGAGGATGGCGGCCGGTACGATCGGGACCTTGACCAGGCCGCGCACGTCCCACCCGATGTCGTGGTCCTCGAGCCAACTCATGACGCCGTCGGCAGCCGCCAGACCGAAGGCGCTCCCCCCCGCCAGCACGATCGCGTGAACCCGATCCACGCGATGGCCGGGCTGAAGAAGGACCCATTCCCGGTCCCCCGGAGATCCCCCCCGCCACTCGCAGGACCCCACCGTACCCTCCGGTGGCAGGACCACGGTGCAGCCCGTCACCCCGACCGGGTCGGTGAAGTGTCCGACCCTGATCCCC
>JBOGWM010000005.1:0-4552 GCA_050693695.1 Actinomycetota bacterium
ACCCAGGATCCAGCCCCGGCGCAGGGGCGACAGGCCACGGGAGAGGTCCGTCGCCGCCTTCGGGTCGGTGTAAGGGCCGCTCGTGTCGTACAGAAGCACCGGAGAATTCTCCTCCGCGCCGTAGCGACCGGCGGTCGACTGCAGCCGGATGCGGCGCATGGGCACCCGGAGGTCGCCACGGGAGCCCTCCAGGTAGACCTTCTCGAAGACGGCGGTTTCAGCCGCGGTGGTCATCAAAACCTCCCTTCGCCAGCGTTACCTGGATCAGGTTCGGGCGGTCGGCGCCGCAAGCAAAGGCACCCTCTCAGCCCGGTCGCCCGAGCTCCCGCGTCAATAGTCTCCTCACGGTACCGCTCTCGGACCCTTTCTGTCAGGGACGGGTGCTAGATTACGCTCTCATGATCTCTCGAAAGGAAGTCTCAGCCCCCCCGGACGCAGACCTCGCACGCAACCCCGAGACGCAACGCCTGGTACGGCTCGATCGAGCCCACGTTTGGCACCCCTTCACTCAGATGAAGGGGTGGCAGGCGGTCGACCCCCTGGTGATCGAGCGGGGGGAGGGGTGCCGCCTGATCGACACCGAAGGGCGCAGCTACCTCGACGGGGTCTCCTCACTGTGGGTCAACGTCCACGGTCACCGAGTGGCCGAGATCGACGAGGCCCTCCGGAGCCAGCTCGACCGCATCGCCCACTCCACGCTTCTCGGCCTGGGAGGCGTGGCGTCGATCGAGCTGGCGGCGGCGCTGGTCGGGGTGGCCCCCCCCGGCCTGGAAAAGGTCTTCTACTCGGAGGCGGGGGCCTGCGCGGTGGAGATCGCGCTCAAGATGGCCTTCGGGTACTGGCAGCACCGGGGCGCGGTGACCAAGCGCACCTTCCTCTGCCTGGAGAACGCCTACCACGGGGACACCCTGGGAGCGATGTCGGTCGGAGGCATCGACCTGTTTCACGCCGCGTACCGGCCGTTGCTCTTCCCGAGCTTCCGTGCCCCCTCGCCCTACTGCTACCGCTGCCCGCTCTCCAAGAGCTATCCCTCCTGCGACATCGCCTGCCTGAACGCGCTGGAGGAGATCCTCTCCGAGCATCACCGGGAGATCTGCGCGGTGGTGCTGGAGCCCCTGGTCCAGGCCGCAGCCGGGATGATCACCGCCCCCCGGGGCTATCTTCGGCGGGTCCGGGAGCTCTGCGACACCCATGACGTCTTGCTGATCCTCGACGAGGTGGCCACGGGGGTGGGAAGGACCGGCACCTTCTTCGCCTGCGAGCAGGAAGAGGTCTGCCCGGACCTCCTGGTCGCCGGGAAGGGACTCACGGGAGGATACCTCCCGCTGGCGGTCACGCTCACCACCCGCCGCATCTTCGAAGCCTTCCTCGGGGACTATGAGGAGTTCAAGACCTTCTTTCACGGCCATACCTACACCGGCAACCCCCTCGCCTGCGCCGCGGCCCTGGCGAACCTCGATCTGATGGAAAAAGACGCCACCCTGGCCGGGGTGCGGGAGCGAGAGGCGTTCCTGGCCCGGGCGCTGGCGCCCCTCGCCGCTCACCCCCATGTGGGCCAAGTCCGCCAGCGGGGCCTCATGGTAGGAATCGAGCTGGTCGCTGAGCGAGCTACCAAGCGGCCGTACCCACCCGGAGAGCGGATGGGATGGCGGGTGGCCGAGCGAGCCCGCGAAGACGGGGTCCTCATCCGTCCTCTCGGCGATGTGGTGGTGCTGATGCCCCCGCTCGCCATCCCCCTCCCCGACCTGGACATGCTGGCCGATGCGGTCTGCAAGGCGATCGTGGAAGTGACCCGGACGTGACGCCCGCCTCGGCGCAGAGCGGGGAGCTTGCCTGGTGCGAGGACGAGCTCTTCGCCCTGGAAAACAAGGCCCTCCGGCGCGCTCCGGTGACGCTCTCCAGCGCTCGAGGACCGGAGGTGACCATCGCGGGACGACCGGTGCTGGCCTTCTGCTCCAACGACTACCTCGGCCTTGCGACCGATCCCCGGGTCCGCGGTGCCGCCGCTGAGGCCGCGGGACGGTGGGGGGCCGGCTCGGGCGCCTCCCGGCTGGTCTCGGGTACCACCGAGCTTCACCTGGAGGTGGAGGAGGCGCTCGCCGGACTCAAGGGGTGCGAGCAGGCCCTGCTGTTCTCCTCGGGATACCTGGCGAATATCGGCGTCATCCCCGCGCTGGTCGGGCGGGAGGACGCCGTCTTCTCCGACGAGGCGAATCACGCCAGCATCATCGACGGCTGCCGCCTGTCCGGGGCGCGGGTGAGCGTGTACCGCCACGCGGAGGTATCCGACCTCGACCGGCGACTCCGAGCCACGCCGGCACGCCGGCGCCTGGTGGTAACCGACACCGTCTTCTCCATGGACGGAGATCTGGCCCCCCTGGCGGAACTGGCGGATCTCTGTCAAGAGCACGGGGTGATGCTCATGGTGGACGAGGCCCATGCGACCGGGGTCCTCGGGTTGACCGGGGCCGGAGCGGTCGAGGCGGCGGGTGTCACCGGGAGGGTAAGCATCGTCATGGGGACGCTCTCCAAGGCGCTCGGGGCGGCGGGGGGCTTCGTCGCCGGGCGAGCCGAGGTGATCGAGATGCTTAGAAATCGAGCCCGCAGCTACATCTTCGACACCGCCCCCGGGGCGGCAGCGCTGGGAGCGACCCTCGAGGCCCTCCGGATCGTGGCCTCGGAGCCGGAGCGGCGAGCCCGAGTGCTGGAGGTGGCCCGGACGCTGTTCGAGGGCCTGGGTGGCCTCGGCTTGCGGGTTGGCCGGCCTTCTGCCGCCATCGTGCCCCTCCTGGTGGGGGAGGCGGCGGAGGCAGCCGCGCTGTCCGCCCGCCTTCTGGAGCGGGGGATTCTCGTCCCGGCCATCCGTCCCCCATCGGTGCCACCGGGGACCGCCCGCCTGCGTATCACCGCCATGGCCACCCATACCCGGGAGCATCTGGAGCGAGCATGGGAGGCCTTCGCGCCCGCCGGTGGCTGGGTCCCGAGGCGATCGGCGAATCCCCCGGGGCCCCCCGGGGCGGCGTTCGAGACCTGCCGGGAGCGCAGCAGGCTCGACCCCGGGATCATCGCCGCCGGAGGAGTCTTCGTCACCGGTACCGATACCGGCGTGGGCAAGACGGTGGTGGCCGCGGCGCTGTCCCGAAGCCTCATGGCCGCGGGGATGGTCGTGGGGGCCATGAAGCCCATTCAGACCGGGGTGGCCGATGGGGCAGACGACCTCTCCTTCCTGGTGAGGGGCGCGGGGCTGCCCGTGGGACTCACCTGCAGCCCCTTCCCCCTCGATGCGCCCCTCGCGCCGGAGGCAGCGGCCAGACTCGTGGGGACCCGGGTCGACCTGAGCGCCATCGTGGAGGAATTTTGGAAGCTGCGGGCTCGGGTGGAGGTGGTGGTGGTGGAGGGTGCGGGAGGCCTTCTGGTCCCGATCACCCCCCACGAGACCATGGCCGAGCTTGCCCGCCTCCTGGCGCTCCCCCTCGTCGTGGTTGCCAGGCCCGGCCTGGGAACCCTCAACCACACGGCCCTCACGGTCGAGGCTGCCAAGGCCCGGGGGCTCCGGGTGCTCGGAGTCGTTCTGTCCCGCTTCCCCGCCGCCCCAAACCTGGCTGAGGCCACCAACCCGGCGGCTATCGAACGTTGCTGTCAGGTCCCGTTGCTGGGAGTCGTCCCCGAGATGGCGGGCCTCGATGTGGACCACGGGATCCTTCCCGAGGCGCTGGATCCCTCATCCTGGCTGGCGCCGGGTCTTGGAGGAGATTTCCAGGCACCGGGATTTCTGAAGCGGCTGGCCGGAGAGGAGAGTGTCGTTGCTCCTTGAGCTGGGGGAGAGGCTGGCGAGCGGAGGGGAGGCTCTCTCCTTTGACGAAGCCGTCGCGCTCTGCGGGCTCCCCGACACCGAGGTTCCCGATCTGGTGGCGGTGGCCCACCGGGTCAGGCTCGCCCGCTGTGGAGCCGAGGTGGAGCTCGAATCCATCGTCTCCGCCAAGACCGGGGGGTGTCCGGAGGACTGCGCCTTCTGCTCGCAGTCCCGGCGCTGGGATTCCCCGGTTCGACCCGAGCCCTTTATCGATATCGACCGGCTGGTCGAGGCGGCTCGTCGCAGCCAGGAGATGGGGGCGACCGAATTCTGTATCGTGCTGGCGGTGCGGGGGCCCGATGAGCGCATCATGGACGGCGTCCTCGATGCGGTGCGGGCGCTCCAGCGGGAGACGGACCTGAGGGTGGCCGCCTCGGTCGGCATCCTGACCCGAGAGCAGGCGGAGGCGTTTCTGCGGGCCGGCGTCCATCGTTACAACCACAATCTCGAGGCGGCACGCTCATTTTTTCCTCAGATCTGCACCACGCACACCTGGGAGGACCGCCGGGACACCTGCCTGGTGGTCAAGGAAGTGGGGATGGAGCTTTGCTCGGGGGGGATCATGGGCCTCGGTGAGACGGCGCGCCAGCGGGTGGAGCTGGCCTTCGAGCTGGCGGAGCTGGGCCCCCGGGAGGTTCCCATCAACTTCCTCAATCCCCGTCCCGGCACCCCTCTGGAGAAGCGGGGCCTCCTCAGGCC
>JBOGWM010000006.1:0-8915 GCA_050693695.1 Actinomycetota bacterium
CTCCCCGGTCACGGCCTAAAAGCCCATGGCGACGGCCACCGCCTCGGCCTCGGGCTCCACCCGAGGGGGGGGCGGGGCGCCCGCGATGGCCCACTCCGGGTCCTTGAGGCCGTGGCCGGTCAGCACGCACACGCCAACCTTTCCCGGCTCCAGCAGCCCGGCCGCCGAGACTTGCAGCAGCCCCGCCACCGAAGCCGCGGACGCGAGTTCCGAGAACAATCCGTCCTCGCGGGCGAGAAGGCGGTAGGCCTCGAGGATGTCCTTGTCGCGCACCGCTCGGATCTGCCCACCCGAGGACGAGGCCGCCTCCAGCGCCCCCTGCCAGGAGGCGGGATGGCCGATGCGGATCGCGGTGGCGATGGTTCGAGGGTCGGCCACCGGATACCCTTTGACGATGGGTGAGGCCCCCTGCGCCTGAAAGCCGAACATCACCGGCGGGGAGTCGATGATTCCCCCCGTCCGGTATTCGCGGTAGCCCTGCCAGTAGGAGGTGATGTTGCCGGCGTTGCCCACCGGCATGAGGTGGTAGTCGGGGGCGCGCCCGAGCACGTCGCAGACCTCGAAGGCGGCGGTCTTCTGGCCCTCGATGCGATGGGGGTTGACCGAGTTCACGAGCGCCACCGGATAGGCAGCCTCGAGCTTTCTGGCCACCTCCAGCGCCCGGTCGAAGTTGGCGCGGACCTCGATCACCCTGGCCCCGTGCACGAGGGCCTGAGCGAGCTTGCCCTGCGCTATCTTTGCCTCCGGGATCAGGACGGCGCATACGATGCCGGCCCTGGCCGCGTAGGCGGCAGCCGAGGCGGAGGTGTTGCCGGTCGAAGCGCAGATGATGGCCTTGACGCCGCTCTCCACCGCCTTCGAGACCGCCAGGGTCATCCCTCGGTCCTTGAAGGAGCCGGTGGGATTCGTCCCCTCGTACTTGAGGTAGATCTCGACGCCCGTCCGCTCCGAGAGGTAGGTGGAACGCACCAGAGGCGTGCCGCCCTCCCCGAGACTCACGACCGGCGTGGCCTCCGACACGGGAAGCCGGGCCCGGAACTCCTCGATCACACCCCGCCACATCACCATTTCTCCCGATCCTGGCTCACTCCTCGTCGGAGACCACCCGGAGCGCCGAGGCCACTCCTTGGACGACCTCGAGGGCCTTGAGCGCCGTCAGCAGGGACTGAACATTTCGCTCCAGCGCCCGATGCGTCACCATCACCAACCTAACCTCGTCCCTGTATCCCTCCTGCCAGACGCTCTTGATGCTCACGTCATGATCGGCGAAGGCCTGCGCCACCTGGGCCAGGACGCCCTGACGGTCGAGCACCTCGAGCAGGACGTAATACTGGCAGGAGGCCTCATCCATGTGGCGGATCCGGGCCTCCATTCGATAGCAGGTACATCCTACCCCCCTGCCTCCGGCAACCATGTTGCGGGCGATGTCCACCACGTCACCGACCACGGCGGTCCCGGTCGGCGGCCCCCCCGCCCCCCGGCCATAGAACATCAGCTCCCCGACCTGCTCCCCCTCGACAAAGATGGCGTTCAGGTTGTCGCGCACCGAGGCCAGAGGGTGATCGAGAGGAATCATCGCGGGATGCACCCTGGCCGCGATCCCGCCGTCCACCAGCTCGGCGATCCCGACCAGCTTGACCACGTACCCCAGGCTTCGGGCCATGGCGATGTCGCGGGCCGTGATGCCCGTGATGCCCTCCCGGTAGACATCGCCCGCCACAACCCGGGCGTTGAAGCAGATGCTGGCCAGGATGGCGATCTTGGCCGCCGGATCAAATCCTTCGATGTCCGCCGTGGGGTCCAGCTCCGTGAAACCTCGTCGCTCCGCCTCGGCAAGAGCCTCCCCGAACTCCAGGCCGTCCTCGTTCATCCGGGTCAGGATGAAGTTGGTCGTTCCGTTCACGATGCCGGTGATCCTCTTGATCCGCTCGCCGGCAAGGGACTCCTTGAGGGGCTTGATGATCGGGATCCCGCCCCCCACCGCCGCCTCGAAGCAGAAGTCGATCCCCGAGGCCTCCGCCTGGTTGAAGAGCTCTCGCCCGAGGGTCGAGATGAGCTCCTTGTTGGCGCTCACCACGTGCTTGCCCCTTTGCATGGCCTCCAGGATCAGGCTCCTCGTCGGCTCGATCCCTCCCATCACCTCGATCAGGATCTGGACCTCCGGGTCTCTGACGACTTCCACGGGGTCGTTCGTGAAGAGCTCGCGAGAAAAAGGGACGTCTCGCTCCTTGGCCAGATTGCGGACGGCGGCCTTGCGAACCTCAAACCGCACTCCCGCCCGCTCGGTGATCTCCTCGGCGTGAGCGTCGAGGATCCGGGCGACCGCGGAGCCGACGATGCCGCACCCGAGCATCCCGATGCCGATGACTTCTGCCAAGCCTGCCTCCTCCGACCCTCAAGAACATGCGAGCTTTCCCTGCGTTCTCTCGAACGGCACTACATTGTTGCCCAACGGGAGGATCAAAACGATGAGCGGAACTATGCGAGCTTGGGTCGTACGCCGGCCGGGGCCCGTCGAGAAGGGTCCTCTGGCCCTCGTCGAGCGTCCGGTCCCCGATCCCGGCCCCGGCGAGGTCCTGGTGCGGGTGACGGTCTGTGGCGTATGCCGCACCGATCTGCACTTAGCCGAAGGAGACCTCCCGCCCAAGAGGCCCGAGGTCATCCCGGGACACGAGGTGGTGGGCGTGGTGGAGGCGTTCGGGCCGGGAGCGGGGCGGTTTCGCCCCGGGCAGCGGGTGGGGATCGCCTGGCTGCGCCACACCTGCGGGATGTGCCGCTTCTGCCGCTCCGGCGCGGAGAACCTCTGCCGGACGCCGCGCTTTACCGGATGGGACGAGGACGGAGGCTACGCGGAGTATGCGGTGGTGGACGAGAGCTATGCCTACGAGCTGCCCCCCGCTTTCAATGATGAAGAGGTCGCCCCCCTGCTGTGCGCCGGGATCATCGGCTACCGCGCCCTCAAGCGGGCGAACGTCCCATCCGGAGGAAGCCTCGGCATCTACGGCTTCGGCGGCTCGGCTCACCTCACGGCTCAGATCGCTCTCGCCCGGGGCGCCCGGGTGCATGTGATGACCCGCTCGGCCAAGGCCCGGGCGCTTGCCCTGGAGCTGGGAGCGGCCTCCGCCGGCCCCGCCCTGGAGGCGCCGCCGGAGCCGCTGGACTCGGCCATCCTGTTCGCCCCGGAAGGAGCGCTCGTTCCCGTCGCCCTGGCAGCGCTCGAGCGCGGCGGTACGCTGTCCATCGCGGGAATCCACCTGACGCAGATCTCCTCTCTCGACTACCGGGAGCACCTCTTCGGGGAGCGCCACCTGGTCAGCGTCACCGCCAACACCCGAGAGGACGGCCGAGAGCTCCTGGAGGCGGCGGCCCGCATCCCCATCAAGGTCGCCACCCGGCCTTTTGGGTTCGAACAGGCCGATCAGGCGGTCGCGGCCCTCGCCCACGGCGAGGTCACGGGAGCGGCGGTGCTTCGGATGTAGCCGATCCGGCCACCTATTCCCAGCCGAGGCGCAGCCGGCGACCTACAGCGGGACTCCCGAGAGCACCAGGATGCGGGACTGCGTCATCTCCTCCATGGCGTAGCGGAGGCCCTCCCGGCCGTGGCCGGAGTCCTTGGCCCCGCCGTAGGGCATCTGGTCCGCCCGGAAGGCCGAGACGTCGTTGACGATCACCCCGCCCACCTCCAGCTCCCGGTGAGCCAGGAACACCCGCTCGAGGTCCCGGGTGAACACTCCCGCGTGCAGCCCGTAGCGAGTGGCGTTCACCTCCGCCAGCGCTTCCTCAAAGTCGCAATAGGGGCTGATCGTGACCACCGGCCCGAAGACCTCCTCACAACGAACTTTCATGTCGGGGTGGGTCCGAGCCAGCACCGTCGGCTCGTAGAAGGGGTCCCGCCGATGCCCGCCACACAGGACCTCGGCTCCTCCGGCCGCCGCCTCCTCCACCCAGGCGGCCACCCGATCCAGAGCCCGCCCGTCGATCATCGGTCCCACGTCGGTATCGGGGTCGAGCGGGTCTCCCACCTCGAGCATCTCGACTCGATCGACGAGCCGGGAGACGAGCTCCTCGTAGATCGGGGCGTGGGCGAAGACCCGCTGCACCGCCACGCAGCTCTGACCGGCCTGGTAGTAGCCTCCGAAGGCGATACGGGCCGCCGCGTGATCCAGGTCGGCGTCGGAGTGCACGATCACCCCGCCATTGCCTCCCAGCTCCAGAGTGAAGGGCTTCTTGGGGGCCAGACCCTTCAGCCGCCATCCCACCTCGACCGAGCCGGTGAAGGAGACCTTCCGGATGCGGGGATCGGCCACGAGCCGTTCCGCTCGGGGCCCGGCCAGAGGCAGCACGGAGAGCATCCCCCCCGCCAGGTCGCACTCGTCGAAGAGCTCGGCGAGCAAGAGGGCGCCCAGGGGTGTGGCCGTCGCGGGCTTGATCAGGATGGGAGCTCCCACTCCGAGCGCGGGAGCAACCTTGTGAGCCACGAGGTTGACGGGGAAGTTGAACGGAGAGATCCCAAGGACAGGTCCGAACGGGAAGCGCCGCACGATCCCGAGCCGGCTTCCGTTGGCGGCCTCGGTATCGAGGCGCAGGACCTCTCCTCCCATGCGGCGAACCTCCTCGGCCGCCCAGGACAAGGTCGAGACCGCCCTGGCCACCTCCACCCGAGCCCATTTGAGAGGCTTCCCTCCCTCCCGAACGATGGTGACGGCGATCTCCTCGGAGCGCTCCCGGATGCGCCGGGAGATATGAGCCAGGGCTTCCGCTCGCTCATGGAGAGGGAGACTCCGGGACTTGTGGAAGGTCTCGGCGCTTCGGGTGAGGGCCTCCTCGACCTCCTCGTCGTTGGGCGCCCCCACCTCGGCCACGACGCTTCCGTCGAAGGGATTGGTGACCTCGAAGCTCTCCTCCCCCTCCCGCCACTCGCCGGCCAGGAAGAATGGCCTCCTTCTCATGGCCGCCCGCCGGCCCCCTGATCTCGGGGGTTCGGACCTTCTGGCGTGGGAAGTCCAGTGCGCTCTGGCAGCGGCGCTACCCCCCCAACCTCCCACCCGTCCCACCAGATGGTGACCACCGGACGTCCAGCCCCCAGCCCGACCGGATGGGCGGGATCCACTCCCAGGTCGATCAGCGCCTCGGCCACCTCGGGCTTACGCTCGTCGGTCAGGCACAGTCGTCGGGTCCACTCGTCTACCATCTCCTCGAAGCTGTCGTAGCTCCACACCGACGGCGTGATCCAGCGCTCCTGCCGGGGGTTGAGGCCGAGGGCCTGGAGGGCCGCCACGGCGTCGTCGGCCGAGGGCCGTTCCGGTCGGAGGAGACCGTGGAAGCGCAGCCAGAGGGGATTCCCCGGCATGAGGGGATGGCGTACGGTCATCTCCACCACCACCCGGCAGCGGGCATGAGACGTCAAGGCCTCGACGAAGGGCTCCAGCTCGGGGACATTGTAGAGGACGTGGTGACACACGACCACGTCCGTCACGGGAGTTTCCGGCGCCACGTCCGGCCAGCGTCCGGTGATCGTGGAGACCGGGACTTGGAGCTGCGCGCCACGAGAGACCAGGCTCTCCAGCATGTCCGGATCGGAGTCCAGCGCGACGATGCTGGCAGCGCGCTCCGCAAGGGGAAGGCAGGAGGCTCCTCCGCCGGCGCCCACGTCCAGCACGGATCCGCCCCTCGGGAGCGCCTCTTCGGCCCGGGACAGCGACCGGCCCTCCCGAGCCTCGATCTGGCGCTCGGCGCGGCGAGCAAAGATCTTTTTTCGGTAGCCCCACGGACTCTGGGGAGCCCGCGCCAGGATCTCCTCGGGAATACCCCATCCCAACGACGCCTCACGCCAGGCTCCCAGCAGGGCGTCGGCCTCCGGCGAGCGTGGATACCTCACGTCGATCCCTCGAGCCTCGACTTCGGGGGTTCGGATAAAATCACCCATTTCCTCTCTCCTGATGGCGCGTGAAGCTGGGCCATCCGATGGCGGTGCTACCCCCCGAACCCCCACCCGCGGACTAGCCGAGGCCGTCGGCCAGCCGCTGCTCGAGGGTCCGGGCCTCCTCGCCGAGGAGAGCGCTCAGCGCCTTGAGACGGCTCTCCGCGGAGGGTAGCTCCAGGAGCCGTTGAGCATCGAGGGAGCCGAGGCGAGCAATGGCGGCCGCTTCGTAGGAGGCTCGTATCGGGTCCGACGACAGCTCGCCCATGAACGGGGCATCGTCCAAGCCCAGCTCGTAGCGGAGCACGTTGACGCGCCGCAGGACCCGTAGCGTCTCCCGGGCGAGGTCCTCGGCGTCCGCTCCGAGGGGAGGGTCTTCGATCTCTTGAACCTCGGCCCTCGGATACGGATGCTCGGGCAGCCAATGGAGCACCCGGATTCGCCGGGCGCCGATGGCGAGAAGGATCCATCGCCCATCGTCTAAGGGCTGGGCTTGCCGGATGTGGGCGATCGTCCCCAGCGAGAACCGGCGGTTTCGCCCCCCCACCTCCTCTCCACGCCCAATCAACACGATCCCGAAGCAGCGGTCGCCGGCCAGGCAGTCCCTGGTAAGGGCCCGATAGCGAGGCTCGAAGATGTGGAGGGGGAGCAGCATGTGAGGAAAGAGCACCGCACCCAGAGGGAACATGGGAAGGGACCGGGCTCGGGTCCTTACCCCGGACTTCTCACTCTCGAGCTTCATGTGGCTCCAAGCCTACCCGACCTCGGCCCGAGGTCGGCCCGAGGTCGGATTGATCTCCTCCGTGCATACAACCTCACGGTCGAGGGTATGAGCACCACAAGTCGATGAAAGGAGGCCATCGTGGGCCTGGATGAAAAGATCGAGGCGAAGATCGACAAGATGAAGGGAACGGCCAAAGAGAAGGTTGGCGCGTCAGCGGATGATCCCTCTCTCGAGGCCGAAGGCGAGAAGGACCAGGCAAAGGGCCACGCCAAGGAAGCCTGGGAAGAGATCAAGGAAGCGGTTAAGAAGGTTCGGAGCTGACCAAACGCCCCCGCTCCGATCGACGCGCATGCCCAGCCGGATACCCGGCTGGGCATGCTGCCGGAATGCTGCCGCCAATCCGGAGCTTCGCGATGTCGCGGTTGCGGGGTGCCCCGGCCCCCAAGCAGTGAGACGTGAGGCGGACACAGCCGCCACCCGGCGGTACGCTAAACCGAGGCACGACGACGAAAGGAGGCTCGATGAGCGACAGCCCTGGGTACCCCCGAGAGGACGCGCGAGAAGAGCTGCCCGTGATTGGCGGGGAGTCCGGTCAGAGCTTTGCCGACTGCTGCAGCAGCGGCGAAGAGAGCTGCTCGGCCTCGCTGGAGCTCGGATTCGAGGGATTCACAGTCACCTCCGAAGGCACGGAGGAGGACGCTGAGGCCAGGCGCAGGGCCTGGAAAGCCACCCTCGCCCGGGAAGGCAAGCTCCATCGGGAAGGCAAGAGCCTGCGGGATCTCATCATGAAGCCCCCCTCCTGATCTCGGCCATCCGTTGAACGCTCACGGCGCCAGGAGCACCTTGATCGCCCCATCTTCTTTCTTCTGAAAGATGTCATAGGCATGAGGAGCCTGCTCCAGAGGAAGCCTGTGGGTTGCGAAATCCTCGGTTTCCCAGGGGATTGGCGTCATCGAGTAGCAGGGGCATGAGATCGTCCACCCACCGCTTGAGGTTGGCCTGGCCCATGCGGATCTGAACCTGCTTGTCGAAGAGGTCGATCATTGGGATGGGATCCGCCGCTCCTCCGTGGACGCCCCGCTCGTGTCGCGCCAGCTCTACAGCGTCGGTCGACACGAAATCGGGGCCGGTCGGGAGATGACCTTCAACCCATGCCGGACGGCTCGGTTCTACCGCCGGCTTGACGGATGGGATCGCGTCCTGGGCGGCGGTCTTGAACTTGATGCCGCCGTCGCGGGGAAGACCCGCGACAAGAAGGATCCGACGATCTCGCTGGCCTCGGAGGGAGGGTTGTCCCCCTTTTCGGCCTTCCGGCCCCGCCGGGCGTCCGGCCAGGCGGCGAAGGAGCCGTTGGGTCCAACCGCCATCCCGGTGTAGTCGCCGATAAACAGCCCCTTGCGGAAGGCAAGATCGGGGTCCCAGCTCCCGGTCGATGAGGGCGCGCAGCTGAAGCTGGCGCTTTGATCCCGCGAGACACACAGAGTGGCGCCCACATCGTGATGGGCGGGATCCTGCACCCGATCAAGGAAGGAGACATGTACGGCGCCATCGGGACCCACCGCCACCCAGGGAAAGAACTGGTCCGCTCCGTTGCCGAGCGGATCGGTGTTGACGCGTTTGGGTTCGCTCCAGGTCGTCCCGTCGCCGGAAGTGGATATGAAGACGTCGACGTCGGTGGCATACCGGGTGATCGCCGCGGAGCCGGACCCGACGGTTTCCTGCGTGCCGTTACGATTGTCCGACCATACGGCATAGAGCCGGCCGCTGGTCGGGTCGACCGCGGGGTTGCCAAAGGGAAGCCAGCGAAAGCACGTGTCCCCCAGCACCTGTCGGCCCACCGCCTGGTCCGGGCAGCGGACGTCCTCACCACCCGGAGAGGGCTCGACCGCATCCCCGGCGCGCGGGAGGTTGTCGTCTTTGACGTCCGCGATGAGAGCCGGATCCGACCACCTGGCCCCTCCATCCGAGGAAGAGACCATCAGGATCTGGGAAGGGATCAGTTGCTGATCCGTCAGGGGAGCGGCCTGCTGGGTCACCGGGTCCTCGGCGGTGTCGCTATTGAAGAAGTAGACGTAGATCCTCCCCGTGCGGGGATCGACGACGGGGATCGAGCTCTGGTCGGTGGCGCACCGACCTGCCAGCGGAGAGCCAGGGCAGAGGGTCTGACTTGCTCCCGAGATCTCCCGAAGCGCCGACCAATGCCGCCCTTGATCGTCGGAGTACGAGATCGCGATCGGGCTCATGACGTACACGACAGGCCCGACGTAGGGT
>JBOGWM010000007.1:0-4391 GCA_050693695.1 Actinomycetota bacterium
GCGTAGGGGTTGCGCTTCTGCGGCATGAGCACGCTTGCCCGGGTGTGGGCGTCCGCCAGCTCGACGAAGTCGAACTCCTGGCTGCTCCAGATCTCCAGGTCTTCGGCCAGCTTGCTCAGACTGATCACCAGGCTGGCGGCCGCGGCCACGAGGTGCACCAGGCCGTCGGTCTGCCACATGGCGTCACGGGTGTGCTCGATCACACCCCCGAACCCGAGGAGCTCCGCGATCAGGGCCCGGTCGAGGCTCAGGCGGCTCCCGTTGACGCACCCCGCGCCCCCCGGGCTCCGGTTCACCCAGTCTTCCCCGGCGAGCAGGCGGGCGCCGTCTCGCAGGGCGGGATACCCGAAGGTGAGGACGTAGTGGCCGAAGGTCGAGGGCTGGGCTTGCTGGAGGTAGGTCTGGTCAGACATGACGGTCTCGGCGTGCCGCTCGGCGAGCCCGGTGACGGCTTCGACGAAGCCGGCCGTATCGCCCGCGAGCCCGGCGACCAGGCGGCGGAGCCGGAGACGAAGGGCGAGACGGCCCGCCTCCCGCCGCGGCCTCCCGGCATGGAGCCACCCGGCGTCATCTCCGAGCCGCTCGGCGAAGTACCGCTCCCGGCAGTTGTAGGCGTCGCCGTACCGGGGGTCATAGGGAAAGGAGGCCACCGGGGTCCGGTACACCTCCAGCAGGAGTCCCAGGAGGCGGCCACGAGCCTCCGCAGGGATGATCCCGCGCTCCGCCAGTACCAGGACGTGGGCGATGTCGGCGAGGTTCAGACCGTCGTGAAGGAGGGGGGCATCGGCCACCTCGATGGCGAATCCGGCCTCGACGAGCTCGGGGGCCGGCCCCCGCCCCGGCGGAGGCACGGCGTCAGGCATGGGCGCGCTCCCTCCCACGCTCCGCGCCCGGAGAACGCCGGGCTGCCACTCCCCCGACCCCCCGTTCCCACATCGCCGCCGGGAGGCCCCCGGTATGGACGAACACCGCGGGCCCGGGGGCGCACCCCATGACGAGCCGGAGGAAGACGGCGAACGCCTTCGCGGTGTAGACGGGATCGAGCAGGAGCCCCTCCGTACGGGCCGCCAGACGGGCCGCCTCGGTCCCCTCGGCCGAGGCAACGCCGAACCCCGGCCCGCGGGCGTCGACCACCTCCACCCGGCACTCGGGTGGCTCGGACGTCCCCAGAAGGGCGGCGCACCCCCTCGCAAGGCCGAGCACGCGCTGACGGCACTCCGGCACCGGGCGGCTGACCGACGCTCCCACGACCCTCCCGCCGCGGCCTCCGGCGGCCGCTCCCGCGAGCAGCCCCGCCTGCGTCCCGCCGGAGCCGGTCGCGACCAGCACGAGCCCCGGCTCGGCGCCCAGGCGATCGAGCTGAGCGGCCAGCTCCCCGGCCGCGACGGCGTAGCCGGCCGCCCCCAGCACCGCCGCCCCTCCGCGAGGAACGGGATAGGGCCGGCGTCCCGCCTCCTTCAGCTCGGCGACCCAGCGGCCAAGAGCCCGGTCGACGGAGCTGCGCTCCGGGTCGCCGGTGCAGACCAGCTTCGCTCCGAAGGACCGGGCGAGGGCAAGGTTCGGGTGCGAGCCGTTGAGATCCTCTCCGCAGATGACGAGCAGGCAGCCGAGTCCCGCCACCTGCGCCGCCGCCGCGGCGGCGGCGCAGTGGTTGGACCCCGGCCCGCCTCCCGTCACGAGCACGTCGCATCCGCGGGCGAGGGCATCAGCGAGGATGAGCTCGAGCTTGCGAGCCTTGTTGCCCGCGAAGGCGAACCCCGCGAGATCGTCCCGCTTCACGTAGATCGGAGGCGACCCGAGGTGGCGCTCGAGGCGCCGGGCGCGCACGAGCGGGGTCGGGAGCGCGGCCAGGGGAAACCTGGCGGGCGTCCTCAGGGCCAGACCTCCGGCTCCCGGGCGCGTTCTATCCACCCCCGGGCGACCACCTCGTCGGTCATCCGGGGAGCGGCCCCGGGATCGGGGCGCGCGATGAGCGAATGCAGCACCTCCGGGTCGAGATGTCGGCTGAGCGCCTCCGAGGCCGCTATGGCCTCCACAAGCGAGCGTCCGCGCTCGCGGCCCTCGGCGAGCGCCTCGTGGACGAGCATCTGCGCCCGGTGCTTCCCGAGGAGGGGAGCGAGGAGCGACAGGACCTTCTCGGAGACCAGGCACTCCCCCAGGTTGGCGCGCATGGCCTCCTCCCGCACGCCGAGCCCGGCGAGAATCTGATGGGCCAGCTCCAGGGCGGTTCCGGTCAGCAAGCACGCCTCGGGAAAGGCGACCCACTCCGCCTTCCAGGAGCGCCCATCCCGCTCGTGGCTCTGCACGGTCCCCTCGAGGACGACGCCGGCCGAGGCGCGAACCAGACGGGCCAGGGTCACCAGGTGCTCGGACATCTCGGGGTTGCGCTTGTGCGGCATGGTGATGCTTCCCACGGAATCGGGAGAGGAGGGCTCGAAGAGCTCACCGATCTCGGTGCGCTGGAGCTCGCAGACCTCGTTGCCGATCCGGGCCAGCGTGGATGAGATGAGGGCGAGGAGGTGGACGAACTCGGCCACCCGGTCCCGAGAGGAGAGCCACGAGATCCCCGGGTCCCCCAGCCCGAGCCGGGCGCAAAACCGGCGCCGTAGCTCAAGGCCTCGCTCCCCGAAGAAGGCCAGGGTCCCCACGCCGCCTCCGAGCTGGCCCACGAACCAGCGAGGGCCTCCCTCCCGGAGGCGCTGGAGGTGCCGCCGGACCTCGTCGGCCCACCCGGCCGCCTTGTACCCGAAGGTAATCGGAGCCCCGAGCTGCCCATGGGTGCGGCCGGCCATGAGCGTGTCGCGGTGCCGCTCCGCCAGCTCCAGCAACCGCGCCTCGACCCGGCGCAGGTCGCGCCAGATCACCCCGCCGACCCGCTTCATCGTGAAGGCCGTCCAGGTGTCGGTGAGGTCCTGAACGGTGGCCCCGTGATAGATCCACTCCCGGCCCTCGAGGGGAAGCACCGCCTGGAGACCGCGGATCAACCCCAGCGTGGAGTGTCCCGACCGCCGGGTCTCGGCGGCGACCAGGCCGAGGTCGAGCCGCTCGATCCGGGCGTGGCGGGCGATAGCATCCGCCGCCTCTTCGGGCGCGATGCCCACCTCCGTCTGGGCCCGGGCGAGCGCCGCGAGGATGTCCAGCCAGCTCTGGAGGCGGCCGGGCTCCTCCAGGATCGACCGGAGCTCCTCCGTGCCCCAGAGATGCCCGTAGAGCGCCGAGTCGGTTATGCGGGTCACGGCCCCTCCGCGGCCGAGAGCACGGCTCGCAATCCTTCGTGGACCTCGGCAAGCGAGGCGCCCCAGGGGACGGTGACCGTCGATCCCGCCCGCTCGATGCCCGTCTCGAGCAGGCAGCACTTGGTCAGGACCGGCGCGCCGGAACCCTCGGCCGCCGGGGCGGCTCCGGCACTGGCCCCGGCTCCGGCGAAGCGGCGGGGGCACAGGTCGATACACGGTGGCTCAGACCCGTAGACCCAGGCATGGATCTCCCGGGACCGCGCACATCCGATCAGCGTCCAGTCCTGGTGCCGGGGCCGCTCGTCGAGGTACGAGACCTTCGCCGCAGGAGGCGCCGCCCCCGAGCCCCGGCACGGATACAGGTAGCGAGCCGATGGCCGGTCGGCGGCCAGGGCGACGAGATCGACGATGTGCGGCTGAAGGTCCGCCGGAGGCAGGCTCTCCGCCGTCTGGAGCACGCGCTGGGCCTGATCGAGCAGCTTGGGGGGCCAGGGGGGAACGACCTCCACCACCCGCACCGGCACCGGCGCGGGATCCAGGATGAAGTTGACGTGCTCGTACAGACCCTGGACGACCACGCACCGGGCCCCCGGAGCGAGCTCCCGCGCCGCGTTTCCCATCTGGGTCGGCACGCCCGTGTCCACCTCGGGAGCCCGCACGAAGGCGCACTCCTCGGCAGTCGCCATCAGCTCGATCCCTACGATGGGCGAGAAGAGGTCCGTGCCCGCCGCCTTTACCACGCGCAGGACCGCCGTCTCCTCGCCCCGGCGGACCACGAGAAACTCCGTCCTTCGGTAGGCCTCTCTTCCCATCAACCGGCGCTCGAGGTCCCCCGCGGTGAGGGGGACGTCAACCGTGGCCACCGAGACGCCGCGGTAGCGCTGCGGCATGAGGTTTCTCATCGCGTCCTCAAGGCGGGGACGCCGCAGCGGCGGCGCTCCCGGCGCCCGCCGTGCGGACCGTATCGGCCCTGAGACCGAGGCGCAGGGCCTCGAGCCCGAGCACCTCCTCCGGCGCCACGTTGCCGAGGTTCACGTCCGGACCGAACCGTCGGACGAACCACGCCTGCTGGGGGCGGCGGGGAGCCTCGAACACCACGCGGGCGCCGGCCGCCGACGCCACCGCCTCGACGACCCGCTCCCGTACCTCCCCTTC
>JBOGWM010000008.1:0-4399 GCA_050693695.1 Actinomycetota bacterium
ACAAGCAATTCGAGGGCCCGGGCGGGCAAGACGTTATCCAAGATGCTGGCGGTGAGTGGTTGATGTTCTATCACGCCTATCCAAAATTCATCGATGCCAATCCCAGTGATCCGGACATTGACCTCGCTCGATACCTCATGATGGATGTCGTCCATTGGAATAGGCCGGACGGATGGCCACGTATCCACGACGGTACACCCAGCAACTGACCCGCGTGCACGTAAAGGGCCCAAAGCCATGGCGATAGTGGGTGGCCCCTGCTGCCTCGTTTGATCGAAACCTATCCAAGCGATGAACAAGTCATCAAATACAGTTAGAAGAGTCCTTGCGGACTGAACATGGACAACGCAGAACGGAGCGAAAAAAGGAGTACTTCATGAGACTTCGAATCAGAGCATTATCGAGGCAGGGGGCATGGACGTGGTTACTAGGGAGGCACGCTCACCAACTCCCTGGCGCGTCTCACCCTATCGCTGAGAACTTCAGCAGGAAGACTAGGTTGTTTACCGGAACCTGTATCGTGATCGGTCTTCTGACCTCTTCCTACCCGCTTGCCGCTATAGCTGATGAGGCATCTGAGGAAACCGTCCGCAACACCCGCCGCCGGTCAGTTCCGCTTTCTGTTATGACCTGGAACACATATGAGAAAGACGAGAACAACAAGGAGATCGCTGACATCGTCTACAGGGCTGTCGGCGATGAAAGAGGAATCGTCGGTGTCACCGGATTTCAGGAGATGTGTTTTGACGAACTTGACGACGTCGAGAGGATCGTCGAGGGCAGATCCGGTAAGGAGTGGTCCTCGGAGGACTCCCGTCCCTATGGGGACTACCGGGAGGATTGGCTCGGCCCTTTCGATCCTACATGTGATAACGGCAACGCCATCCTGGCAGCACGGCCCGAAACCTTGCTTGGCCCAGTCGACAGAAATTCATTCAGCGCCCAGGACTCGAAGGAGTGCGAGGACTCAGGCAAACCGAAAGAAAATGGCGAATGTCGCAGCTATGTACGTCTTGACGTGAAAGTTGGCGGCGTCTGGGTCCGCACATATTCAACGCACCTCACACACAAGAGTGACACTGTGAGAGCAGCTCAGATCAGGGAACTGACCAATGACATACGAGCGGAGAGATTTCAAGGCCCCCGGGTCGTGATGGGGGACTTCAACGCAAGTCCGAGAAGTAGCGTTCTAGACCCGATGTACCACCTCTTTACGGATGTCCTCGGCCGCGGGGACAATACTCCTACCGATGATGCCGGCCCCTGCCCCTCGCGTGGCAAGAGGATCGACTTCATCTTCGTCTCGAAGCCCATCCAGGTGCGCCAAGCCTACGTCCCACGCTTAAGCGATGACGATAACCCCTCGGACCACTGCCCGGTCGTTGCGAAGCTCCGTATCCGGGTGCTGGCCAGGGCCAACTCCGATGTCTAGGAAGGCAGGGAGAGATCGATGTACAAGTGGCTATTGGTCTTAATGTTGTTGCCCTTGGCATGGGTCATGACGGGAGTGATCCGAGCGCATTTGGCGACACCCATTTTGGGAGTCGAGGGCATGATTGGAAGGGAAGGAGTCGCTCGAACGGATATCGTCTCTGAGGGAAGAGTCCTGGTGAGCGGAACCTTGTGGTCTGCCCGGGCCTCGGGTACCCCAATCCCCAAAGGTTCAAAGGTTAAGGTTCGAGCAGTGTCAGGGCTGGTACTTGTCGTGGAGTTAGAGGGACGGGAAGAGAGCGTTGGGGCCAGCTGAGCGCGATGAATATGTAAGGGACTTCTGCGTATCCCCGGCCCAGCAAGCTGTCGAAGCCGGGTTACTGAAGAGGGGCTCAAAAGCATGTGAGACATGAAGCGGGGCCGTTGACACTGCCACCCTGCACTACAAGAAGGGCTTACGGCCCTCGGACCAGCACCAAGCAAGTGGCGTGCCACCGCTCTTGCTGATCTTTCCGAGAGCTACGTCCTCATGAAAGGGATTGAGGAAGCCTGTCAGTGCGCCGGCGAGGCATTCACCATAGGGGTCGAATTGCGTTCCGACCGAGCGCTCAAACGGGTGGCGAAGGTGTGGACAAAGCTGGCTCCATGGAAGGAGAATCGGGCTGTGAGGGAGCTTGAGGAGCGATTGATGGGGACGTTACTGGGGAGTTCGTAGAAAGAGTATTTAGGACAGCACTTCGTGACACCGGGCCCTCCTCCCAGGCCCCTCCTAATTCAGCCGTGGCCGATCGAGGCCGAACGGGCCGGCATAGCCTCTCTTCAACTCGCTCCGGCCTGAGAGGCTCCGCATGAAACTTGTCACAACGTGCAGGGTTCTGGGTTCCAAGAAGACCCCCTACACCCGCCGGCGCTCGCACAGGAGCTCCCGGGCGATCGCGACGCTCTTTCGGTCCGCCCGGGAGGCTGCGAGGCGGCCGACATCCGCGATGTCGTCGACGTCGAGGGCGAGCGAGGCCATCCGAGGTGCGAGGACGCGGAGGCCGGCAAGCTGGCCCGCCAGAGCGTGAGCGGCGGCGCTGCTCGGTCCGAAGCGCGCCCCGATCACCGCCGGAGGGCGGCGCAGCAGGGCGCTGGTGCCCCCATCGTCCGAGCGGGCGATCACGAGCTGTGCGTCCAGTGAGAAGAGCCGGGAGACCTCCGCCGCCGATACCAGAGGCACGTCGGAGGGAAGGACCAGCAGTGCCCGGATCCCCGCCCGGGTTGCCTCCAGGGTGCCGGCGTCGATCGCCCGGTTGAGGCCGAGCCCCGGGTCGGGAATGAGGGCCAGGCCGCCGGCCCGCCCGAGCGCCCGAGCCTGCGGATCCGAGGTGACCATGAGGCGAAAGGGCCAGTCCGCCGTGGCGTGGAGCACATCCGCGAGCATGGCCAGAGCCAGGCGGCGCCGGCCGGCCGGCCCGAGGCGGGCGAGTCGCCCCTTGGCCTCCTCCAGGCGCTTCACGGGGATCAGGATGCCTTCCATCGCTATCTCATCCCATTACCGATCCAGCCCGCCCCCGGCGCCCGTATACTCCTTAGACATGACAGAAGAAGATACCGCCGCGATCTCCGGGCTCCGCAAGCCCGAGCGAAAGCACTGGAGGCACTTGCAGCAAGAGATCGTGGCCACCGAGATCTGCTGTGGGTGTGCCGCCTGCGTGGTCGCCTGCCCCCACCACGTCATCGAGATGCAGGACTTCGATCCGGTCCAAGTTGGTGAGGAGAACGCCGCCGGGGGGCCCGATTACTGCGTCCATGGCGAGAAGAGCTGCTCGCTGTGCGCCATGGCCTGCCTTCGGCTCGACGCCGACTTCGATGCCATCGAGCAGACGCTGTTCGGCCGGCGCCGCAAGCATCCCTCCGAGCCCTGGGGGATCACCCGCCAGATGATGCTGGGCCGCACCGTGTCGCCCGAGATCCGGGCCCGCGGTCAGGATGGCGGCGTGGTGACGGCGATCATCGGGTGGATGCTTACAACCGGCGAGATCGACGGCGCGACCTGCGCCAAGCCGCGAGAGGACCTGCCGTGGCTCGACGAGCCCTTCGTCGCCACGACCCCGGAGGAGCTGCTGACCGGCGCCGGCTCCCGCTACACCTACTGCTCGACGCCGCTCGCGCTCAAGATGGCCGCCGAGCGCAAGCTCCGCAAGGTCGCGGCCATCGGGGTCTCGTGCGAGTCCACCGCCATCCGGGAGATGGCCGCCGAGGGGGTCAAGCGATGGAGCCGGATGGTCCGCTTCGTCGCCGGGCTCATGTGCAACGAGACCTTCGCCTACGAGCCGTTCATCAACGAGATCGTGCAGGGCCGCTACGGTGTCGACATCTCGAAGGTCACGAAGATCAACGTGAAGGGCGACGTGTACGTCACCCTCGGTGACGAGGGCGATGTCAGGATCCCCTTGAAGGAATGCCAGGAATACGCGAACCCCTGGTGCCACGAATGCCCGGACTTCGCAGCCGAGCATGCCGACATCTCCTTCGGCGGGATCGGGTTGAAGGGCTGGACCATGTGTCTCATCCGCACCGAATATGGCCAGGACGTCTGGAACCGGGCGGTCGAGGCCGGCGTTATCGAGGTCCGCCCTGCGGAGGAGGACCCCGCGGGGCTCAAGGTGTTGGATCGCCTGGCGAAGAAGCAGCGCTTCCGGGTGGGGCCTTTCCATCCCAACGCCGCCGGGCGGTGGCCGGTCAAGGAGGTCCTGGACCGGGTCCGGAGAGAGTACCTGGCCTCAGCGGACGGATCCGGCGCCGAAAAACAGCCTTAACGCGGTCGCAGGCAGGTCTTCTTGGCAGCCAGAACTTTGGAGATTGTGACAAGTTTCATGCGATGCTCCAAGGCCGGAGTGAGTTGAAGAGGGCCGGCTCCGCCGGCCCGACGGCGTCGGTCGGCGCTGGCTGGGTTTTGGGAGGGGCCCGTGGGGAGGGCCCGCCC
>JBOGWM010000009.1:0-17537 GCA_050693695.1 Actinomycetota bacterium
GCGCCGGGATCTCCCGGGGCGGGATCGCCTCCGAGGGCATCCCAGGAGAGGGTGGTCATCGTGGCTCCGGGCTCATTTCTTTGGGCATAGTATCCCGAGAGCGATACTTGAGACAAAGGATAACGGCGAGCGGCCACGTGTTGTCACAGAGGGCGGACGCAAGGAGTTCGGATAAAGGTTCAACGTCCCGTAACTATTCACGTGCCTGACTGAGAACACGCGCGGATCGCGCGGAACTCACCACTTTTCACGTGCGGTGTGTAGAACCAGGATGTACCTTCCTGGCTCTGGATACGAGGATCTCTTAGCTGAACGGGAGCCACCCCGCCGAGGGGATCGACGGATTGGCGATACTAGTCTCCATAAAATACCTCGTCCTCGTCCTCCTCTTCATAGGGGACTTCCTCATAGTTTGGGATCATCGAAGAGATCACGCCGTCCGGGGTGCTGAAAGGAAGCATCTCAACACCAGCAGGAACCTCGACTCTGGAGATCCTAAGACCGTACAGGCAGTTATCGCACCAGAAGTCTGCGTATCCAATCCTGCTGGCCGGATTGCCGATGAAGACCAGGCGCAGTGGGGACTGCCCGCAGTTCGGGCAAGACGCGGGCAGTTTTTCTGGCAGTGCTAGATACATGGCCTCATAGGCCTTTGCCCAAGCGGAGTAGGATGCTTTGTTGGCAGCTTTCATGGACGATTCCTTTGATAGGTTTCCCAATACGATTCTTCAATTGCCTCGGCCTCATTCTCCCACTGCTTCCATTGGGTCTTGTTCTCCGGATATCGTCCGTGCCGCCTGATCTGTTCGACATGATGGCGCTCATGTGCAATGGTCTTCGCTAACTGCTCTTCGTTCTTGAAGGCGTCTCGGTAGAGTGTGGTGGTTTGGTCGGGATCGGTCTTCCCATAGAGGCCCTTTATGCTCTTGTTGATCCTGACCTTCACCCCCTTAAGATCGACACTTCCCTGCTTGGCGACCCTTTGGACAGTCTCCCGGTTCATGGGCAGGCGCGAGCCACCGCCCCCCGCTTCGGGCGCCGAACGTAGCAATCGACCTGTCCGTCCGGCCACCGCCCCCGCTCGGGTGCCCTTCATGGCCACCCCGAGCAGCCTGCCGGCCCCCGGCAGGGCCATCAGGGCGGCATCCACCAGGAGCATCTTCCAGTCCCCGTTGCCGGTCGCCGCCAAAGCGGCGTCGGTCAGGAAGGCGAGCGCCCCGGCGATGAGCGCGATCGGCCCGCAGATGGGGGCCAGGAACGGGATGAACGACAACAACCTCCCCGGACCAGATGCCGGCGTCCACCGAGGTGGAGAAGCGGGCGAGCCTGGCATGGGCCTCCCCGGCGTTCTCGGCGGTCTCGGAGAACGAGCGGGCCAGGGCGTCGAAGGCGCCGGGATCTCCCGGGGCGGGATCGCCTCCGAGGGTGTCCCAGGAGAGGGTGGCCATCGCAGCCCCCCCTTTTCGTCGTCTTGGTCTTATTCGCCTGCCGGTCTCTTGTCAGTACGAGCCCACTGCTCCCGAGTCGTGGCCCCCGTGCCCGGCGTCCACCACGACGATCAGGGGCACGGTGACCTCGAGGGGGGCGGGCTCCGAGGTCGCTATGGTCATTCCGCTCACTTCCATGAGGGCCTGAATCTGGTAGAGGTGGACCCCCTGCGGTACCTTGGGGTCCTCGAACGACAGCGTTCCCTGCCGGCCAAGGGGGAGAGCCTCGGTTGCCTTGTCGGCCAGCAGCCCTCCGTTGCGCCATATCTGGTATCTGGTCGCACCCTGGCTGGCTCGCCAGGTCAGGATGATCCGGCCCCGCTCCGGTTGCTCCGAGCTCGGGTCTTGCGGTGTCTCCACCCCGACGCCTCCGGGTCCGTTGCGAGCCTTCGGCGGACCGGGGCCGTTCGACTGGGGGCCGGGCCGGAAGGTGGCCGTGACGGCCTCGGCCATGGCATCGGCCAGGTTCTGACGGAAGGCCGGATCCGCGAGCAGTCGCGCGTCGGTGGGGTTGGTGACGAAGGCGCCCTCGACCAGCACCGCGGTGATCCGGGAGTTTCTCAGGACGAAGTAGTAGTCGGAGTCATGGCCGCCACTGCTCTGCCTGGTGAACACCCCACGCTGGGGCAGTCCCGTCCGGGCGGTTATCCGGGTGAGGATGTCTTCGGCGAGACGCTCTCCCCGGGCGTTGCGTCTCTGGTGATAGACCTCGGTCCCGCGAGCGGCCCGGCTCACGGAGCCGTTGTTGTGGACGGAGATGAAGAGCTCCGCCCCGGCGGAGTTGGCGATGCGCATCCGATCGCCGAGCGAGACGAAGGCGTCCCGGTCCCTGGTGAGGACCGGATCCAGTCCCACGCCGCGCAGCCTTTGCGCCAGCCTGAGCGCCTCGTCGAGGTTGATCTCCTTCTCGGTGATCGCCCCCTGGGCAGAAGCCCCTCGGGCGACTCCGAGGGAACCGACCACCGTGAGGAGGCCGACCCCCAGGATGGCTGACGCCGCTGCGACCCTGATCCTCACCGGGATCGTTGGGCTGGGGCTAACTTAGAGCGAGGGCAGAGACCGCCGGGCAGGTTGACGAGGCAGCGCTCCTCGGGGGGCGTAGGCGGTGTCTCGGAGGAAGGAGGAGCCGGCCTGGCGAACCAGTTCGTCTCCTCGCCCCCCGCCGCGAAGGGGTGCTGAGGCCCCTTGGGCTCATCCTTCGTTATGCTCGTCGCCCGGGGGGCCGCCCACTCCACCGCTTCCCGCAGCGTCACGTCGCCGTCGCGGTTGGAGTCGGCCGCGCCCTTCAGCATCCCCTGGTCGACGAGCAACCCGCTCCAGACGGAGTTGGCCCAGTCCGGATGTTCGTATGACTTCTCGGGCTCGGCCGAGGAGGCGGTGAACAGCCGCCGGGGGGTCGCCAGGCCCTCATTGAAGCCCCCGGCCTCGCATCCGGAGATGTCGATCCATGCCAAGCCTTTGAGCTCTCGAAGACTCTGCGCCAGCTCGCCGTCGGAGATGAAGCGGTTGTCGTGGGGCCACAGGTATTCGTCCAGGGCCTCCCCATCGCGGTCCTGGTCACCCTCGATCTGCTTCACATGCCCCGAGTAGTGGAACACGGACCGGGAGTTGGGCGTGCTGGAGTCGACCAGCCACCGCACTCCCGCCCGGATGCCCTCCGCGGTGGCCGCCTCGTCGGTCAGCACCCGGATGCGGTCGTCTCGCCAGCCATGGCGGGCCAGGAGCTCACGGAAGTCTCGGGCATCCCCCACCGACCCCACGTTGGGGCGCGTGCGGCCCTGGAAGCGGTCAACCCCCACGATGAGCGCCCAGCGGTCGTCGTCTCCGCCGGGCGCGGCGATGGCGGGAAGATTGAGCGCCAAGAGCGCCAAGAGCGCCAGGAACAAGGCCCCGATGGTCGTCGATCTGCGCATCAATCTCCCTCCGTTCGCGTGAGACAAGGCGTCAAGGATGTCAGTGTCCGAATGGATACTAAATCTAGTACGTGATCGGATCGATGCCCAGCATTTACAGCGTTTGATGTAGGTCGATGTAGGAAGCTCCGCGATGAGAGGAGGCCCGAGGAGCCATGTCCGAGGTGATCTGGCGGCCCACCCCCGATTATGTCGAGGGGTCGAACCTTCGTCGGCTCATGGACCGTCACGGCATCGCCAGCTACGAGGAGATGCTGGCGCGCTCCGTGGAGGAGATCGAGTGGTACTGGGCCGAGGCGGCCCTGGATCTGGGGATCGAGTGGTTCCGTCCCTACGACCGGGTCCTGGACACCTCCCGAGGGATCGAGTGGGCCACCTGGTTCGATGGCGGCAAGATCAACATCGCCCACAACTGCGTCGACCGGCATGCCGGGGGACCGAGGGCCGACCAGCCGGCGCTCATCTGGGAGAGCGAGGACGGCGAGGTCCGCTCCCTCACCTATCGGGAGCTTGGGAGCGAGGTGGGGCGGCTGTGCAGCGGGCTTCGATCGCTGGGCCTGCGCAAGGGGGATGCGGTCGGCGTCTACATGCCGATGATCCCCGAAGCGGTGGTGGCGATGTTCGCGGTGGCCAGGATCGGAGCCGTCTACCTCCCGATCTTCTCCGGCTTTGCCGCCTCCGCGCTGTCCGCCCGGCTGAAAGACGCGGGCGCCAGGGTGCTGTTGTGCGCCGATGGCTACCTGCGACGAGGTCGCCCGGTCGCCATGAAGGAGGTTGCCGACGAGGCGGCTCGGGTCGCCGGGGTGGAAAGGATCATCACCTTCCCCAGGTTGGGCCGGCGGGTGAGTTGGGATGGGCGGCGAGATGTCTGGTGGCGCGAGGTGACCGAGGCGGATGCGCCCTGGGCGGAGTGCGAGCGGACCGACGCCGAGGACATCTGGATGATCGGCTACACGTCGGGGACCACGGGCAAGCCCAAAGGGGTGGTGCATGTCCATGGAGGCTTCCTGGTCAAGGTCGCCTCGGAGGTGGCGTATCAGGTGGATCTCCGGGAGGGCGACGTCCTGCACTGGGTCACGGACATGGGCTGGATCATGGGCCAGTGGGAGGTGGTCGGGGGCCTCGCCAACGGCGGTACGGTGCTGCTCTCCGAGGGAGCCCCCAACCATCCCGCCCCCGACCGGCTCTGGAGCCTCTGCGAGCGGCACCGGGTCTCCATCCTGGGAGTCTCCCCGACGCTCATCCGGGCGCTGATGCCGGCGGGCACCGCGCCGGTCGCGGCTCACGATCTCTCCCGGCTCCGCATCCTCGCCTCCACCGGCGAGCCCTGGAATCCGGGGCCGTACCGGTGGCTCTTCACCTATGTCGGTCAGGGGCGCTGTCCGATCATCAACCTCTCCGGCGGCACCGAGGTGGGGGCCTGCTTCCTGTCGCCGTATCCCATCACCGAGCTGAAGTGCTCGACGCTGCGGGGGCCATCGCTGGGGATGGCCATGGATGTGGTGGACGACCGGGGACGCCCGGTCCGAGGCGAGGTGGGCGAGCTGGTATGCCGCAAGCCCTGGCCGGCGATGACCCGAGGGATCTGGGGCGACCCCGACCGCTACCTGGCCGGCTACTGGAGCCGGCTCCCGGGGATGTGGTGTCACGGCGACTGGGCCTCCATCGACGCGGACGGCTTCTGGTTCCTGCACGGGCGCAGCGACGACACGCTCAATGTCGCGGGACGCCGCATCGGGCCGGCGGAGCTCGAGTCGGTCCTGGTCGCCCATGAGGCGGTGATGGAGGCGGCCGCCATCGGCGTCCCCCACGAGATCAGGGGCGAGGCGGTGTGGTGCTTCTGCGTGCTGACGCCGGGCGCCTTGGCGAGCGAGTCTCTGGAGGCCGAGCTGGCCGGGCTCCTCGGCCGGGAGATCGGCAAGGTGTTCTCTGCCGAGCGCGTCCTGTTTGTCTCCGACCTTCCCCGCACCAGGTCCGCGAAGATCCTGAGAAGGGCCATCCGGGCGGTGGTGCTCGGCGCGGACCCCGGCGACCTCTCCTCGCTGGAGAATCCGGAGGCGCTGGAGGCCATCCGCGGGGCGCTCCTCGACCCGGATCACCCCCGAGGACCCCGGATGACCCGATGACCCGCTCGTTCTTCGACCAGATCGACGATGAGCTCCGCGGGTTGCTCGGACCGGGTCTGTCCGGCTACCGCTGCGTGCGCACGGGGGGGCTGATCAAGCTCTGGTTCGATGACCCGGCGTCGCACTTCGAGGCCCAGCGCATCTCCGCCCGCTCGGCCCCCGAGGGCAAGCCGGTGATGGAGGTCGGCCTGCATCTCGAGCACTCATCCGCCCGGATGAACGACCGGATCCTCGAGTGGCTCCTGGAGCGCCGGGAGACCTGGAGCGCGGCGCTACCCCGGGCCGAGGCCGGCCCGGCCTTCGGTCCCCGGAGCGCCCGATGGCGCCGGCTATCGGAGCTCCTCGACGACGAGGGAGCCGATCAGGCGTTCGGTGGCCTTGACGACCCCGACTTCGCCGGCGAGATCGCCGAGCGGCTGGCCCACTACGTCAGGATTCTGCAACCGCTGCTGCGGGAAAGCATGAATGGTGAGTAAGGGGCGAGTTTGCGCCGGTGTCGCCTAAAAGACACTTGGCGGCTTCCGAATCTTATGCAAGAATATGGCAAGAAATTAATTTGGCGACCCGCGACCAGTGTGAGAAAGCATGGCAAGGCATCAATTGCTTGTCGGCATGTGGTGGGGCGCCGTACTCGGCATCCTCGTGTGGACGCGAAATCGAGTCGTTGCCACCGCCGCCGCCGTTGCCGGCGGCTGGGCCCTCTTTCCGGAGCGCGTGCACCGAGCGCTGACAAGAACGGTTGAGAGCGTCGATTCGGGGCGGGGGCGAAGCGTCGGGCTACCTGAAGGATTGCTCTCCGATTTTCCGCCAATCTTTTTTGTTGTCTTGGCTGTCGTGATCTTTTACGTCGGCATCAAAGTGGCCGAGGCGGGAAGAGCTGCCAGGGACCTCCGCAACACCAGCACCACCATTTGGCGGAACAGGTCCTTGTGGAGAGCGAATCTCCCTGCTCGGGTCTCCCTGATCTTGATCCTGATCTTGTTCCTGGGGGCCGCCTTTGTCGCGCTTCGGATATGGGGCTAGAAAGGCGAATCCTCCTCGCCTTTCAGGCGGTCAGGTGTCGGTCAGGCCGTTTCGAGCGCCGGCAGCGAGTTGCAGGTCAGGAAAACAGAAGTTAAGGAGGGAGGGACGCACCGCGGAATAGCCACATCCGGCGGATGCGAATGAACGAGTTTATAGCATTTGCACTCCTTTTGGTCCTCGTTTTTTTCGTGGCGCGACTGGTGGTGCGAGTGGCTCGCGCCATGTTTGGAGTCGGGGAGCAGGTTGTCGTCTTGCCCCGGCCGAACTGTCCTCGCTGCGGGGGGAAAGGATTCACGAGCTGTCCTCCGAAGGTAATCTGCGCACGCTGCGATGGAGCGGGTTGGCAACAGGCGACGGGAGGAGAGCCTTGTGTCCCTTGCCAGATGACAGGCCAAATAAGCTGTCCCGACTGCCGGGGGCGTGGCAGCGTGGCCTGTTCTTGTACCCATCGGTGATCGCCTCCTCCGGTAGCATCTTGATAGCAACATCGGTGATGCTATGATGACTCAATGCGTACCACCGTGACGCTGGACCCCGATGTCGCCGCCCAGATTCGCGCGCTGGCGACCCAGCGCGCGATCTCTTTCAAGGAAGCTCTCAACACAACTTTACGCGCCGGCCTTGCTGCCCGGCGGCTGCGGCGAGAGCCGTACCGCCTCCCAACACGGCGGATGGGCCTACGCCCCGGGATCGACCTTGACCATGCTCTCCGCCTGGCGGCGGCGTTGGAGGATGAAGAGATCGTGCGCAAGCTCGACTTGCGCAAGTGAAGCTGCCCGACGTCAACGTCCTGCTCTACGCGCTCGACGAGTCGTCGCCGCACCACCAACCCGCGCGGGCCTGGCTGGAGCGAAGCCTCTCGGGGACCGAGGCGGTTGCCTTGGCGTGGAGCGTTCTGATCGCGTTCGTCCGCCTCGCTACGTCGCCCCGCATCTTCGAGTCACCTCTCACGCCGGAGGAGGCCTTTGCCTTGATCGACGGATGGCTGGCGCAGCCATCGGCGACGATCGTGCATCCCACCGACCGGCACCCCGCGCTCCTCCGCCAGATCCTCGAGCCACTGGGAACCGCCGGCAACCTGACCACCGACGCCCACCTGGCCGCGCTGGCCATCGAACATGGGGCCGAACTGTGCTCGGCGGACGCCGACTTCGCCCGCTTCCCTGGCCTCCGCTGGGCCAACCCTCTTGCCAACCCTGCGACTTCGCCGGCGAGATCGCCGGGCGACCGGCCTCCTGCGTGAGGACTCTGTAACCGTTGCTGTAGGGGGCCGGAATTCTCGAGGAAGGGGTGCTACCACTCCTTTCCAAGAGACAGGCCTGCACCCTTTACTTCGTGCGCGCCTGCGGATAGTAGTAGATACCCCAATTTATTCAGGAAACAGGATAAAGGATACATCACGAAAGAGCAAATAGGTGGATCAGCACCCTTCGAAGAGATCTAGAGGATCTGGCCGAGGCCATGCGACCGCCAAGCGCCTGTTCCTGCCGGTGCTCATTTTTATCTCGATAGCGACATGGGGAAGTGCGGCCATTGCTCGACATGATCCCGAGTACCAGCCGGTTATCGAGCTCGATCCTCCATGCGAGAATTCGCCAGAACCCGTATCCGGGAGACACTCTATCGCGGTGGAGGGATATTACTTTAGTCCCTCCGTCGCCGTGACCGTTGTCTTTGCCGCGGACAAAGAGAACGCCGAGACGTTTCCCAAAGCTGCGACCACCGACCGAGAAGGGCATTTTTCGGCCACGATCCAACCACTGCGCAGGGGACAGGGAGATTACCTGGTCAGAGCTATGGCCGATAAACACGACGACGCTCACGCACGGTTCGCAGTTCCCTGCTCCGAGCAATATACGGCAAGGAGAAGTGGGCCTTCGCCAAGACATGGCGGTTCTCAGGATGATCCCACTGAACGTTGCCGCGAATGTGAGTCGGCACCGCAGGAGTCTCCCGATCCAAGCCCGTCTCCTTCCCCCGCCGCCTCCTCTCCCGAACCGGAACCGGAACCACCCGATTCCTCGTCAAACTCCTCGCCCACCCGGCGGCAGGCCGGAGCGCCCAGGCCTCAGCTCCCATCGTCGTTCCCCGGCTCTCCCGAGCGGGAGGTTGACCGTGGCGCCTCACCGGCGCCAGGCCCTCCGACCATCCCGGGGCCTCCCACCATGCCGAGGTCTCCTCGGCCCTCTTCCCCCGGCGGCGAGCCTCCCCGGCCGAGTCCCCCAGCGCCTCGCGCCGGCCAGCCTCGGGACGTGGCGATCAAGGCTGCGACCGCGACGGCGGTCCGAGAGCTGGCGCCGGGATACATCGTTTTCAACACGCCGGAGCAGGCGCGGGTTGCCGACAAAGACCGCGTCGAGGTTCGCATCAGCCGGGCATTCCCGGGTGAGGCGGAAGATCAAATAAATAGCCGGTTAAAGACCGGCTTGCGAGGGCGGGGCATCCCTCGGCTCGACGACATCCAGGTCGGCGACCGGATGAAGGTGGAGCTCATCGATACCGATCAGGCGTTCATCATCAAACCGCTGAGCGCGACGGAGCAACTGATCCGGTCCCCGTTCACGCTCTGGGAGTGGAATGTGACCCCGCAAAAAAGCGGCGTCCATACCTTGACACTTTCTGTTACCGCGGTGTTGGTGGTTCCGGGACAGGATCCCGAGCAGAACGCCCAACCCGTCTATGACCGTGACATCGAGGTCAAGGTCAATCTTCCCTACTCGACCGGCAAGTTTTGGCGTGACCACTGGCAGTGGATCCTTGGGACGCCGATGGTATCCGGATTCATGGCCTGGGGAGCAAACATGGTGTGGAAACGATCCAAACGGACGTGAGCTGCTTGCCACGCGGGGAGCCTCAGGCGTAGGAGTGAGCCTCATCGGGGAAGCTTCCCGCTTCCACCTCCGCCCTGAAGCGTGAGACGGCTTCGGTGATCGTTTCCTCCAGGTTGGCGTAGCGTTTGACGAACCGGTAGTCGCCCCCTCCGAGCCCGAGCAGGTCGTTGATCACCAGGACCTGGCCGTCGCAGTGGGGGCCGGCGCCGATGCCGATGGTGGGAACGCCCACCGCCCGGGTCACCGCCTCGGCCACCGCCGAGGGGATGGCCTCCAGCACGATGCTGAAGGCCCCTGCCTTCTCCATCCCCATGGCATGGGTCACCAGCCGGTGGGCCCCCTCCTCGGTCCGGGCCTGGACCCGATAGCCCCCCTTCAGGTGGATGGACTGGGGGGTCAGGCCGAGGTGTCCCATGACGGGGATCCCTCGCTCGCGAAGGGCGTGGGTGAGCTCGAGCTGGGGTCCCTCGACCTTGACGGCCTGGACGCCTCCCTCCTTCAGAAATCGGATGGCGTTGCGAATCCCCTCCTGAAGCGATGCCTGATAGCTGCCGAAGGGCATGTCTCCCACCACGAGAGCCCGGGAGGCCCCGCGGGCCACCGCCCGGCTATGGTGGAGCATCTCCCCCATGGTGACCGGGATGGTGGTCTCGTACCCGAGAGCCACCTGCCCGAGGGTGTCCCCGACCAGAAGGACCGGGATCCCCGCCTCATCCAGGATGCGGGCGGTGGGGAAGTCGTAGGCGGTGAGCATGACGAAGCGGCGGCCCTCGGCCTTGTAGCGAGCGAGGTCGCGGACGGTGACGGACATCTCGGCAGCTCCTTTCGCGGTCCCGGGGCTCGGCCTCCAGGCCTGAAGTATTGACTCTAAGTGTAGATCTCCCGCAGCGTCGAAGGAAGCTCGCCGATGCCCTTGAGCGTGAAATCGGGCGACTCGGCCGCGAGCAGCTCGGAGGAGCGCAGGCCGCTTAGCACCGCGACCGTCGTGAGTCCCAGCGACTTTCCCGCCCGGATGTCCACCTCGGTATCCCCGACGACGACGGCATCGGGACGCCAGTGCGGGCTGGTGCGGATGAGGCGCGCCTTGGCGGCCGGCGCGTCGCGCCCCGGCGGCGCCGAGCGCACCCGCGCCGCGGCGGGAAACGAGAGGGCCTCGAGCTGGGCGCTCAGGACCGCGGGTTTGCGGCGCAGGGAGACGACGACCACCGTGAACCTCGACGCCAGGAGCTCCACGGTCCGGGCAGCCCGAGGAAGGTAGCTGTCGAGCGCGAGGTAGGCGGGGGACTCCACGAGCAGGCTCCATCGCTTCCGGTATTGCCCGGCGCTCTCCTTCGAGACCCCGGCGATCTCCTCGATCGACGCCCTGGAGCGCTTGAGTCGCCAGAAAGCCCGCTCTTCGATCAGCCGGCCCCCGATCGCGGTGACGATGTCGCCATGGAGTCGGTAATAGCGCTTCGAGACATCGAGCACCACCCCGTCGAGATCCAGGAACACCGTCTCAGGCATGGGAGCGGGCGGCGACCGTCCGGCGAAGGCCTTCCTCGAGGGACGTGGCGGGCTGAAAGCCAAGCTCCCGGCGGGCGAGGGAGATGTCGATGTCGAGGGAGGGGCCGCCGCCATTCCCGCACCGCACCGGCTCCGCCAGGCCGCAGAGCCGGCGCAGCGTCTCGGCCACCTCGAGCACGCTGGCCGCCGTGGCGCCCGCCACGTTGAATACGCCTTCGGCTCGCCTGGCCAGGGCCGCCATCACGGCCTCGACCCCGTCGTCGACGTAGAGATAGCTCCGGCGCTCGGCGCCGGAGCCGGTGAGCACGATCGGTTCGCCGGCGAGGGCGGTGGATACGAGGTTCGGGATCGCCTTGCGACCCGTGTCGCCGGGGCCGTAGACCTGGGAGAGGCGCAGCGTCGCCCGGGGGATCCGGCGGTCCCGGGCGAAGACGCGCACGAGGCCCTCGGCGGCGAGCTTGCTCAACCCGTAGTAGGTGGAAGGGCTCGTGGGATGGGTCTCATCGATCGGCAGCCGCCGGGGCGTCCCGTAGACATCGATGGTGCTCACGTAGCCGATCCAGCGCAGGCTCGGCCCGAGCAGGTCCAGGACGGCGGCCGTCCCCGCGACGTGGGTGGCGAGGCTGAGGCGCCGGTCGTCGTCTTCTCGCTTCGAGGATGCCAGCATGAACCCCCCCGCCAGGATCGCCTCGGTGACCCCGGCCAGACGCCTCGCATGGGGCTCGAGCGTCTCGGGCTGGCCGAGGTCGCAGGCGCAGAACGCCAGTCGCCGGCGCCCCGATGTCGGGACGAAGTCGGGGGCCTTGCGCCCGAGGAGGGTGACCGCGCGATCCTCCTCCAGCAACCTCAGCAGCAGCGGCCGGCCCACGAAGCCCGTCCCGCCGGTCAGCAGCACGGATCCCTCAGCACCCACAGAGCCTCCGCCGGCGCTGGAGTTCGATCGCCGGCTTCTCGATGGCGTCGACGTCGGTCAGCACCGGCAGGAAATCCATACCGCGCACCCAGGCGAGCCCGGGGCGCAGCGGGCCGAACTTTTTGGGGAGGGGCGCCAGCAATTCTTCATAGGCCAGCTTGACGAACAGGTGGGGCAGGTTGAGTCCCGCGCGGGTGAAGAACAGATGGGTGGTGAAGAAGCGTCCGATGTTGATCTCGGTCGGGTTGGGGACGCCGGTTGCGTCGAAGGTGAAGTCGACCGCGAAGATACCGTGAGGCTCGGGGTCGATGGCGGCGACTGCGGCGAGCGCGAGCTCGTCGAGCTGAGGGTCCGAGATCGTGATGCCGGTGCCCGTGACCCCGGTCACCCCCGAGGGGACGCGGTTGGCGAACTCCCAGTACAGGCGCCTGCGCGCCTGCGCCACGATCAGCTCGCCCTTGCGATAAAGACCCGTCCACGTGGTCGATTCGGGCTGGAGGCACTCGGCGGCCGTGAAGTTGCCCCAACCATGGCAGAAGTCCAGCCAGGCCTTCGCGGTCGGCGGGTCCTGGGCGGGGAAGCTGCCCTTGCCCCCGCCCGGGCTCACGATTGCCCGCAGCCAGAGGGGGGCGCCGAAGCGGCGAAAAGCGTCGGCGAGCCCGGCTTCGTCGTTGATGAGCATCGTCTCGGGGACCCGCAGGCCCGCGGCCTTCCAGCATCGGAACGATTCGTACTTGTCCTGGCAGATCTCGATAGTGCGGTGGCTGGGAAGAAAGGTGCGGGCCCCGAGCTCCGCCCGGGCCCCCGAGATGACCCGGATCTCCTGATCCGGCTGGCTGTAGACCAGCTCGGCGTTGGTATCCTCGATGATGCTTCGGAGCACGGGCAGGTAAGCCGGGTCGCCGGCCTCCGGGACCAGGAACCGCTCCTCGGTCTCGGCCCGTTGCAGGCAGTACTTGTCGCAGTCAACGCCGACGATATGGAACTTCTCGGGAGACTCCCTCAGGGAGCGGATGAAGTTCGTGGAGGGCGAGCCGCCGGCTCCGGTCACCAGGATGCGTTTCATCGAGGGCCGATTTTAGTGCACCCGGCGTCCCCGCCTCGCGGTGCCTTCGGGACGAGAGCACCGAGCCCTTGGAGGACCGTCTCGGATATCATCATATGGAAGGATCGGGGAAAGAATCGGGACGAGGACGGATGCGCCTCGGTAAGAGCCCTCGGTAAGAGCGATGAAGGTCATGAACGCCAAGGTTGCGGTACTCTGCTGGGAAGACAGCCGCCCCTGGGTGAGCGCGCTGCGCCAGAACGGCTACAGCGTTCCCTGGGTCGAGGAGCCGAAAGGGGACGCCTACCGCCAGATCCCGCGCCTGGGCGCCGATGTGGTCCTGATCGACCTTACCCGCCAGCTCGAGCGGACCCGCGAGATGATCATCGATCTGGCCGGCCGGGAGGAGTTGAAGGAGGTGCCCATCGTCGTGGTCAGCGAGAAGCAGGGGACCGTCCAGGGGCTGAGGGTGGAACCGGAGAAGCTGATCGTTGCCAAGCCGAGCGGCATCATCGCCGCGATCAAATCCGCCCTATCCGCCAGGGACTGAGACCGGATCCCGCTCCAGGGACGCAGGGTGATCCGATAGGGCGCCGCGGATCACCGGGCCGGCTCTATCCCCAGATGAAACCAGAAGATGAAACCAGAAAAGGCCGGCTCGCGCTCGATTCCGTCGCCGGGCCCGGTTTAGACTGGCCTCGATGACCATCGAGGTGACTGCCTGGAGTGGGGCGCAAGCGCCCTCTCAAGAGGCCATCCTGAACGCCTTCCGGGCTGAGGGCCTGTCTCCCTATAGCTGGTCCAACGGGCCCGGCGACCGGTACGGAGCCCATTCCCACTCGTATTTCAAGGTGCTGTATTGCGCGAGGGGCAGCATCGTCTTCGAGGTGGAGGGAGAAGAGATCGAGATGAAGCCCGGCGACCGCCTCGATCTCCCGGCCGGTACCGGTCATTCGGCGGTGGTCGGACCTCGAGGCTGCACCTGCTACGAAGCGCATCGCTAGAGCGTTCGGTCTTGAAGGATCAACCCCTGGAAACCGAAGCCGGCTCTGCGGATCTGGACGAGCTGATCCGACGCCTGCGCGCCCGGGTGGAAGAGCGCAGGCGGTCCGGCCTCTACCCTCCGGGCCTGGAGGACGACCTGGACGCCCACTTCAGGAACATCGCGGCCAATCGTCCCGCTCAGGGACCGGAGGCGCTGAGGAGAGCGCTGGCGTTGCTGGGCAGCCACATGGCATTCGACTCCAAGGCCATCCCGGTGGACTCCCGCCTCCCCGGAGGCGAGGCCGTCCACCGGGCGACCGCCAAGCTGGTGGGCCGCCAGACGGCGGGGATCCTCGACCAGGTCCGCAGCTTCGCCACCGCCCTCCATTCGGTCCTCCAGATCCTCGTGAACGCCACCGAGGAGGGAGGCGGCCATTTCCACTCCGACCTGGTTGGCCGGATCGAGGCGCTCGGGGAAGAGTTGGGCTCGCTCCGGCACACTTCGCCCGGATCGATCTTGCGACGCCTGGAGAAGCTCGAGGCCGCGGAGGCCCGTCGGCAGTTCCGCCCCTGGTTCGCCCAGGAGCGTTTCATGGAAGAGTTCCGAGGAAGCGGCGAGGAGATCGCGGGCCACTACGGGGAGCTGGCGAAGCGGTTCGCGGACTGCTCTCCGGTCCTGGACATCGGGTGCGGCCGAGGGGAATTCCTGGAGCTGCTGGGGGGCCTGGAGATCGAAGCTTCCGGGGTGGAGATAGATCCCGAGCTGGTCACCTGCGCCCGGGAGCGGGGGCTCAAGGTGGAGGAGGGAGACGGGCTCCGCTTGCTGGGGCATGCCGGCAATGATTCCCTGGGGGGCCTCGTTCTGATCCAGGTGGTGGAACACTTCAGCGCCCAGGAGCTCGTGGACCTGGTCGCCCTCGCCGCCGAGAAGCTTCGTCCCGGCGGCAAGGTCCTGATCGAGACGATCAACCCTCAATCCCTCTACGTCTACGCCCATTCCTTCGCCATCGATCCCACGCATGTCCATCCTGTCCATCCCGCCTATCTCGCGTTCCTGTTCCGAGAAGCGGGATTTTCCGGCTGGGAGATCGAGTGGCGGGCGGTTCCTCCGAAAGAAGACGCTCTGGAGTCCCTTCCGGAAGAGGCGGACCCCGACGGCCGGCTCAACGCCAACCTCGAGCGGCTCAACCGCCTGCTCTTCGCTCCCCAGGATTTCGCCCTGATCGCCACCCGCTGATGGAGTTCCATCAGATCCTCGTCTCGGCCTCTCCCGGAGATGCGATCACCAACGCCGCCCTCGAGCTCCGGGCTCTTCTGGGACAGGTGACCCGCTCGCATATCTTTGCCCGTTACATCGATCCCGCTCTGGGCGGCGAGGTGTTCCCTCTCGGGTCGTACCCCGCCCGGCTCGGGGTCGCCACCGGCAAGAATGTCCTTCTCTACCACGCCTCGATCGGGGAGCCCCATGTTGCGTCTTTCCTTCTCGGCCGGCCGGAGCGGATCGTCCTGGTGTATCACAACATCTCCCCGGCCGATTCCTTCCGCCCCTACGACCCGGTCTTCGCCGGTCTGCTGGAAGAGGGCCGCCGGGAGCTGGCCGGGCTTGCGGATCGGGTCGCGCTGGCGCTTGCGGTCTCGGCCTATAACGCCGAGGAGCTGAGAGCCCTCGGGTATCGGGATGTGCGGGTGGCCCCCTTGATCGTTGATGCCTCCCGGCTGCGCTCCGTGGATTCGGATGCGGGCATGGCTGGGGAGCTGGAGCGCCGCAAGGGTCCGCTGATCCTCTTCGTCGGCCAGCTCTTGCCCCACAAGCGCCCCGACCTGCTCCTTCAGGCGTACCACGTGCTGATCACCTATCTCGTTCCCGACGCTCACCTCGTCCTGGCCGGGGCGAGCCGGCTGGAGCCTTACCGAGGCGCCCTGGAATGGTTCATTCGGGAGCTGAACCTGTTCAATGCCACCTTGATGGGATCGGTCTCGTTGGGGGCTCTGGTCGCCCTCTACCGTCGAGCGGATGTCTTCGTGACCTTGAGCGAGCACGAGGGCTTCTGCGTGCCGCTGCTGGAGGCGATGACCTTCGACGTCCCGGTGATTGCCCGCGCGCATGCCGCCGTGGGGGAGACCCTGGGCGACGGCGGGCTGCTCCTTCCTCCCGACGACGATCCCCTGCTCGCGGCGGAGGCCATGGCCGCGGTGACGATGGACCGGGAGCTTGGCGACCGGCTCATCTCCCGGGGCAGGCGGCGCCTGGCTCACTTCGATCCCGACGCGGCCCGAGCCACCCTCCTGCAGCATCTCCTCTCCCTGGTCTGATGCGCCTGCTTTACGTGGTCCAGCGCTACGGGCAGGAGGTCGCCGGGGGCGCCGAGCTCCACTGCCGGGAGTTTGCCACCCGGCTGGCGGATCGGGACCATGAGGTGGAGGTGCTCACGAGCTGTGCGACGAGCTATGTGGACTGGGCCAATACGTATCCTTCGGGGACCGAGTCGCTCGGTGGCGTAACCGTGCACCGACTTCCCGTGACCGCGCCCCGGGACCAGCACCGCTTCTCGCCGCTCAATCATCGGGTGGTCGGGGGCCACAAGCCCGTTCCCCTCTACCTCCAGCGGGAGTGGATGCGCCTCCAGGGTCCCGAGCTGGCCGGACTCGCCTCCTGGCTCGGACGACACGCCGGATCCTTCGAGGTCGTGATCTTCTTCACCTATCTCTACTACACGACCTGGGCGGGATTGCCCGCGGCCGCCGGCCTCGCCCCGACGTTTTTGCACCCCACCGCGCATGACGAGCCCCCCTTCTACCTGCCCCTCTTCGATGCCACCTTCCGCCTCCCCTGCGCCTTTGCCTTCTCAACCCCGGAGGAGGCCCATCTCGTGCAGCGGCGCTTTGGCAGGCAGGCCCCGAGCGAGATCGTGGGCATCGGGGTGGAGCTGGACAGCGACCTCGGGGTGGGCGAGCAGGCGTTCAGAGCGAGCTCGGGCCTCGGGGACCGCCCCTACTTGCTCTTCGTGGGACGGGTGGACCCGGGAAAGGGCTCGGATGAGATCTACGATTTCTTCCTCGCTTACAAGCGCCGCAACCCGGGTCCCCTCGCCCTGGTGATCCTGGGGGACCCGGTCAAGGCGCCACCTCCGCATCGCGACGTGGTCCTTACCGGCTTCGTCGACGAGGCGACCAAGCGGGCCGCCATGGCCGGGACCCTGGCCCTGGTGCAGCCCTCCTACTTCGAGAGCTTCTCGATGGTGCTTACCGAGGCGTGGGTCCACCGCAAACCCGCCCTCGTCCAGGGTCGCTGCGAGGTGCTGGAGGGCCAGGCTCGCCGAAGTGGCGGAGGCATCCCCTATCAGGGTTTCGCAGAGTTCGAGGCGGCCGTGGATATGCTCCGGGAGGATCCGGCGCTCGGGCGCGCCCTGGGGGAGGCGGGGCGTCGCTACGTCGAGGAGCGCTATACGTGGGACGCGGTCCTGGGACGATACGAGCGACTGCTCGCTCGGGTGGAGAAAGTCAGGACGTGGGGAAGCTGACCTGGAGCTCCCCAAAAGAACGTGTCTCATAGATTCTATGAGTTTCAAGATAGTCTCTGTTAACGTAACTGCTCAGCTGGTGTCGGGAACGGCCACGCTGGGTAGCCAGGCACCGGTCGGGGTCCACAGGTCGGTGAGCAGCTGGAGTGCCCGCCGGCCATGCTTCGCTCCCGTCCCGAGGTAGCTCC
>JBOGWM010000010.1:0-2147 GCA_050693695.1 Actinomycetota bacterium
CTATATCAATGTGGATCCCGGCACGATGAGCCCCTTCCAGCATGGAGAGGTCTTCGTGACCGACGACGGGGCCGAGACGGACCTGGACCTCGGTCACTACGAGCGCTTCATCGACGAGAATCTCGGCCGGGACTCCAATGTCACCACGGGGGCCATCTACCAGGCGGTGATCTCCAAGGAGCGCCGGGGCGAGTATCTGGGTCAGACGGTGCAGGTCATCCCTCACATCACCAATGAGATCAAGAGCCGCATCTTGCGCCTCGGGCAGGAGACCCGGGCGGACATCGTGATCACGGAGGTGGGGGGCACGGTGGGCGACATCGAGAGCCTCCCCTTCCTGGAAGCCATCCGCCAGCTCCGCCTGGAGGTGGGCCGCGACAACCTCTGCTACGTGCACGTGACCCTGGCCCCCTTCATCGGACCCGCCATGGAATTGAAGACCAAACCCACCCAGCACTCCGTACGGGAGCTCCGCAGCATCGGGATCCAGCCCGATGCGATCGTCCTGCGCTCGGACCGTCCCATCTCGGATGCCCTGAAGTCCAAGATCGCTCTCCTGTGCGACGTCGAGATGCAGGGGATCGTCTCCGCCGCCGACACCCACAACATCTACCGGATCCCCCTCGTGCTGCGGGAGGAGGGACTGGACGACTTCGTCCTTCGTCACCTGAGGGTCCAGGCGCCCCCGCCGAGTCTCGGGGAGTGGGAGGAGCTGGTCGCCCGCATCGAGCATCCGCAGGGACGGGTCCGCATCGGCCTGGTGGGCAAGTATGTGGATCTTCCGGATGCCTATCTCTCGGTGATCGAGGCGCTCAAGGCCGGAGGGTACGCGCATCGGGCCGAGGTGGAGGTGGTCTGGGTGGCCTCGGACGACGACGGCGCCTCTCGGGGCCTGGACGGCTCCCACAGCGGGATCATCCCGAGCCATCTCAGCGGGGGCGGGCAGGAGATGATCTCGAGTTTGGATGGGGTCCTGGTCCCCGGGGGCTTCGGCATCCGGGGCATCGAGGGCAAGCTCGAGGCGATCCGGATCGCTCGGGAGGGGGGGATCCCGTTTCTCGGGCTCTGCCTGGGACTTCAGTGCGCGGTGATCGAGTTCGCTCGCAACGTCGCCGGGATGGCGGGCGCCAACTCCTCCGAGTTCGACCCCGGCACGCCCCATCCGGTGATCGACCTCCTCCCCGGCCAGGAGCAGGTGTGCGATAAGGGTGGGACTATGCGCTTGGGGCTCTGGCCGGCGAAGCTGCGCCAGGGATCGGCCGCCCGGGCGATCTACGGAGAGGATCTGATCGTGGAGCGGCACCGTCACCGCTACGAGGTCAGTCCCGCCTACCATGCGGTCCTAGAGCAGGCCGGCCTTGCCTTCAGTGGGATCTCACCCGATACCCGCCTGGTCGAGATCATCGAGCTTCCCGATCACCCCTTCTTCATGGCCGGCCAGTTCCACCCCGAGTTCCGCTCCCGGCCCAACCGGGCACATCCGCTCTTTCGGGAGTTCGTCGGCGCCGCCCTTCTTCGAGCCCGGGGTGGGGACACGCTGGCGGGCGTGGGCCCCGAGACGGAACGCTCCCTCCGCTAGACCCCGAGCCCGGTCCCATGCCCCGCCACCACGAGATCCTCGATTCGAGACTGTCCTTCGAGGGGCGCCTTCTTCGGGTGTTCGTGGACCGGATCCGCCTGCCAGGAGGCGAGGAGGCGGTGCGCGAGACCGTCCGCCATCCGGGAGCCGCGGGGGTGGTCGCCCTCGACGAGGATCGCCGCCTCCTCCTGGTTAGCCAGAACCGGCATGCGGTCCGGGAGGATCTCCTCGAGATCCCCGCCGGCAAGCTCGACCGTCCCGGCGAGGATCCCCGCGAATGCGCTCATCGGGAGCTCGAGGAAGAGACCGGCTACCGATGCTCGAACCTGGAGCCGCTCATCAGCTTCCTCGCCTCCCCCGGCTTCACCGACGAGCGCATCCATCACTTCTTGGCCACCGACCTGGCCCGCGTCGGACCCCCTCCGGACAGCGACGAGGGGGAGCCGCTCGGCGCCGAGTTGCTGGGGCTCGACGACGCGCTCGAAGCCATCTGGGACGGGCGCATCGTCGACTCCAAGACGATCATCGGGATCCTTCTGGCGAGACTGCGCCTCGCAGGGTCCGGGGG
>JBOGWM010000011.1:0-9757 GCA_050693695.1 Actinomycetota bacterium
GGCCCTGGAGATCGCCCTGGCGGTCTACGGGGAGGGGCACCCGGTGGTGGGCACTGCCCTCAACAACCTCGCCAGCGTCCTTCAGGACCTTGGGGATCTTGCGGGGGCCAAGGAGCGCTTCGAGCAGGCCCTGGAGATCCACCTGGCGGTCTACGGGCCGAAGCACCCGGATGTGGGCACTACCCTCAACAACCTCGCCCTCGTCCTTCAAGACCTCGGGGATCTTGCGGGGGCCAAGGAGCGCTTCGAGCGGGCCCTGGAGATCGCCCTGGCCGCCTACGGGGAGGGGCACCCGAAGGTAGATCTTATTGCTCAAAACCTCAAGGTAGTAAAAGAGGAACTTGGCGAGACGTAGGTGCTCGTCCTTTGGTCACCGCTCTCCGCAGAAACTTACGAGCCTGATTTCGTGCCCGCTGCCATACGGGTCTGGTGTTCGCGCGTGTGTTCGTCGGACCTGGGTAGAAGTTGGGTAGAAGCCGGTTTGCAGGTGCGTGGAAAGTGCAGCGCTCAGTAGCCTAGCTGGGCGTAGAAGCGTCTCTTCATAGCGCGCCCGGAGGGATTCGAACCCCCGACCCTCGGATTAGAAGTCCGACGCTCTGTCCGGCTGAGCTACGGGCGCCCGGTCCAAGTGTAGGCGTCCTGGTGGCCTCGGGGGTGATCTGATCGTGGAGGCGGACGGGATACCGTAGCCTTGTCGAGTCGGCGTCAGGGGCAACGGTCAGGCTTGGCCATAGGTCTCCAGGTAACTCACGGTGTAGCCGATGATGTCCAGGAAGTCCTGGATGCGGAGGTTCTCGTTCGGGGCGTGGATTTTGGAGTCTGGGCGGCTCACTCCGGGAGGGGAGCAGATGGGAATCCCCAGACCCTGGGCGATGGGATGCATGGGACCGGTGGCGGGCATCAGGGGCCAGACGGTGGGCGTCTCCTGGAACCAGTGGGCGGCCTGGGTCTCGATGGCCAGTCCCAGGAGGGAGTCGGTGGGGGACCGGGAAGGGTTCTCGGCCGATATGACCTCGACCTCGACGTCTGGAAAGCCGTGCTTGAGGAGGTGGCGCCTCACCTTCTCGGCGATGTCGGAGGCGTCCTGGTCCGGGACGAGACGAAAATCCATCTTGGCGGTCGCCTCGGCGGGGAGGATGGTCTTGGCGCCCCTCGGGACGGTGTAGCCGGTCAGAAACCCGACGATGTTGGCGGTGGAGGCGTAGAGCAGGGCGTACCTGAGATCTCGGCCGGAAAGGCCCTCGGCGAAGCGCTCGATCCCCAGGCGCTCCCGCTCGGCGTCCTCATCGAAGGGCAAGCGCTCGAGGATCTCCGCCTCCCGGAGGCCGGGCTCGATGCGGTGGTCATAGAACCCTTCGATCGCGATGGCGCCCTCAGCATTCCGCATGGAGGCAAGGGCCCGTATCAGTTGCCAGGATGCCGAGGGAGCATAGACCGCCCGGGAGGAGTGCTGGTCGTCCGAGAGCATCCGGGAGCGCAGCTCCAGGAACAGCAACCCCTTGCATCCATAGACGACTTCGGGGCGGCCCTCATGCGAGAGTTGCCAGCCCTCCCAGACGCAGTGATCGGCCCGGAGCATACCCTCGTGAGCGCGGCAGATCTGCTCGAAATGGGGGCTTCCCACCTCCTCCTCGCCCTCGACGAAGAACTTGACGGCGAAGGGAAGCTCGCCGACCAGTTCCCGGTAGGCCTCGATGGCGCACAGGCGCGCCACGAGGTCTCCCTTGTTGTCCGCAACGCCTCTGGCATAGAGGCGGCCTCCCCGTTCCGCGGGTTCAAAGGGTGGCGAGTCCCAGAGATCGAGGGGATCGGTGGGCTGAACGTCGTAGTGGTCATAGATCATGAGAGTGCGCTCTCCCGAGCCGGGGATCTCGCCGAGGAGCGCCGGGGGTGCATCGGGGACCTGGAGCCGGCTGACCTTGGCGCCGACGGCCTCGAGCCGGTCTCCCAGCCAGTCGGCCATCTCGTCCAAACCCGTCCCCTCGGCCGAGACGCTCGGGAGCGAGCATGCCTCCTTGAGCAGGTCGAGGAATCGCTTGGATTCGGTGTCGACGAATTTGCGGATGGTGCTCTGGTGGATCATCCCGCTCCCTTCTGCCAATTGGTACGCCTCTTGAATGAGCTATCCGGGTAGTGTCCGCCCGGCCCCCTGATCGAGATTCGGTGAGGCCGCTGAGGGACATGGAACGATGGAGCGGGCGAGGGGAATTGAACCCCCACCACCAGCTTGGAAGGCTGGAGCTCTGCCATTGAGCTACGCCCGCAGGACCGAGGGCCGGGCGAGCGGTGAGCCTCCCGGCCGGTCGGGACGGGGAGATTTGAACTCCCGACCTCCTGGTCCCAAACCAGGCGCGCTGCCAAGCTGCGCTACGTCCCGTATCCCTTCTGCACTAACTATAGTGTGGTGCAATGAGGACGAGTATCGAGCGCGAGGGAGCCACCAGGCTGAAGCTCCAGGTGGAGATGGAGCCCGAGGAGGTCCGGCCTCTCTTTGACGAGACCCTCAGGCGGCTGGGAAAGCAGGTCAAAGTCCCCGGCTTTCGGAGGGGCAAGGTACCCAGGCCGGTGCTGGAGACCCGGATCGGCCGGGAGACCCTTCGCCAGGAGTTCCTTCAGGACGCGCTTCCCCGCTTCTACTCCAGGGCCCTCACCGCGGAGGGGGTTCGACCGTTGGCGCCACCCTCCATCGAGGTTCGCAGCTTCGATGAGTCGGAGCTACTGGCGTTCACCGTCACGGTGGAGGTGCGACCCGAGCTGGATCTTCCCGACTACCGGGGGATCGAGGTCACCCGCCCCCCCGCGATCGCCACCGAGGAGGAGGTTGACTCCCAGCTTGCGCAGCTGCGGAGCCGGTTCGCCACCCTGGAGCCGATCGGGCGCAATGCGATGGAAGGAGACCATCTCCTGATCGACCTCAGCGCCTACCGGCATTCGGAGAAGATCGAGGCGGCGAGCGCCAACGACCTCCTCTACGAGGTGGGATCCAACGCCCTCGTGAAGGATCTGGACGAGGAGCTGAAAGGCAAGCGGGCGGGGGATATCCTCAAGGTCAACGCCGTGCTCCCCGAGCGCTTCGGCCCCCCCTACGGGGGTCAGGAGATCTCCTTCTCGGTGATCGTAAAAGAGGTGCATGCCAAGCGACTGCCCCCCCTCGACGACGAGTTTGCCGTCAGCGCCTCGGAGTTCAACACGCTGGAGGAGCTCAGGGGGGAGTTGAGGCGCCAGATCGAGGAGTTCAAGAGATTGCAGTCCGACATCGAGGTCCGAAAGGGAGTGGTCGACCACCTTCTCGACCTGGTGGAGGTGCCGGTCCCCGAGACGTTGGTCCTGCGTGAGTTGCGGATCAAGCTGGGGGGCCTGTTCAAGGATCTGGAGAAGCACCAGATCACGCTGGAGGACTACCTCACCCGCCAGGAACAGACCGAGGCCGAGCTGAGGGAGACCTATCGCCAGGTCGCCGAGCGGGAGGTTGCCATCGAGCTCATCCTGGAGGCGGTGGCGGAAGCGGAAGGGATCCAGGTGGGCCCCCAGGAGGTGGATGCAGACATCGAGCGCTACGCGAAGCTCGCCGACCGGCCCACCGACGAGGTGCGCCGGGAGTTGGAGGAAGCGGGCCGGGTCGGGGCTTTGGCCGGTGATATCCTTCGGAGGAAGGCCCTCGACTACTTGGTGGGGCAGGTCAGGATCGTAGACAAGGCCGGGTAGCGCTTATCCAGGGCGGTCAGAGAAGGAGCATGCATGGAGAACTATCTCGTCCCAGTGGTCGTGGAGCAGACCAACCGTGGGGAGCGGTCTTTCGATATCTACTCCCGTCTCCTGAAGGACCGAATCATCTTCCTGGGCACCCCCATCGACGACAACGTGGCGAATCTGATCACCGCGCAGCTCATCTTCTGCGAGTCCGAGGATCCCGACCGGGACATCTGGATCTACATCAACTCTCCCGGCGGAAGCATCACCGCCCTCCTGGCCATCTACGACACCATGCAGTTCATCAAGCCGAATGTCGCCACCCTGGTTATCGGGCAGGCCGCCAGCGCGGCGGCGGTGTTGCTGGCGGCGGGGGAGAAGGGCAAGCGGTTCGCCTTGCCCAATGCCCGGATCCTCATTCACCAGCCGGAGGTCGGTGGTCTGGGGGGCCAGGCCGTGGACATCGACATCCACGCCAAGGAGATCCTGCGCATGCGGGCCTTGCTCGACCGGATCCTTGCCCAGCACAGCGGGCAGACCCTCGAGAAGGTCGGGAGGGATACCGATCGGGACTTCATCATGACGGCCGATCAGGCGAAAGAGTACGGTATGATCGACCAGATTATCGTGGCCCGGGACCAGTCCAAGGTGCTGGTGGACCAGCTTGAGGAAGTCACCGCCTGAGCCAGATCCGGGAATCAACTGAGCTGGGGAAGAGGGAGCCGGGATGCCGAAGTTCGGCGACGGAGGGGATCTCCTCAAGTGCAGCTTCTGCGGGAAGTCGCAGAAGCAGGTCAAGAAGCTGATTGCCGGACCCGGGGTCTATATCTGCGACGAGTGCATCGATCTATGCAACGAGATCATCGAGGAGGATCTGTCTGACAGCTCCGAGCTGAAGCTCGAGGAGCTGCCCAAGCCCCGGGAGATCTACGAGTTCTTAAACGACTACGTGATCGGTCAGGAGCAGGCCAAGAAGATCCTTTCGGTGGCCGTCTACAATCACTACAAACGTATCCAGACAGATCCCCGTCGAGACAGCGAGGTCGAGCTCCAGAAGTCGAACATCCTGCTTCTCGGCCCCACCGGCTGTGGCAAGACGTTGCTGGCCCAGACCCTCGCCAAGATGCTGAACGTTCCCTTCGCCATCGCGGACGCCACCGCCCTGACCGAGGCCGGATATGTCGGTGAGGATGTCGAGAACATCCTGCTCAAGCTGATCCAGGCGGCGGACTATGACGTCAAGAAGGCCGAGACGGGGATCATCTACATCGACGAGGTCGACAAGATCGCCCGCAAGTCGGAGAATCCTTCCATCACCCGTGACGTGTCCGGGGAAGGGGTTCAGCAGGCGTTGCTCAAGATCCTGGAGGGCACGACCGCGAGCGTGCCGCCCCAGGGAGGCCGCAAGCATCCCCACCAGGAGTTCATCCAGATCGACACCTCCCATATCCTGTTCATCTGCGGAGGGGCCTTTGCCGGGCTGGAGAAGATCATCGAGGCTCGCGTCGGCAAGCGGGGGATCGGCTTCGGCGGCGACGTCCGTAAACGGGAGGAGAAGAACCTGGGGGCCATCCTGTGTCAGGTGCTCCCCGAGGACCTGCTCAAGTACGGGCTGATCCCCGAGTTCATCGGCCGGCTCCCCGTGATCACCCACGTGCATAACCTGGACCGCCAGGCCCTGATCGACATCCTGACCAAGCCGAAGAACGCTCTGGTCCGCCAGTTCAAGAAGGTCCTGGAGTACGACGGGGTGGAGCTGGCATTCGATGACGCGGCCCTGGGGGCGATCGCCGATCTGGCCATGCTGCGGGGCACGGGGGCCCGGGGGCTCCGGGCGATCCTGGAGGAGGTCCTCCTCGACGTGATGTACGAGATCCCCTCCCGCAAGGACATCGGCAAGTGCGTCATCGACGAGGCCACGGTGCTGAAGAAGGTGAACCCGACCCTCATCCCCCGCACCGCGGAACGCCCCAAGAGAGCCGGAGCCGAGCGAGGCGAGCGCACCGCCTGAGCGCCGGTCAGCCTTTTCCGAGCTGAGCCCGGGCCAAGAGCTCGCTCGAGTGCTCGTCGGGGACGAGCTGGTGGGAGTGGATGTTGCCGGCAGCGATGATCTCGTCCAGGACTTCCTCGAGAAGGGCCAGTTGACTCGCCGGGCCTCGGACCGTGAGGGAATCGACCGGGGCTCTCAGCGAAACCTTGGCGTCGGACTTGGCCTTGCGGATGTGCGACAGCACGCCGGTGGCGACCGCGAAGCAGCCGTCGTCAAGGCCATCCTCCAACTCGGACGCGTCGGGCCACCGGGCACGATGGACGGAGCGGCCGGCTTCCGACGCCGGTAAAGATGGGACCGGTGGAAGGCGCTCGCTGCTGCCGGCCTGCCAGACCTCCTCGGTGACGTAGGGCAGCACCGGGGCGAAGAGCCGCAAGACCACGTCGAGGCCCCGCCGCAAGGTCCCCACCGCGCCGGCGTCGCCACGGTAGGCTCGGTCTTTCACCAGCTCGAGGTAGTTGTCACAGAAGTCAGCCCAGAACCAGTTCTCGGCCACTTGCAGCGCGCCGGCATGGTCCCAGGCGTCCCAGTGGGTGGTGGCCCGGGTCGCGAGGTCGCGCAACCGGGCGATCAGGGCCCGGTCGAGCGGTCGGGTGGGCGGGCCGGTGTCGCCCTCGAAGCCGAGGACGAAGCGGGAGGCGTTACGGATCTTGGTGACCAGCCGCTTGCCCTCCCTGAAGATGTTGCTATCAATCGCGGCGTCCATCCCCAGCTTGGCCGAGGCCGCCCAGTATCGGACGGCGTCGGGGCCATGGGCATCGAGGATGTCGGTCGGCAGGACGACATTGCCCTTGGACTTCGACATCTTCTTGCGGTCGGGATCGGTGACGAACCCGCTGATGGCCGCGTGACGCCAGGGGACCGAGCCGTCCTCCAGGTAGGAGCGGACGATGGTGTAGAAGTCCCAGGTCCGGATGATGTCGTGCGCGTTGGGCCGCAGGTCGCCGGGATACAGCCTCTGATGCCTCCGGAGGTCGTCGGGCCATCCGCTGAGGAGGATGGGCGTGAGCGACGATGTCGCCCAGGTGTCGAAGACGTCGGGGTCGCCCTCGAAGCCGCCGGCCTTCCCTCGCTGGCTGTCGTCGTATCCGGGCGGCGTGTCGGACGAGGGATCGACGGGCAGGTCCTCGAGGTGGGGCAGCAGCAGGTGGTCGTGGTCGATCTCGCCACCTTCGCCCACGCCGTACCAGACCGGGATGGGAACACCGAAGGGCCGCTGCCGGGAGACCGCCCAATCCTGGTTGAGTCCCTCGACCCAGTTCTCGTAGCGCTTCAGCATCGATTCGGGATGCCATTGGACCTTGCGGCCCTGGGCGAGGAGCGCTTCTTTGTGCGCCAGCAGCCGGACGTACCACTGCCGGGAGCTGACGTACTCCAGCGGGCGGTACCCCTTCTCGAAGAACTTGACGGGGCGCCGAACCTTCTCGGGGGGGCCTACGAGGGCGCCCACTTCGCCGAGCTGTCGAACCACCTCCTGGCGGGCCTCTTTCAGGGTGAGCCCGACGAGCTTGTCGTGCCAGCGGCGGGCTTTGTCGGGCTGGAGGGACTGCCACTGGCTTTCACCCCAGGGAACGGGACGGACGCGTCCGTCCCGTCCGATGAGTACGCGAGGCGGGACTTCCAGCTCCTTGTGGCGCTCGACGTCGGAAGCGTCCCCGAAGGTGCAGACCATCATGATCCCGGTGCCCTTGTCGGGCTCGGCCGTCTCATGGGCCAGGATCGGAACGGTGGCGCCGTACAGGGGCGTCACCGCCTGTTTGCCGAAAAGGAGACGGTAGCGGTCGTCCTCGGGATGAGCGATGACCGCGATGCAGGCTCCCAGTAGCTCCGGACGGGTCGTGGCGATGACCACGTCATGGCTCTCTCCTTCGACGCCGAACCGGATGCGGTTGTAGAAACCCTCTTCCTCCCGGTCTTCCACCTCGGCCTGAGACAGCGCGGTCTGAAAGTCGATATCCCACATGGTGGGGCCTTCCCGAAGTTCGGCCTCGCCCCTCTCGATGAGCCGCAGGAACGATAGCTGGCTCAAGCGGCGGCAGTGCCGGTCGATGGTGGCGTAGGTATATGACCAATCCACAGAGTAGGCCATGCGATGGAGGACCTGTTGGAACTGCTTCTCATCTTCTTTGAGGACGGCGTCACAGAGCTCGATGAAGTTGGGCCGCGAGATGGCGAGCGTCTCTCCCTTCCGGCCGAGCTCGAGCTTGAGATCGGGGTTGTAGGGCTCGGATGGGGAGGGGCGGACGTTGAAGACGTTTTGAACCCGCCGCTCGGTGGGAAGGCCGTTGTCGTCCCAGCCCATCGGATAGAAGATGTTGTCGCCCCGCATGCGCCGGTGGCGCGCCATCATGTCGGTATGGGCGTAGGAGAAGACGTGTCCGATGTGGAGCGACCCGCTGACCGTGGGAGGGGGCGTGTCGATCACGAACGTCTCGTCTCGGCCCCGCGTGGGATCGTAGCGGTAGACGCCGGCCTTCTCCCAGAAGTCCCGGATCGAGGCTTCGATGTCGCTCATCGGTACCTTGACCTTGCCCTAGTGTTGGTATTTGTGACCCTAACCCACTTTGGCATTACCCTTGCCCCGAAGCCATGCGGATCTCGTACTCAGAAGCTGTGAAACTGCTCGAGGGCATCGGCTTCGGCATTCGCCCCGACCTCTCTCGCATCGAGGCCCTCGTGGATCTGTTGGCCCACCCCGAGCGCAGTTACCCCACGATTCACGTGGCCGGGACCAATGGCAAGTCCTCCACCGCCCGCATGATCGGGGCGATTCTGGCCGCGCATGGCCTGGTGGCCGGGGTCTATACCTCTCCCCATCTCCAGAGCGTCCGGGAGCGCTTCCTCACCGCCGGACTCCTCCGGGAAGGCGCCCGCGGCGTACGGGTTGCCCAAGACCGCATCTCACCCGATGAGTTCGCCGCCACCTTCGCCTATCTCCTGCCGTTCGTCGGGATGGTCGAGGCTCGCCAGGAGGAGGCGGTGACCCACTTCGAGCTCAGCACCGCGCTCGCCTTCGAGTGGTTGGCCGACAAGGCGGTCCAGGTCGGGGTGTTCGAGGCGGGGCTGGGGGGAACCTGGGACGCCACCAACGTCATCGAGGCCCAGGTGGCGGTGATCACCCCGATCGCACTCGACCATACCTCCTTCCTCGGCCACACCTTCGGCGAGCAGGCGAGGGAGAAGGCCGGGATCCTTAAGCAAGGCGGTCGGGCGGTCTCGGCGCCGCAGGAGCCCGAGGTCCTGGAGGAGCTGCAACGGGCGGCCGGGGTGCTGCGGGCTCCGCTCGTGCTTGCGGGGAGGGATTTCCGCCTGGTCTCCGATCGCCTCGCTCATCGAGGACGCCTCATCTCGATCGAGGGATGCCGGGGCAGCTACGTCGACCTGTTCCTGCCCCTGCACGGCTCGTATCAGGCGTCGAATGCCGCGGTGGCGGTGGCGGCCTGCGAGCAGTTCCTGGAACGTAGCCTCGATGAGGAGGCCCTCCGGGTGGGCCTGGCGGCGGTCGAGTCCCCGGGGCGCCTGGAGGTGGTCGGGCGAAACCCGCTGGTGGTTCTCGACGGCGCTCACAATCCCGCTGCTGCGGCGGTGCTCGGTCCGGCCCTGGTGGAGACCTTCGGAGAGCGCCGCAGGATCTTCGTCGTCTCGGTCTTCGAGGACAAGGATCAGGAGGGGATCCTGGAGCAGCTCATGCCCCATGCCTCGAAGCTGGTGTTCACCGCCAGCTCCAGCCCGAGAGCGGCCCCTCCCGAACGGCTGGCGGCGCTGGCCACGCTGCGGGGGGTTCCTTGCGAGATCATCCCCTCCCTCGGTGCGGCGTTGGATGCGGCGATCTCGGGAGCTAGGCCCGAGGACCTCGTCGTTATAACGGGGTCGCTCTTCGCGGTGGGCGAAGCCCGAGATCGCCTGATGGGACCCCTCGAATAGCTCGAATAGAAGGCCACCCCCGGGACGATTTCCCCGACCTCGTCTTGGGGGGAGGCTGATTTCCCGCTCTGACTTTTGGGTCCGCCGTTGCCG
>JBOGWM010000012.1:0-3751 GCA_050693695.1 Actinomycetota bacterium
CCCCGAGGGCCCCGAGGGCCCCGAGGGACCCGGGGGCTGTGGATGCGGCGGTCGAGGATCTATGCGCCGCGGCGGAGGAGGGCCTCGCGGGTGATCTCTCTTCGTGAAGAGAAACCGAGCTTCGCGAGGGTGCTGGAGACGTGGGCTCGCACCGTGCGGGGGGTGATGAAGAGCCGCTTGGCGATCTCGGGGTTGGTCAGACCTTCGGCGACCAGCTTCGCCACTCCGTATTCTGCCGAAGTGAGGCTTGCCCAGCCGGCGCTGGGACGCCGGCGGGGGCCCCGCCCCCTGCGGGCATAGGTGATGGCCTTCTTGAGTGACAGGGCCTCTCCCTCCTCCCATGCGGCCGCAAGCTCCTCGGGGGAGAGGGCTTCTTTCACGACGGCGACATCGGCGTCGTGTCGCGGCTGGTCGGGGGGCGTCCTGACGAGGCCGTTGGCGTCTCGCCAGGCCTGGGCCGCCCCGAACAGGCGCGCCGCATAGGGGGAGCGTCCCTGCTCGGTGGCCAGACCCGCCAGGGCCTCGAGGGAGGCGATCACTCCGGGCCTCAACCCGGTGTCGACCTGGAGACGCAGCGCCTCGTGATGCAAGGACCGTGCGTCCTCGAACTCGCCCTCCGAGCGAGCCAGCCTTCCGAGAGCGTGAAGGCAGCGTCCGATGGCGAGATTGTTGCCGCTCTCCCGGGCGACGGTGAGGGCTTCGTCGAGGATCGGCCGGCCGACCTCTGCGCCGCGTAGAAGTACGGAGATCTCTCCCAGACCGAGAAGCGCGAGAGCTTCGTTGCGCTTGCGGCCGGACGCTCTCGACAGGGAGAGGGACTCTTGAAAGAGGGGTCGGGCGGCGACGGGATTGCCGTCTGAGAGCAGCGCTTGGCCCAGGACGTTGAGGCAGTAGGGGAGGAAGGGTCGCAGCCCCGCCTGGTGATGGAGTGTCACGGCCTCGACCATGAGCGCCCGACCCCGGCTGAAATAGCCCCGGGCGCGTGCCAGCCTCCCCAGGCAGGTCAGGGCGACGGCCGTCAGATGACTCGTCGCCAGCTCGCGAGCGACCGGCCATGCCTCTTCCAGGGACCTCTGAGCGTCCCCATACCTGCCCTCGTCCAGAGCCATTAAGCTCAGTCCCAGCAGGCCCCCGGCCAGACGCTGGGGATTGCCCGACCGACGAGCGACGGCCACGCACTCCTCGAAAGGCGCCCGGGCGGCCGCCAGGTTGCCTTCATAGAGCTCGGCCACGCCCAGCGCGCTGAGCGAGCCGGCGAGACACCAGGCATCGTCCACCTTCCGAGCGAGCATCACGCTCTCCTCGAGCAAGGGGCGAGCGGGTTCGGAAGCTCTGAAGTTGGCGACCGCCTTCCCGAGCACGTGCAGCGCCCGGGCGCAGCCCTGGGTGGACCCGATCCTGCAATAGGCCACCAGGGCCTCGTGGCCGGCGAGGAGGACGCCATCGAAGTCCCCCAACATGAACGCCAGGAATCCGGCCACCCATCGGGCTTTGGCCGCCAGGGCAAGGGGCGCTTCGTCCCCGCTGCTCGACCAGGCCCTCTCCAGCCACGCTTGACTCTCGACGGCATGCCCGTGCACCGGCCAGAACAGGGCCAGGGCCGAGATGATCCGAAGGGCCCACTGCGGCTCTTGTTCCAGGCTCCATTCGAGGGCGGATCGGACGTTGGGATACTCTGCCTCCAGCCGCTCGCACCACCTCGCCTGATCGGGTCCGGCAAGCTCGGGTTCGGCCTGCTCGGCCAGATTCAGGCACCAGCGGGCATGAGCCGCCCGAAATGCGGCTTCCTCGCCGGACTCGGCCAGCTTCTCCGAGGCGTACTTCCAGATCGTTTCGAGGAGCCGGTAGCGAGCCTCGCTGCCGGCGGCATCCGAGACCACGAGCGATTTTTTCACCAACCGGGTGAGCGGGCACAGGATGCGAGCCCGCTCCTCCTCGCTGTTCGCGCAGACCTCTTCGGCTGCCTCCAGGCAGAAGCCTCCATGGAACACCGAGAGGCGCCGGAGCAGGTCCTGCTCCTCGGCAGAGAGCAGGTCATGGCTCCACTCCAGCGCCGCCAGCAGGGTCCGGTGCCTTGGAAGGGTGGTCCGGCTGCCGGAGATGAGCAGGGAGAAGCGGTTATCCAGTCGAGCGGCGATCTGCGCGGGGGACAGCACCCCCACCCTGGCCGCCGCGAGCTCGATCGCCAGAGGGATACCGTCCAGGCGGCGGCAGATCTCGGCCACCGCGGGAGCGGCCATGGGGGTAAGGACGAAGTCGGACGCCGTCACCCGCTCACAGAACAGGCGGATCGCCTCCGAAGCCGCCCACGGCTGGCCGGGGAGAGTCTCATCCTCCGGATGGGGCAGCGACATCGGGGGAACCACCCATAGCGTCTCTCCGGCGCTCCCCAGCGCCTCCCGGCTGGTGGCCAGGATCTGCAGGGCCGGACAGCTTCGCAGCAGCGCTTCGGCGAGCTCAGCCACCGCCCCGACCACGTGCTCGCAGTTGTCGAAGACGAGGAGCAGCTGACGGCCCCGCAGGTAATTGGTCAGGCATTCGATGGGCGAACAGGTCGAGCTATCGCGAAGAGAGAGAGCGACAGCCACAGCCTTGGGAACGAGAGCGGGATCGGACAGGCGCGTCAGGTCCACGAGCCACACCCCGTCCGGATAATCCTCCGTCAGATCGAGAGCGACCTGAAGGGCCAGGCGGGTCTTGCCGATCCCGGCCGCGCCGGTGAGGGTGACGAGACGAGAGGTTGCCAGGAGCTTGTTCACCTCCGCCATCTCGTGAATGCGCCCCACGAACGTGTTCAGCGGAGCCGGCAGGTTATGCGAGGATCCCTTGTGAGACCGAAGGCAGCGCAGATCCTCGGAAGACTCCAGGTGGATCTGAATGAGGGGCTCGGAAGTCCTCCAATCCCCCAAGCGCCGCGGTCCCGAGTCAGCCGAGGGAGCCTCGGGCGCCGACCAGTCAAGCGCTAAAGGAGACGATGCATCCGCTGCGGCGTGATCCGCATCCTCGCCCGCGCGGTTCTCGGGCTCGTCGCCCGATACGTTCATCTCGCCCCTCCAGCCTTCCGCCCGCCCCGATCCGGCGGGCCCTCTTCTCCTGCAGTCTGCAAGCTATGCCCTGCGCCACCCGGAGAAAAGGGTGCTGGCACGTGAGTTGAAAGATCGTGCTAACACCCCTGGACATGGCGCTCTCTGGCGGCGCCCGGTCAGGCTCTGGGAGCGGAGAGAGCGCAGCCCGAACAAGCGTCGTCGAGCTACCCGCGAAAGGCTTCGTCGCCAGCCGTTCTTCTCCTATGATGAGGCCATGACACCCGAGGAGAACGCATTCCTGCGGGAGCTCTTCCGAGCCGTGGGCGACATGCCCCTCGAGCCCTCGGATCCCCGCTACGTGCCTCTCTACGCCGATCGGGCGCCGGCCTCCCGGGATCCGGTGGAGCTGTTGGCCCGGGGCGTCGAGTGGACCCCCGGCGCGGGGGTTCAGCTCTTCTCCGGGTTCCGGGGAACGGGGAAGAGCACCGAGCTCCGACGCCTGCGCAAGCGGCTCGAGAGCGCGGGCTTCGCGGTCCTCCTCGTCGACCTCGAGGAATACCTGAGCCTGTCGATGCGGATCGACATCACCGACTTCCTGATGACCATTGCGGGGGCGGTGGGGGAGGAGGCGGGCCGGCTTGCGCCCGAGACGGTCGAGGAGTCGAGCGGCTGGCAGCGGGTGCTCGGCTTCCTCAAGGGAATCCGTCTCCGCGACGGCGAGATCG
>JBOGWM010000013.1:0-4350 GCA_050693695.1 Actinomycetota bacterium
AGCCTGAATTATCGGCTCCTGCCGGTTCCTTTGCCTTTGACTTAGATCTTAATCAGCCTATCCGAGATGCTGAGGTAAGTCTGATCAGCTGCGGAGGACGATCGCCGGATCGGTTGCTGGAGTTCGATACGGGGACAAGTTACGCTGCACCGCTGGTGAGCCGCATAGCCGCCGCGGTCGCGACGAGATATCCCAGTGTGGGTCCAAATTTGATACGGGCCCTACTACTCCAAGGCGTCGATGACCCTATGTTCGATACAGGCATCTTCCCTCTGCCCCGCGGCAAGCAGTCTGAGGCGGCGCGGAAGCTCCTCGGATACGGCGCGGCAAATCTCGGCCGAGCAATTGAATCGAACGATCATCGTGTCGTCCTCGTCGCGGAAGCAGAGATCACAGTGGACGGGGTCCACATCTACGAAGTTCCGATTCCGGCAAGCTTCTTTGAGTCTGGTGGGACTAGAGGGGTCCGCATCTCGCTTTGTTACGATCCCGACGTTCGAGCGCGCCGTCTTGACTACATGTCATCAAAGATGGACTTCCACCTGATAAAGGGGTTAACGGCCGAGGCTGTTGAGAAGGTCTTTTTCTCTTTGCCGGAGGAGGAAGTAGAGCAGGCTGAAATGGCTATATCTGATGATGCGGAGGGGGAGGAGGCCGACAACGAAGGGCCCCCGGTCCCGTCACAGCTTGGACGCCACTTAATCAAGCTAGATCCCTCCCCCACGGCACGTTCGCGCGGAGCCAATCAAGTCGCTGGCAAAGAGTTTAGACAGAAACTCAAGCCCGAGGATGGCGACCACTTCCTGGTCGTGATACGAAACACAAACAGGTGGGCTAGTGCTGATTCAGCCCAGCCCTACGGAGTGGCCGTAGCCCTTTCCCGGGACGTCGGCCATCCTGCGCTGTACAGTGAGCTGCAGGTTCGTCTCGAAATCCCTGTCGAGATCGAAATCCGGGGGTAGTAGGTTCATCGTTCACGTTCTCCGCCTTCTCCCCTTGGGCCGAAGCTGTACCCCTGCCCGTAGAAGCGCCCGACGCACTGTCTCAGCGTTGACGTCGAAATGTTCTCCTACATGGACCAAGGACAAGCCACTGGCGTAGAGCCGGATGGCTTCAGAGACCTGTTCGTCGCCAAGCCTCTGTACATGTGCTCGGCGGGGAATGCCATGCCGTTCGAGGTGGGCGGCCACCGTGCGACGATGTATCTGGAACTCGACGGCCAACTCGTTCAACGTTCGCCCAGCCTTGTAGGCCTTGACCAGCTCCATGACCTCCTCGGCTGGTAGCCGCCGCTGGACCTGCTTGACCCAGTGCCCCCAATGGAGCCTGAGAGGAGGCGTGGATGCAGACCTCCTCATGGCCGTCTGGACTGCTCTCTGCGAGAGGGCATGGAATGTCGCCAGGGGGTTTGAAAGCTGCGCGGTAAGGGCCACCAACCCGATGCGGTACGCCAACCGCGGGTGCATCTCGCTGATGTCCCCGTCGATGTCACCCCTGAAGCAGAATAAGGCTCATCATGACCGACCCTCGAATATCTCCAGCCCTCTTGGTAGCTCGAACGGAAGAGCGGCGCGTTGCAGCGTTCTCGGTGCTGGACACGGAACGCCGCGGGAAGCTACGCCAGTTCTTCACCCCTGCTCCGGTGGCCTGTCTACTGGCATCCATGTTCGACCCACCAACGGGCTCCTCGCGTATCCTGGACGCTGGTGCCGGCGTCGGCTCTCTCACCGCAGCGCTCGTGGCCCAGGCCGCCAAGGATCGCTGGTCTGGACGACTCGAGATCGACGCGGTCGAGATCGATCCGGCGCTGAGGGACCCCTTGGGCGCCACTCTCGAGGATTGTGAATGCACGCTGGGGGTCGATGCGACAACCGAGCATCGAGAATGCGATTTCATCGAGTGGGCGTGCGACCAACTGCAGCTCAATTTTTTCGAGAGCATGGCAGACTCATACGATGTAGCCATTTTGAATCCCCCGTATCGAAAGCTGGCCACCCGGTCACGAGAACGCCTGCGGCTCTTGAATGTAGGGATCGAGGTTACCAACCTCTACGCGGCCTTCGTCGCCCTCGCGGCGCGACTCCTGGCTCCCGGGGGTCAACTCGTCGCCATCACGCCGCGCAGCTTCTGCAATGGACCGTACTTTCGGGCATTCCGCCGCAACCTTCTCGCCGAGACCTCATTACGGCGAATACATGTCTTTGAGTCTCGTGATCTAGCGTTCCGAGATTCAGCCGTCCTTCAGGAGAATGTCATCCTCAGCACAGTCAAAGGAGGAGATCGTTCCGCGGTCACAATCTCGACGAGCTGGGGCGGCGCTGAAGGGATTTGCGCACGCGTCGTTCCCTATGACGAGGTCGTGCATCGCCACGACCTCCAGCAGTTCATTCACGTCGTCCCCAGCCACAATGGCACGGATCTTTCCAGACGCTTCGAGAAGCTGCCGGCGGCGCTGCCAGACCTGGACACGTCAGTGTCCACGGGACGGGTCGTCGGCTTTCGAGCACGTGAGCACCTCCGTGCTCATCCGTGTGGTGGAACGGTGCCGCTCGTATGCCCCAGCCACTTGACTCTCGGTCGTGTTCGCTGGCCGAACCCGACTGACCGAAAGCCGAATGCCCTCGCTCTCGAATCCTCCACCGAGGGTCTCTGCCTCCCAATCGGTCACTACGTGCTGGTAAGGCGGCTCAGCTCGAAGGAGGAACCTCGCCGGTTAGTTGCCGCAGTGTCGCTTGCCCCAGTGACTTCCCCTCGGCGCTCATAGCCTTCGAGAACCACTTGAACGTGTTCCATCAAAGGAACGCCGGTCTGCCAGCTAATCTGGCCTGGGGGCTCGCCACATTTCTCAACTCCACGCCGGTTGATCAGCTCTTCCGCCAGTTCAACGGGCACACCCAGGTGAACGCCACGGACCTTCGTTCTCTCCGATATCCGTCGACCGACGACCTCACCGCACTGGGCCGCGCAGCCAGGACCAGCGAGCCACTTCAGCAACGCGACATCGATGATCTGCTCGGAGTGTTCGTGCCCGACTTGGCTGACTGCTGAATCGTGCGAAAGATCGAGGAGGCGATCGACGTCCTTGCGCAACTCGGACTTCCAAGAGCGCAGCAGAACGAGCGATCAGCCCTTGCTCTCTTAGCGCTCCTCGACCTCAAGCCGGCCGACGACTGGCGAGACGCAACCGCGCCCCTCCTCGGCATAACGCCGATGATGACCCTCTTCGCACAGCGCTACGACAAGCCGGCGGTCTCTGGCAAAGTTCGTGGGAGAGATCTCATGGGAGACCGAGGTATGGGTCGCCGAATTTCCCACCCACCTCATCCACTTCGACGGCGAGCGTTTCCTCGGTCCGTACAAACGGCGGTGAAATCGACTCCAGGGCTCAGTCGGCGAGGTCAGCCTGGGCGATCACTGAGGTTGGGGTCACCCGGACCAGTACCTCTCCCGGCACCGCGTTGCGGCGCCCGTACTCTTCCGCCAGCTCGGGACCCATGTAGCGCTCGGCGATCCGGGTCGCCCACTCGAGCAGGGCGTCGGGATCCTCCGAGAGATCGGCCACCCCGTCCACCTGGACGAACGAGTAGGGGGGCCGCTCGTCGTCGACACAGATGCTGACGTGGAGATCCCGCCGCAGGTTCTGGCCCTTCACACTCGTCTTGCCGGTCGTGAAGATCAGGCGCCCTTCCTCGTCGAGCACGAACCAGATCGGCACGACGTGCGCCCGGAAGTTGCGCCGGACGGTGGCGAGCTTGCCGGTGCGCGTATCTTCCATCAAGAATGCCCGATACTCCTCTTCGCTCATCTTTTTCATCCGGTGGTTCCTCCTTCGTCGTTGCGGCCCTTCGAGAGGGCGGCGACCGCCTGCTCCAGGGCCTGGCGGAAGATCTCTTTGACCGGACGCCCGATCCGGCGGGCAACCTCGGCGCAATCGGAATATTCCGGGGCCACGTTCACCGCCTGCCCGTGGTGACGACCCACCTTGACCCGCACGGGTTGGCCCCCCACTTCGACCTCGACCCAGTCGCGAGCCAGCATCCACTTGCGGACGGGAATGGTGCGGACCCCGAGGGTGGAGGTCTCGGCCACCAGGATCTCTCGGATCGAGCGCTCCAGGGGAGGGGGGACCAGGGCCTGGATCACCTGGGCGGGGCGGCCCTGTTTGCCGATGGCGGGGAGAAGCCACACGTCGTTTGCCCCACCGGCGAGCAGGCGCTCGGTCACGAAGCTGTAGAACTCCGGGTTCATGTCGTCGATGGTGGCCTCGATGAGCAGCTCTTCGATGCCTCCGGCGGTCCCCGCGAGAGGCTCTCCGAGCACTACCCGGACCACGTTGGGGATCTCCAACTC
>JBOGWM010000014.1:0-2823 GCA_050693695.1 Actinomycetota bacterium
GTCCCATACCATCGAGGCCCACCCCGGTGCTCCGTGGTCGGCGACCTGTTCTTCGATCTGGGCTCGCCGGGACCGCAGGTAGTTGCGGAGGCGGGAAGGACCCGGCGAGGCGTAGCCTCGGTCATAGGCCCGCTCGATGCGAAATACCGGTGAGACAGCGGTTGCGATCATCGTTTCTTGTCCTCCTCTTGGTGCTCCGGTTCATAAAAGAGAGAGCTGAGCTCGCTGATCTCTCGTTTGGTTGAGCACCTCCTTGATCCACAGGACCTCGGTGGTGGCCTTGGCCGCTCCCCCCCGACACGTCTGCGAACCCATCTCCACCCGGCGCCAGCCGGCGTAGAGCCGGTCGTAGAGGGGCGAGGGATACCCCGAGAGGACCACCGAGCACCTGGTGGCCTGGAGAGCCTCGGCGAGGCGCTCGTGGTCGGCGTCTTCTCCCAGCTCGTGCCGATACCCCGCTCCTTCTCGCGTCGAAGAGGGACATAGGCGCACGCTCACTCATCGGCAGCCCCCGCGCCGAGGGAGGCCGGCATCTCCCGGACCGCCAGGTCCTTCGGCCACAGCTCCCAGTCGCCGCCCTTGGGATCCGCGTGGCGATCCTTCGCCCAGGCGGAGCCCAGCTGCTTGACGAAGACCGGGACGCCGACCGAGCGGCAGTCGGCCACCAGGCGGCGCGCCCAGGCGAGATCCATCGGGCGGGCGCCGGGGCCGGACTCGCCGCCGGCGATCACCCAGTGGATGCGGTCCGGGCAGGCAGCGTCGATACCGTCTCGGGGATCGATCACCTCGCCGCCCGGGCAATCGATCGGCGCGCTGTTTGGCGCCCGGAGGCCTCGCAGGTCAATCGGGCCCACCAGCGGCTCGGCCGAGACGAAGCGCAGCGCGGCTGGGATCTGAAGAAGACGATGGATGCGGCGCTCGGCGAACTCCTGGTTCTCGGCGGAGACCCCGAGCCACACATTCGGCGGCCAGGAGGAGCCCCAGGGGGCCATCCCGCCCACGTTCTCGGGCCGCTTGGTGAGCAGTTGCCACTCCAGCCAGGGGGTCTGCTCGATCAGGCGCCAGAGCTTCTCTCGCTCGGGGGCAAGGGCGGGATGATCCTCGAAGACATCCGCCATGGAGGCGCAGAACACCCGGGCACGGCGTCCCTCGCGCTCGGCCCTGCGATTCCATCTCAGCGGCTCGCCCCAGTGCGCCTCCCCGAAGCGCCGCCTGGGGCCTCTCTTTGCCCACAGGTCATGGCCCCATCGGGCGGCGAGGCGCTCGGCGTAGCAGTTGGCGCACCCGGGGGAGACCCGGGCACACCCCCACCAGGGGTTGAAGCTGTGATCGCACCACTGGATCTTCGAGCCCTCACTCACAAGAGGCCTCCCTCGGAGGGGCCAGCAGCCGAAGACCACGACCCCGAGGCAAAGCGGAAGGCCCCTCCCGGCGCTCGGGTCCCTGCCGAGGGCCGGCGGGTCGCAGCACGCTCGCCATCATCTCCTCGATGCTGGGAGGGGCCGGCTCGGGAGAGGGCAGGGCTGGCAGCGGTCCCTTCATCCCCGCGCCCTCGGCCTGCTCATCGACCAGGTGCTCCAGAACCAAGAGCAGCCTTTGAAGGCCCCCGATCCTGGGATCCTTCCAGAGCTTCGGGGTGATCACCCCGGCTGGGGCCATCACCTCACCTCTTGTGGATGAGGTGGTCCCAGGTCGTCTAAGACCGGGTCCTGAGATGGCCCCCAAGCCGCGCGGGGAACTACCCTGGTGCAGTTGTCCTCACCCTCTCGTCCTAACAGCGGGTGCTCCCAGGCCTTTCCCCACAAAGCGAGGGGATGGGTGCCCAGGGCGATGGCCACCTTGTCGGCTGAGCCGAGGGTGATCGATCCCTCGGCCCCGGCCCTGCGCAGCAGCCGTCGATGGCCGGCGTAGGTGCCGCCGTGGCGGATGGTCATCCGTTGGGCGAGGTCCTCGATCTGATAGGCGAGGATCGGCTCTGCGGGAAGCCTCATGGCCGCCCCCCTCACCGTCTCACCCCCCCGGCCCGGGCCTTCTTCGGGCCGTGGTGGTTGTCGTTCATATCTTCGGTCCCCCTGTCTTGTGGCGGGGGCCGGGGCCGGGCGGTAGGCTTCGATGGCGAGATCGAGCCCGGGCCGCCGGCTCCGGCCTCCTTCTTGTTTTTCCAGGAGAGGCCCGTTCCCTGCCAAGGTGTGGGGCCTCTCCTTTTTTTCAGCTACCAGTAGGTCTTGCCGGTTGCCTTCTGGTATTCCCGGCGCTCGGTGGCAACCTCGGCGTTGTAGGTCACGACCCACTTGCGCTCTTGAGCAGGGCCTTCGTTCTCCTCGTCGAGGGCCTCTCGAACCCGCTCGTCGTCATGTTTGGCTTGCGCCTTGGGATCGGTGAAGAACCATCCCATCGTTTTAGTCACCCCCTCTCAGCTCCTCTCGTATCCGCACTCGGGACAACGCTTGCCCCGCATCCGGGCATGGCACTCCGGGCATCTGGCTCTCAAACATCACCTCCTTTCCTGGTTGGTCGTCAAACGCCCGCTCAGAATGGCTTGCTCCTTCCTAGCGGCAGGCCCGAGAACCGCCCCCTTCTGGTCGGAGCCTCCTTTTCCCCGCACCCCCCTGAGCGGTGCTAGAGCGCTAGGCGCTCGTAGATGCCCCCTAGACGCTTTCTCCAGGGCGTGGTGCGGCCATAGCGGGGGTGCTAGGCCTATCGGGATGGGCGCTAGGTCTAGCGGGCTTCTAGCGGGGTCTCTAGCGGTCGTTTCGGTCATGGGGACCTCCCCGGCGGACGATCCAGGGTGGCGGCGAGGGCGCCCAGCACCGCCTCCCGGCC
>JBOGWM010000015.1:0-3924 GCA_050693695.1 Actinomycetota bacterium
GTTCCTCGGCGCCTATCTCGAGGAGGCGAAGGGGACCGACTTCCTGCCTGCCAACCCCGGAGAGCTCGAGGTCCTCCTCGACTTCTACTTGCTGGGCAAGGCGGTCTACGAGCTGGGATACGAGGCCAATAACCGCCCCGATTGGATCAAGATTCCCGTTCAGGGCATACTCCAGCTCCTCGAGGCTCATTCGGATTGAGTGGGGACGTTTCGTGAAAAGGGCCGCTCGCTATGGGGCGGAGCTGGCCGAGTTGGCTCGCCTCTATCGGGTTCAGGCAAGCTACCGGGATCTCTTCGGCCGGCGGCGCCGGGCATCGGGGAACGCGATCCTGGAGGCCATGGCAGCCCTCGGCGCTCCGCTGCACCGGCGAGAGGATATCCCCGACGCTCTCCGGATCCGCCGCCAGGAGCTCTGGCGGCGCCTCGCCGATCCGGTGCTCGTGGCATGGGAGGGACGAGCGCCGGCGATCGAGCTCCGGCTTGGGGCTTCCACCGCAGCCGCCACGCTGGCCTGCCGCCTGAACCTCGAGGAGGGCGGCACCCACAGTTGGAGCGTCGAGCTTGCCAATGCCCACCAGATCGGCCAGGCGGAGGTCGAGGGGGCTCCCTACGTCACCAAGGCGCTGGACATACCCGAACGGATGGTGCTCGGGTATCACCGTCTCCATCTCGAGCTGGATGGGCAGGAATCGAGTGTGCTCGTCATCTCGGCCCCCGCCCGGACCTTCGTCGGGGCGAGGCATCCCGATGAAGGAGCTCGTGAGTGGGGGGTCTTTCTCCCGCTTTATGCCCTGCACACGCGGAAGAGCTGGGGGGTCGGAGACTTCAGCGACCTGCAAGCTCTCCTCGACTGGGTGAGCGGTCTCGGAGGCAGCCTCGTGGCCACCCTTCCCCTCCTGGCGGCCTTCCTGGACGAGCCCTTCGACCCCAGCCCATACGCGCCCGTGAGCCGCCTGTTCTGGAACGAGCTCTTCGTGGACGTCAGTCGCTCCCCCGAGCTCCCGGACTCCCCCGAGGCCCGGGCGGTTCTCGATTCGCTCGGGGGACAGATCGAGTCGCTCCGAGCGATGTCCCTGGTGGATTACCGGGCCGGGATGGCCGCCAAGCGCCGGGTCCTGGAGCCCCTGGCCGCCAGCTTTTTCTCCCGCGACTCCCGGCGCCGGGAGCTGTTCCAGGGCTTCCTTCGCGCCACCCCCGCGCTCGAAGACTACGCCGCCTTCCGAGCCGCCTGCGAGCGCCGCCGCGCCCCCTGGCCCGCCTGGCCATCCCCGGCTCGCGACGGAGAGCTGGGAGGTCGCGACCTCTCGCCCGAGGGCCTTCGCTATCACCTCTACGTCCAGTGGCTGGCCTCCGAGCAGCTCGAATCGGTACGGCAGGGGGGTCGGGAGGCGAAAGCCGGCCTGCTCCTCGACCTGCCCCTCGGGGTTCATCCGGGCGGATACGACACGTGGAGGCACCGGGAGGCGTTTGTCGAGCGGGCGTCGGCCGGGGCGCCCCCCGACGACCTCAACTCCAGGGGCCAGGGATGGGGGTTCCCGCCGCTTCACCCCCACCACATCCGGGATCAGGAATACCGGTACCCCATCGCCTGCCTGCGCCACCTGCTCGGCCATGCTCGAGTGCTGCGAATCGACCACGTCATGGGCCTGCACCGGCTCTTCTTGATCCCGGAGGGCCGGGACCCGACCGGCGGGGTCTACGTGCGCTACCGGGCAGAGGAGCTCTACGCCATCCTGGCCCTGGAGTCGCACCGGGCCGGCGCCCTGATCGTCGGGGAGGACCTGGGAACGGTGCCGGCTTACGTGCGGCGGGCGATGGCCCGCCGCCGCGTCCAGCGGACCTACGTCCTGCAGTACGGCCTGGACCCCGATCCCATGCGGGCGCTCACGGCCGTCCCCGCCCACAGCCTGGCCAGCCTCAACACCCACGACCTGGCCCCCTTCGCGGCCTTCTGGGAGAGCCGGGACATCGATGAACGGCTATCGATAGGGCTGCTCGATGAAGGGAATCAACAGGCCGAACGCAAGCGGCGGGCCACGCTGAAGGAGTCACTCGTGGCCTCCCTCGAAGACCTCGGTCGCCTCCCGGATCCGGCAGCCAACCTCTCGGGGGCCGGGGTCGCGGCGGGGTGTCTGGCCCAGCTCTCGGCGAGTGACGCCCGGATCGCCGTCGCCAATCTCGAGGACCTCTGGGGCGAGACCGGCTCCCAGAACGTCCCCGGGACCACCTGGGAGCAGTATCCCAACTGGCGTCAGCGGGCCCGGCACGGACTCGAGGCGTTTCGCTCCATGCCCCACGTCCTGGGCACGCTCCAACAGATGGACCACGAACGGCGGCGAGGAGGACCTTAGCACTTAGCGGGGGAGGGCAGGCCCTCCCTCCGGGTCCTGAGAAGATCCAGGGTCGGGGCTCTTGAAGAACAGGCAGGCCAGGGGGGGGAGGGTGAGCTTGAGGGAGCACGGGCGACCGTGAACCGGCTCCGCCAGCGCCTGAACTTCGCCGAAGTTACCGAGTCCACTCCCCCCGTACTCCCGACCGTCGCTGTTCAAGACCTCCTGCCACAACCCACTCCGGGGCACGCCAACCGAGTAGTCAGATCGGGGCACGGGCGTGAAATTGCCCACCACCAAGAACAGGTCCCTCGTGGAGGCGCCCTTTCGGATGAAACTGATCACACTGGCTTCGCTATCGCTCGCATCGACCCACTCGAAGCCCGCCGGGTCGCAGTCCAATTCGTGCAGGGACGCCTCCGCGGCATAGAGACGGTTCAGGGCCTCCACCCAGAGTTGGACGCCTCGATGAACCGGGTAGGCCAAGACCTCCCACTCCAAACTCTCATCGTGGCGCCACTCCGGCTCCTGGCCGAACTCTCCACCCATGAAGAGCAGCTTCTTGCCTGCCTGGGCGTACATGTAGCCGAAGAGCAGGCGCAGGTTCGCGTAGCGTTGCCACTCGTCGCCGGGCATCCGCCCGACGAGGGAACCCTTCCCGTGCACCACCTCGTCATGGGAGAGGGGCAGACAGAAGTTCTCGTGGAAGGCATACAGCATGCGGAAGCTCAGTTCGCCCTGATGGTACCTGCGGTGGATAGGGTCTTGGCTCATGTAACGAAGGGTGTCGTGCATCCAGCCCATGTCCCACTTGAGCCCGAAGCCCAGCCCCCCCGCGTGGCTGGGCCTGGAGACCATCGGCCAGGCGGTGGACTCCTCGGCGATCATCTGGATGTCGGGATGGCTGCGGTAGACCTCATCGTTCAACCGCCTCAGGAATTCGATCGCCTCCAGGTTCTCCCGACCCCCATACCGATTGGGAATCCACTGCCCATCCTCGCGGGCATAGTCCAGGTAGAGCATCGAAGCCACCGCGTCCACCCGTATCCCGTCGGCATGGTACGCGGAAAGCCAGAACAGGGCATTGGAGATCAAGAAGCTGCAAACCTCCTTGCGTCCATAGTTGAAGATGAAGCTGTCCCATTCGGGGGCGATGCCCAGGCGCGGGTCCTCGTGCTCGTACAGGTGGGTGCCGTCGAAGTAGCCCGGACCGTGCTCGTCTTTGGGGAAGTGGGAGGGCACCCAGTCCAGGATGACCCCGATCCCGGCCTGGTGCAGATAGTCGATCAGGTACATGAAGTCCTGAGGGGTACCGTAGCGGCTGGTGGGGGCGAAATAGCCGGTGACCTGGTAACCCCAGGAGCCGTAGAAGGGGTGCTCCATGACCGGCATCAGCTCCACGTGGGTGAAGCCCAGCCTCTCGACGTGATCGGCCAGCAGCGGCGCGATCTCGCGGTACCCGAGCTGGCGCCCGTCGGGCCCCCGCCTCCAGGAGCCCAGGTGCACCTCGTAGATCGCGATCGGGCTGTCCAGGTCGCCGGCCCGGCCCCGGGCCCGCATCCACTCCCCGTCGCCCCAAGCGTATTCGAGGTCC
>JBOGWM010000016.1:0-2655 GCA_050693695.1 Actinomycetota bacterium
GTCCGGGAGGATGGCCGGGGGCAGAGCGGAGTCTTTGCCGGCTGCAGTGACGACAAAAGGAGAGAGTCGTGCCTAAGCCGACGTTCGTAATCGTGGGTGCCAGCCTGGCAGGAGCCAAGGCTGCCGAGACTCTACGTGCCGAGGGCTTCGACGGGCGAGTGGTGCTGGTCGGAAGCGAGGCGGAGCGTCCCTACGAAAGGCCTCCTCTGTCCAAGGAATACCTTCGGGCGGAAGCGGGCCGAGAGAAGATCTACGTGCACGGGAACACCTTCTACGACGACCACGACATTGAGCTTCGGCTTTCCACGCCCGTCACCGAGGTCGACGCCAGCGCTCGGAAGCTCCTGCTTGTGGGCGGGGAGAGCCTCTCCTACGAGCGCCTGCTGCTCACCACCGGAGCGGCTCCCCGCCGGCTCGACATCCCCGGCTCGGACCTCGACGGCGTTTACTACCTACGTGATGTCCCCGACGCCGATCTGCTCCGGGATCGCATCCACGAAGGAGGCCGCCTCGTTATCATCGGCGCGGGCTGGATCGGGGCCGAGGTGGCCGCCTCAGCTCGCCAGAAAGGAGCCGACGTTACGGTCATCGTGCGGGCAGCCGTCCCCCTCAAGCATGTCCTCGGGCCGGAGGTCGGCGCCATCTACCGCGACATTCACGCACAGCACGGCGTGGAGATGCTGTCGCAAACCGAGGTGGCGGCCTTCGAGGGGAGCCGGGCGGTCGAGCGGGTGCGGACCGACGACGGTACCACCATCGACTGCGACTTCGTCGTCGCCGGAGTCGGGGTCTCTCCTCGCACCGAGCTGGCCCAGGCCGCAGGGCTGGAGGTGGACAACGGCATCGTCGCAGACGAGTTCCTGGAGACATCGATCCGGGACGTCTTCGCCGCCGGTGACGTGGCCAACCCCTGGCATCCGTTCTACGGCCGCCGGATTCGGGTCGAGCACTGGGACAACGCCATTCATCAGGGCCGGGTGGCCGCGAAGAACATGCTCGGACAAAAAGTCGCCTACGACCGAATCCCTTACTTCTTCTCAGATCAGTACGATGTCGGGATGGAGTACTCGGGATACGCCACGAAGTGGGACCAGGTGGTGTTCCGGGGCGATACTGAAAGCCGCGAGTTCATCGCCTTTTGGATCGATGCCGGCCGTGTGGTGGCGGCCATGAATGTGAACGTCTGGGAAGTGACCGACCCCCTTCAGGCCATGATTCGCTCGCAACGTCCCGTGGACGTCGACCGGCTGGTCGATCCCGACGTGCCGCTTACCGAACTGGCGGAGCTCCCCGCTTCCTGAATGAAGTCATGAGATGGACCGCTTAGGACACCTACGAGAGACCGGCGTCTCGATCTGGCTCGACACCCTCTCACGCCAGCTTCTCGACAGCGGCGAATTCGCCCGCCTCGTCAGCGAGTGTGGGGTCACGGGTGCCACATCGAACCCCACGATTTTCGCCAAAGCCATCACCGGGTCGGGCTCCTATGATGCCGAGATGCACCTGCTGCGAGAGGTGTAAGAGGAGACCACCGGACGCGACGGCTTCGTGTCCTTCGAGTCCGCCTCCGATCACGGACTCCCCGTACGTGATCAGTGGGGCCAGCGAGGCCGATCGCTTCGTGATGGGTCTGCACCCTGACTGTCGGAGTCCACCATCAAGGCGGCTCGAGCTCGGCCCTGACGCCCAGGAGTCGGACGGGGCGATCCAGGTCGAATCGCTCCAGCGCGGACAGAGCGCCCCGTTCGATCGCCGGTCCGTCGAGGGTCGCTTGAGGGAGTGGCACGCTGTGCGTCCTCGTGGAAAAGGGCGAGAAGCGCACCTTTACCACGACCCGCACCGCCCCACGTCCTTCCTCTGCCAGCTCCTCGGCCAGCTGGGCCGCGAGCCTGCCCACCTCCCGGCGGATCACCTCGGGGTCCGCGATGTCCTTCTGGTAGGTCCGCTCCCTGCCGCGGGCCTTCGCGACGTAGGGCTTGGCGGTCACTTCGCTTTCGTCCTCGCCCCTCGCGAGGTGGCCAAGCCACGGCCCGGTGTTCGGGCCGAAGGTCCCCGCCAGCAGCCCCTCGTCGGTCTCGGCGAGCTCGGCCACCGTCCGAATCCCCATGCCAAGAAGCTTCCGGGCGGTCTTGGCGCCGATGCCCCACAGCGCGTCGGTGGGGAGCTCGCCCATCACCTGCTCCCAGTTGTTTCGGGTTAGCTTGAACACGCCGGCGGGCTTGGCGAAGCTCGTCGCGAGCTTGGCCCGGAGCTTGTTGTCGCCGACTCCGATCGAGCACCAGAGCACGGTCGCCTCGCGCACCGCCCGCTGGACCTCGCGGGCCATGGCCTCAGGATCGTGATGGGAAACGGCCATGAACGCCTCGTCCCAGCCCATCACCTGGACCACGGCCGGGAATGTCCGGAGCGTGTCCATCACCCGGGCTGAGGGGCCCAGGTACGCTTCAGGGTCCACCGGGAGGAACACGGCTTCGGGGCAGCGCCTGTGGGCGGTCCGAAGCGGCATCCCAGAGCGGATCCCATAGCGGCGCGCCTCGTAGTTCGCCGTGGAGACCACCCCGCGCTTTGCAGGATCGCCGTCCCCGCCCACCACGACCGGCTTGCCTTCGAGTTCGGGGTGGCGCAGCAACTCGACCGCGGCGATGAACTGGTCGA
>JBOGWM010000017.1:0-2767 GCA_050693695.1 Actinomycetota bacterium
GCCTCGTGTCACCTATTGTGGCGGCTGCACGCCGGCTGCTGGCCCTGGAGGCCGAGAACATCGGCCTGTGGGCTGACAACGCCAGGCTCAAGGCTGAGAATCGCCAGCTCAGGGCCGAGCAGGCGATCCGGCCCTCGTGATCAACCGCAAATCGTGGGGCGGGAACTTCACGTGGCGGGGGCAGAGACCCGGGAGATCCTCTCCAGCGTGATCGCCACCTCCCGCCTGCAGGGCGAGGACCCCATCGAGATCCTCATCCCCCTCCTGACAGGCTCCGCCCCTCGCCTCGCCGATCTCGATCTGCCGGGGATTGAAGAGGAGGAATGGACCCCGGGTCCCCGTGCCGGCGAAGCTCCTGCCGGCCTCCCGCTCACCGTAGGGGTTCTCAGCAATGTCCTCCCCATCCAGTCGTAAGATCACCAACGAAGAGCACCACTTCCGGGTGGTCGTCTACGCCCTTGAGGGGGGCACCGAGCGCGTCGTGATGGAGGGCACCGGCACCGGCCACCACGCCGCGGTTGGCTACTTCGACGGCAAGAAGGTAGTCGGGAAGCACTCCTTCGGCGGCCACCCAAGGGTCCTCAAGTTCCTGGCTCAGGTCATCGCGGATTACCCCACCGGCTGACCGGTACCGGCAGGCTAACGCGGACACCTGCACGCGAATCGAAGGCGAGGATGGCTACCGCTGAGAATTCTGATTCCTTCACATTGGCGCTGACAGCTAAGTCGTTCGCAGCCACTCTGGCTGACCAGGCACTCGGGGTCTCTCACGCTGATCCTGAACTCCAGCCTGGGGCCAAGCTCAATGCTGATCGGCTGAAAGAGGATGCGATCATCCACCCTGACGTCTGCATACAGGCTGATCCTGGAGATGGGAGAGGAATCCCCGGGAAGCAGTATGTGGTTCTCGCCGACTTTCACGATCTCGTGCCACTCCTCCGGCTCCAGGGAGGGGTCATCATCGAGGTCTACTTCGTGGTTCGCGTTGGCTTCCCAGGCGCTTCCATCGACAAATGGCAGATGAAGGGTGGCAAGAAAGGGCCCAAGTGGCCCCTCTTGGAGGTGTCGGGTTTGCCAGAGGGAGGTGTTGCCGGCAAGGCATGATAAGTCCGCTCGACCGGCATCAAGCGCGACCTGTCCGAGACCCCCTTCCCAGCCTAAAAGGCTTAACAAGTTCATTCTTACCTCCTCTTCTATTTTCCTTTGCTACCCTTACCTATCCAATCATCCTCTCGGGGTAATTATGCCACATTGGGCGATGAGGGGAAATGATACAGGAGCCTCTTGAAAGGCAGCGGTGTCACTCTTATAGGGATGTCATGGGCGCCTGGTAGGGTGAGGTCGTGCCAGAGCGCGTCTTCGACAGGCTGAACGAGGGCCAGGTGGCCGCCGTGGCGGCGGTTACCGGGCCGGTCTGCATCCTGGCCGGGGCGGGATCGGGCAAGACCACCACCATCACCGCCAGGATCGCCAATCAGGTCGGCTCGGGCGCCTTTCCAGTAACGGACATCCTCGCCGTCACCTTCACGGATAAAGCCGCCCGGCAGATGGCCTCACGCCTCGGAGTCCTCGGCGTCCCCGGGGTGCGGGTCCGGACATTTCACGCCGAGGCTCTGGCGCAGTACCGGAGACTTTCCCGGGACGGGACCGAGATCCTGCCCTCGAAAGCGCAGATCCTGGCGCCTCTGGTGCGGAACTTGGCGGCCCCTTACAAGTTCTGCGCCCTGCGGGATGTGGCGGCCGAGATCGAGTGGGCGAAGAACAGCCGCCTCGGAGCGGATCGCTACCTGGCGGAGGCGAAGGATCACGAGCCGCCGATGCCACAGGAGTTCATGGCGGGGATCTACTCGGCATACGAACGGCGCAAGGCGAGGGCCGGATTCATGGACTTCGAGGACCTGCTCGAGCGTACGATCGAGCTGCTCGGCGCCGACCAGAGCGCACGGGAAGCCGCGGGCCGCCGGTACCGGGCGTTCACGGTTGACGAGTATCAGGACGTCAACCTGCTCCAGCAGACCCTGCTCGAGGCCTGGGTCGGGGACGGCGACGAAATGTGCGTGGTCGGCGACGATTACCAGTCGATCTTCGGGTTCACCGGCGCCACCCCCGGGTACCTTCTCGGTTTCGCCGCCCGCTACGAGAAGTGCCGGGTCTTCCGGCTCACCGACAACTACCGATCGAGCCCCGAGATCCTGGCGGTGGCGAACCGGCTGGCTCCGAGCCTGAGCGGCTCGCCCAAGACGCTGCGATCGACCAAGGACAGCGGTCCCGAGCCGGCCTTTCGGGAGCTCGCGACCGGCGAGGGAGAGATCGAGTGGATCGTCGGGGAGACGGCACGCCTGAAGGAGCAGGGCCTGGAGTGGGAGCAGATCGCCGTCCTGTACCGGATCAACGGCCGCAGCGAGGACCTCGAGGAGGCGTTTACGGCGGCCGCGATCCCCTATCAGGTCCGGGATTCGGCCTTCCTGAGACGACCCGCCGCCCGGGCGGTGCTCCAGCGGCTGAGGGGGATCGATGAAGCCGAGGTCGCGGCCGCGGTCGAGGGGGCCGTCCGCCAGCTCGGGTACCGGGAAGACGGCGACTTCCAGGGTGAGGAGGCCACCAGGCAGGCGGACCTGGCGCGCCTGGTCCAGCTCGCACACCAGTATCCGGGTCGGGCGCCCTCTGGGCGCGGGGTCGGTGGGTTCGTCGCGGACCTCCAGCGCCGCTTCGCCTCCGAGGAGGACGAATCGGGAGTCCAGATCCTCACCTATCATCGGGCCAAGGG
>JBOGWM010000018.1:0-28791 GCA_050693695.1 Actinomycetota bacterium
CCCCTCCCCCGGCGAAAAACGGGTGCTAGCACCATTTTGTTCGGACGGCGCCCGAGAGATTATTGTCCGCGGGAGCAGTTGGAGCCGTTGGGCCGGCTCATGTGGTAAGTGCGGGAGCGAAAAAGGACAATGAGCAAGGAGGAAACCTCGACCCCTCCCCGGCCACGATCCATGGACCCCGCAGAGATCGGCTTCGTCCGCAAGCCGATGGTGCGCTGGCTGGATCCTCGCCAGCTCATGACCACCGCCTTCCGGGTGGTCGTCTCGGGCGTATTCGGGACCTGGGCGGACAAGCGTGAGCTGCAGGCGGCGCTTAGCGCCACCGGTGTGGGCGACCGGTCCCAGGGCGCCGGGTTGTGGATCGACTACGTGGCGGATCTCGGGGATGGCTTCGATCCCACCTACACGGTGGCCCGGCTGCTGGCGGGAAAGCGTCTGGAGCTTTCCTGGCAGGCAACGCTCTATCCGACCGAGCGAGGCCAGATCCTCGTGATGGGCGGTGACCAGGTATATCCGACGGCCACCACCGATGAGTACGAGAGCCGGCTCATCGGTCCCTACCGGGCGGCGTTACCGGTGAGCCTCCCCGAGTCCGGTCATCCCCAGCTATTGGCCATTCCGGGGAATCACGATTGGTACGATGGGCTCACCAGCTTCATACGCATCTTCTGCCAGGGAAGCTGGATCGGAGGATGGAAGACCGCCCAGACCCGGAGTTACTTTGCGGTGAAGCTTCCGCACCGCTGGTGGCTCTGGGGGATCGACATCCAGCTCGACACCTACGTGGACGACCCCCAGATGGATTATTTCAAGAAGGTCGTCGCCCCCGAGGTCGAGCCGGGAGATCGCATCATCCTCTGCAACGCGATTCCCGCATGGCTCCACGCGGGCGACTCGAAGGAGCACGCCTCATTTCGCAATCTCCGCTACTTCGAGCGGCACGCGGTCCAGCCCACGGGTGCCCGGGTGGCATTGTATCTCTCGGGCGACTGGCACCATTACGCACGATACGAGGGGGGGCAGGGCACTTCTCAACGCATCACTGCCGGAGGCGGAGGCGCGTTTTTGTACCCCACCCATCGCCTGCCCGAGCGGCTGGAGCTCGAAGAGGACGGGGGCGTCGGTCGATATCAACTGAAGACCACCTATCCCACCCGGGCCTTATCGAAGCGACTTCGCCGTGGCCTTTGGCGCCTGCCGGCCCGCAACATTCCCTTTGCCGTCACGGTGGGGATCACCTATCTGGCGCTGGCCTGGATGGTGTTGATCGGTTTGTCCCGGTTGGGAGTTGAACAGGGCGCGGCCGCCCGGTCCCTCGCGCTGCGCGACCTGGGGATCGGTCTTGCGGGGTCTCCCGTGGCCATCCTCGCCTTGGGGGGGCTCGTGGGCGGGCTGGTGGGCTACGCGAAGGGTCTGCAGGGGCCACGTCGCTGGGCCCTGGGGATCACCCATGCGGCGGGACATGTCGCGGTGGTGGCCGGTCTCATGCTGGGGGCCTCGAGGGTCATCTCGGGCCTCGAGGGCGCGGCCGCCGTAGTCGGGTTCCTGGTGGCGGTCGGCGTGGTGGGCGCGGTCGCGGGCAGCTTCGTCATGGCCGCATACCTGTGGATGAGCAACCGCTTTCTCGGGATGCACAACAATGAGGCCTACAGCGCGATGCGGATCATGGACTACAAGAATTTCCTTCGTCTTCACCTCGGGATCGACGGCGCCCTCACGATCTTCCCGATCGGGATCGACCGGGTGGGTCGGCGCTGGCAGGCTCGTCCCGACGCGCCGGCGGATGCTCCGTGGTTCGAGCCGGCGGAGGAGGAGCCCGAGGCGCACCTGATTGAAGCACCCATCCGTATCGAAGGTGTGGAGTCGTGGACCTCAGGCAAGGAACCAGAATGATAAATCGTCTGTCTTCTCCTATTCAAGACATCAAGGATCGCTACGAGGTGGTTGTCGTCGGCTCCGGTTATGGCGGCGCCATCGCGGCCTCCCGCCTGGCGAGGGCGGGCCGGGAGGTATGCCTGCTCGAGCGCGGGCGCGAGCTGCGGCCCGGCGAGTTCCCCGACACCGGCCCCGAAGTGAGGCGGGAGGTTCAGGTGGACACCCCCGGGCGTCACCTCGGTCCGAGCACGGGGCTGTATGACTTCCGGGTGAACGATGACATCAACGCGGTCATCGGCTGTGGGCTCGGGGGGACGTCGCTGATCAATGCCAACGTCTCCATACAAGCGGATGACCGCGTCTTCTCCGACTCCCGATGGCCCCGGGCGTTGCGCGACGATCTGGGCGCCGGCCTGGAGGAAGGCTACCGGCGTGCCCGGGAGATGCTGAAGCCGATGCCCTACCCGTCAGACTTTCCCGTCCTGCCCAAGCTCCAGGCCCTGGAGAGATCCGCCGCCGCGATGCAGCTCTCGTTCTATCGGCCCTCCATCAACGTGAGCTTCAAGGAGGGGCCGAACCACGTGGGGGTGCGCCAGAGCGCGTGCCGGCTGTGTGGCGACTGCGTCTCGGGCTGCAACTATGCCGCCAAGAACACCCTTCCCATGAATTACCTCCCCGATGCCAAGAATCACGGGGCGGAGATGTATACCCAGGTGGCGGTGCAGCGGTTGGAGCGGACCGAGAGAGGCTGGCTGGTGCATTTTCAGCTTCTCGATGCGGGGCGCGAGCGGTTCAAAGCTCCCCTCATGTTCGTGGCGGCCGATATCGTCGTTGTGGCCGCCGGCGCCCTCGGATCGACCGAGATCCTGCTCCGCTCGAAGGCGGCCGGCCTCCCCCTCTCCGACCGGGTCGGCTACAACTTCACCGGGAACGGGGATGTCCTGGGTTTCAGCTACAACAGCGACACCCTCATCAACGGGGTCGGTTTCGGCAACGACCTCGGCGCCGGGATGGACCCGGTGGGGCCCTGTATCACCGGGATCATCGATGCGCGCGACACCCCCGAGTTTGAAGAAGGCATGATCATCGAGGAAGGGGCCATCCCGGGAGCTTTGAGCTTCTTCTTGCCCCAGGCCTTCGCCGCGTTGAGCCGGAAGGTGGGCGAGGACACCGATGAGGGACTGAGAGATTTCTTCAACGAGAAGAGGCGGGAGATTCGGAGCCTGCTCGGCGAGGACGACGCGGGGGCCGTCCGGTCCACCCAGAGCTATCTCGTGATGACCCATGACGATGGCGAGGGGCGTCTTTACCTGGATGAAGACCGGCTGCGCATCGCGTGGCCACGGGCCGGCCGCCAACCGATCTTCCAGCGGGTCAACGAGCGTCTCGAGGAGGCCACGGCGGCCCTGGGGGGCACCTACGTCCCGAACCCGGTGTGGAACCCTCTCCTGGGCCACGACCTGATCACGGTGCACCCGCTCGGGGGATGCGTCATGGCCGAGGACGCCGAGCGCGGCGCGGTCGATCACCGGGGCCGTGTCTTCTCGAGCCGCCATGGGTCGGCGACCCACGATGACCTGTACGTCCTTGACGGCTCGATCGTTCCCCGGCCCGTGGGCGTCAACCCGCTGCTCACCATCTCGGCGCTGGCAGAGCGGGGAGTGGCCCGCCTGGCCGCGGACCGCGGGTGGCAGATCTCCTATGACTTCCCTCCCTTCGATCCGAAGGAGTCGAGACCGGAGCCGGTGGGAGTCCGGTTCACCGAGACGATGGCCGGTTACTTCTCGCTCGACGGGGGGCACGAGGAGCCGGCCTCGGATGAATACCCCTCACCGGTCTACGAGCGAGGCGCGCGCCGGGGCATGGCGGAGGACTCGGAGTTCCGCTTCATCCTGACCATCTATACCGACGATCTGGACCGATCCATCAGGGATCCCCACTATCCCTCTCGCATGGTGGGCAGCGTCATCGCTCCCCGCCTCTCCCCGCACCCCCTGACGGTGACCGAGGGGAAGTTCAATCTCTTCGTCGAGAACCCGGACCGGCCGGGGGTGAAGAACATGCTCTACGAGATGAGGATGACCTCCAGGGAGGGCGCCTCCTACTACTTCTCGGGCTTCAAGGTCATCCGCGACGATTTCGGCCTCGATGCCTGGTCCGATACCACGACGCTCTACATCACTATCTATGCGGGCATCTCCAGGACAAGTCCCATCCTGGGATGGGGATTGCTCAAGATCCATCCGCAAGATTTCATGCACCAGCTCACCACGCTCCAGGTCATCGGCGCCCGTAGTCCCCAAGAGCGCCTGGATGCGATGGCACGCTTCGGACGAGCATTCGCGGGCGCTCTGTTTGACACCTATGGAGGCGTCGCGAAACTCCTCAAGAACCGGGTGGAGTTACGTTCGTGAAGCGATATCTCCAGGCGGCCCGGCACACTTGCGTCCACCCGGCCGCTACCGCCGCAAGAAACCCACCGCGGCCAGCGTGAGAACCGGCACCCACGCAAAGGCGCCGATCATGTAGAAGCGGGCGCGCCGCCCGGACGAGGCGAACCGCAACTTACCGTAGGCCAGCCACAGGCCGTCGAGCAGCTCCACCAGGACCCCCATGGCAAGAAGCACTCCGACCAGGTCGCGCTCTCCGAGCGCGGTGACCACCAGAAGCGTGACGCCCAGCGCGAGGTTGCGGGTCCCGATCCACTTGGCGCCCAGCAGAGAGCCGAAGTCAGAGTCGGCAAGGGGGCGGAACAGGTCCGCCCACAGGGCCCCGCCGCGGAACCAGAACAGGGAAGCGAGAACGCACTTCATGACCGCGTAGGCGGCGGCGACCGCGTTCAGGAGCAGAGCGGTGGTGGTGTCGTGCATGGTCGTCGCCTCCCGGCGCCCCACCCGATGAAGCTACGGGGGGCGGATCGGACCGGCGCCCCCGGAGGTCGAGCCCTCGAGCTCGGCAAGTCCTTCTGACACCGTCTTGACCGGCTCGTAGCCGAGCTCCGCCTGCGCTCTTGCAATGTTGATCGTCACCTCGAGGGATGAGAGCCACAAGGCGGTGCGGGTGAGCGGTGGGTCACCTTTGAGGGGCAACCTCGACCAGAGGCCTTCCCCGGCTGTGGCGATCGCTCGGGCCAGCACCAGAGGAATGGTCTTGTCGGGTGCCTCGACTCCCTGGGTCCTCACCAACTGTTCCACGAAGTCACGGAAGACGACCGGCTCGCCGTCGGTCACGAAGTATGCTCGGCCGCAGCGACCGTGAAGGGCTGCCAGGATCAGCCCCTCGACGACGTTTTCCACGTGAGTGGTAGAGGTGCGATGGCGCCCGTCTCCGACCCAGCGGAACTTCCGGCTGCGGATGCTGCTCACCAGCGCCGGGAGGATGGTGGTGTCTCCGAGTCCCCACACGAAGCGAGGGCGCACCGCCACGGTCTCCAGGTCTTCGCCGTTCGCCTCCAGGACCGCCCGCTCGGCCATCGCCTTGGTGGCGCAGTAGTGGCAGCGGGAATCGGGCCGGAGAGGAGCGTCCTCGTCGACGTTCACGAGGGGATGTCCGGCCATCAGCGCCGCCTCGGTGCCGACGTGAATCATCCGCCGTACCCCGGCTCGCCGGCATGCCTCCAGCACCCGCCGGGTGCCCCCGACGTTCACTCGCTCGAACTCCTCCCGGCGGCCCCACTCCTTCACATGGGCCGCCACGTGGAAGGCGAGCTCACACCCCGATGCTCCTTCAGTCAGCTTCGTGAGATCATCCAGATCGCCTTCCACGGGCTGGGCCCCGGCCTCGGTGACCGTCTTGGCCGAGGACGCGCTTCGAGCGAGGGCCTGGACGCGCCAGCCTTCGCGTTGCAGGCGCCGCAGGAGTGCTTGCCCCACGAAGCCGGACCCTCCCGTGACGAACGCCCGCTTCACGTCCGGCCTTCGATGCGCTCGGAGCTCCGGTTGATCGACAAGATCAGGGTTGAGCGGCTTCCACCGGCGCCACGGTGTGCCTCACGTCGTGGCGGTGCTTCTCGAAGAACTCGACGAATCGCGGAAAGATGTCCTCAGCGCAGTTCTTGCCCATGAAGGGGTCCTGATGCCCGTAATCCGGGAACACGTGGAGCTCGTGGCGCCCCGGCGCCACCTTCTCCAGGTGCTGGTAGCAGACGATGTTCGAGTCGGTGAACACGCGGTTGTTCTCGCCGGTGACGAAGAGGACCGGGGTGGTGATCTGGCCCGCGTACTGCAGGTAGTCGTCGGGCAGGCGGTCGTATTTGGGATCGGCGGTATCGTACTTTACGGCATTTCCTCCCGTTTTCAGCATCTTCCGCACGTGGCGGTAGTAGTTCATGCTCGTGGCCCCGTACAGGTCGCCGCCCCGGCGATGGGTGACGTCCGCCATATTGTCGTGGCTGTAGAGCGCCGGCCAGCCCGTGCCCCACATCATGGAGAGCATGTGGCAGGCGGTAACGTCGCATTCACGGTGAAAGAACGAGACCACCCGGGAGAATGCCTTTCCCTTGGTCCAACCGGGATCGTCGCCCCAATGAGGATTGAGATAGGGGAACCCGAGGATGTAGTCGACGAGGAAGGGCGCGAAGCCGGCCTTCACCCGTGACCAACCCGGTATCCGAGGCGTCAGGGACACGCTGTTGGAGATCACGCTCGTGATGCCGTCGACGGCTTTCCCGAACAGGCTCATCATGAAGGACATGGAGCCGAGGCAGTGGCAGATGACGTGAATCGGGCGGTCGCCGATATGGCGGCGCATGAGATCGATGGCCGGAGGATAGTCGAAGAGGGCGATATCGTCCATGGTGTAGCGGTGCTTGACCAGATTGTAGGGATGCCGGTTGCTCATCCGGAAGTCGAGACACCAGACGTCACTGAAGCCATGGTCGAGGAGGTAGCTCACCAGGTTGTAGTGCTCGGGCATGATGAACATGTCCGTTGAGGTCGTCAGGCCGTGGATGATGAGGATCGCCTCGCCCGCTTCTTCCCGCTGGAACCGAAGCATGCTCAGCCCGAGGCCGTCGCCGGTCGAGAAATAGTGGGTGCTGACGTTGGCGTCCTTTACCCCCTCGAGGGTATAAAGAGGGATTTCACGGTACATGAGACACTCCTTACGCCGCTGGATGGATCTTGCCGGTTTCGCTCTCTGCGTTCACGGCTACTCTTTCCTCCCCCCGGAGAGGGATCATTTTGTTCGATCTAAAAAATGAAACCACATCGGGAAAGGTGATGCAAAGGGTGCTAGCACCACTCTTGGGGAGTCGTGATACCAACACCCACCTCGGTTTTCGGGAGGGGGGCCAACCCCTCCCCCATTAAAGGTCGGCCTGAAGCGCTCGGGAGAGCTGCGCGATGTGGGCGCTGAACCGGGGATCTTCCCGGTAGCCGGAGTGCCCCCAGACTCTCGACCACGGTTCTCCCGGCGGATGCATTCGCTGCCAGGGGTCGATCAGTTCCCGGTCTTGGACCGGATCCTGATCGGACGCCTGGTCGCGCTCGATGAAGATCGGCCCCCCGATGGGATCGGTCCGGCGCCAAAAGTTCCGCCACCGCTTGAGGCCCCCGACATCGGGGGCCGGGCAGAGCCCTGCTGCGAGCGGTGCAAGCACGCCTCGCCCGAAGTGATCGGGGAAAAGGCGCCGGTACAGGTAGCTGAGTGGCGAGCCGTACGTGACCATGGCCACGCGCTCGAGGTGTGGACGGGGGAGGGTGGCCAAAGCTATGACCGCGAAGAGCGTGCCCTGACTGTGGGCCGAGAGGATGACTCGTCCCCTCTCGCCCGTCAATCTCATGAGCCGATGCTGAAGATCCGGGATGGCCCTCTCCGCGTAGCAGGGCGGGGCCCAGGGATGGTGCCAGCGGGGCCAGAACGTCCCGAGGTCCCAGAGGATGGCCACCTGACGCCGGCTGCGGATACTGCGCCAGGATCTCTGGAGGAGGGCGATGCCACCAAGGGGAAGCAGGCTCACGAGCCAGGTGGAGGCCGTGGAGAGCCAGTGGAGCCCGGCCGGGAGAGGAGGGAAAGGCCTGACTCGCCAGCCGCCAAGGTCCAGGCGCAGGAGGAAGCTCAATCCGGCGACGATGAGCACGAGGCTCACCAGGGCCGAGATCGGCAGGTCGATGACCTTGACCGCCCGGGCGAGCCGCTCGAAGCGAGCGATGCCCTTGACCCACGTCTCTTCGTCGGAAAGGGCGCCGGGCCCGGCGCCTTCCCGGCGGTCGTAGCCGCGCCGAATCCTCTCGGCCTCCTGTGAGGGAACCCGCCAGGTCCACGCCGCGACGGCCAGAGCCATCACGATGAGGGCGGTGACGCTCGCGGCAAAGGCGAGGGCAATCCAGGTGTACGCCGGTGGATAGGCGATCACGGGGGCCGACGACGAGGCTTTCACGGCGACCTGCGTCGGTTTCCCGAGCAGGTCGGCGACCCGGATGGTCGAGGCGCCGAGAAACGAGCCCGCCATCAGCACCGCCAGTCCCGCCAGCACCAGCGGGACATTGAAGCGGACGGAGTGAAGCCGTTCCCGCCTCGCCCCGGCCCTCGAAACGGCAAGCCCGGCGACCGACAGCGCCAGGAGCAGGAGGAGCTGGACGCCGAAAACCAGCTCCCCGCTTCGCTCCATGCCCGGGAGCGATCCGGAGGCGGAGGGCGCCGACGGCAAGGCGACGGCGAGGCCCATGGCGAGGACCACGACGAGCGCCGCGCCGGCGAGAAGCGGTCCCACGGCGGCGGTCCTTCGCCGGTTGATCAGGAGGCCGCCGAGCGCGATCAGGCCCAGCGCGGCCCCGATCAGAAGGCGAGCGATCAGCCTGACCCGGGGTGAGGTGGCGAGAGGGAGCGCTCCGGCCGCCACCATCGCCCCCAACGACCCGAGGGCGGCGGTCAGGTGAAGTCCTCCAAGCTGCTTGGTGAGCTCGGCGCCGTTCCAGGTCGTCGACCGGAACAGCAGGGCTGCGCTCTCGTCCCGGGAACCTTGCGGCCCGATCGGCGACACGGCCTCGTATCGCCGGCGGGTGGTCCGAGCGAGCAGTACGAGGAGCACGATGAGGGCGAGCGGCAGGAGGGCGCCGAGCGCGATTCGCCGACCTGGAAATTGACGGAAGAGGGGATTCTCGAGGGGAGAGAGCCACCAGTGACCCCCGACGCAGCTCGGTTGAGCTCCACACTGATAGGCAACCAGATCGAGAGCTATGACGCAGACCTGAACGATCATCAGCACGGTCAAGCTCAGCCCCAAGAGCCGCACGAGGCCCACCTGGAGTCCCGACCAACTCCGGCCGGGCCGCCGGTCGCGGGTGACCGAGGGGGTGGCGGCCCACCCGGCGACGTTCAAGAACATGAATGGCAGGAGCAGGAGCCAGAGTGATCGGGAACCCTGGCCGGCCGTCAGCCCACCCCACGAATAGGCTTCGACATGGCGGCCCTGGAGGTCGCGGCTTCGGTAAAAGCCCGCGATCTGATCCCCGCTCACCTGCCGGGGATGCGGCGTCCGGAGCATCTCCTCGGGGGTCGTCCCACCCACCCCATGAATCAGCAGCTCCGTCACCCCTTCGGTTTCAGCCGGATGGTCGGGAAAGCGGGCATGCAAGCCGGTGGTCATGGACTGCTCCTAGCCTGTGAAAAAGACCGGGTTGCCGATGGTGGTGCGCGACCGGGCGTCGAAGGTCTCCACCCGGTACCAGGTTCCGAGAGGTCCCTCCTTCTCGTCGCGCGAAGCGGGGAACGTGAACGAGAACGGGTCGCTCGATATCGGGACCGTCTGAAGGTCCGAGGCATTACGAATGACTCGCAGGAATTGCCCCCTCCCCCCCGACACCGTGACGCTGACCTCCGCGCGGGCGCCGGGGTCGAGGCCAAGAGAGGAGCCAAACGTTCCCGTTTGGCCATCCGGAGTCTTCGCGACCATCTCGAGCGCCGGGCTGGCGGCCACCCCTCGGGTTCGCACGTACGCGCGACCTGCCCGGAGAGCCTCGATGAGCGCGGGGCGCGACAACTGCTCGGCGAAGACCGCAGTAGCCGAGATGCCCAGCTTGGGGCCTTTCTTGTCGTCGGAGCCGCTCACGGCGGTGATGCGGTGACCCCGATTGAGCAGGCTCTCCCACAGGTCGACCGCGGAGCGCATGAACGGGTTCGCGATCTCGACGCCCACGTCCGGCAGGTGGAAGTCGGATGGGCGCACCAGCGCGGCGCCGGTGAGCACCTCGATGGTATCGACGCTCTCCCAGTCGATCTCTTCTTCCAGCTCGAAGGCGCAGCCGCGGCAGAAGTTTTGAAACAGGGGCCCGGCGAACATAGTCGGATGATTCACCTGAAAGAGGGCGCCGCCGTCCGCGACGGCGGCTTGGATGTCCCGGATGTGGATGTCCTCGAAGCCGTGGCGGTACTCGATGAACCCCGGGGTCTCTCCGAGGGATTGGAAGTGGCCGAAATAGGTGATGATCTCCCTCCCCGGCCAGATCACCAGATCCGGGTTGGCCCGCTGGACGTCGCCGTATTCGTTCCAGTGCCGTCCCACCACGTACTCCGTGATAGGGAGGAAGTCGAGCCGGGCGGCCCTCGCGAACTCCACGAACCTCTCGGGGGTTGGCCCCTCGGGGTTCGAGTGGTACGCGTGCATGTGGAAGTCGCCGTGATACCAGCCGGGGCGGGGATTGGCCACATGCGTGGGGTCGACGGGCCTGGGCGGGGGAGGCTCGCGAGCGGGCCGGCTCCGGGCCTGTACCCGGACCGTCCACTCGGCGCCGGTCGGACCCACGGCTGCCAGCCCGAGCTCCACGTGCCAGATCCCCGGATTGATCGGCCCGGGACGGTAGGCTCGCTCGGCCCTATCGGCCTCGACGAAGATCGTCTTGTGCCGGCTGCCCGACCAGCCTCGGAAACCCTCGGCGGATCGATAGCCGTGCTCGTCCCAGAGTCCCAGGTCGAGCACCGTCGAGGTGATTGGATTGTGGGGGAGATGGGGAGGGAGCTCCTCCCAGCCGTAGCGGACCTCGATGCGTCCCGTGCCCGGGCGCACCTCGAAGGGAAGCACCAGATAGGTCTTGGAGTCACTCGGAAAGACCGTACCCCTCAGAGCCAACGGCCGCCCGTCCGGCTCGCAAACGGGCGGCGTTCCACGGAGGCTGCGGCCTCGCAGCCGGATGAGGGTGTCGGCCGCGAGCTCCCCGACGGAGGTGAGCAGGGACAGCACCCACCTCAGGGGCGCGGGGACGCGGCGTTCGACGTAGACACCGGGCCGCTGCGCTTGTGGACGTCTGGCGACAGGAGGTCGATTTATCATCTGAGGTGTCTGAAGTCTTTCAAGCCCCCCGGCGATCCGGCTTTCGCCAATGCGACGCCTATGATGCACGCCGGGTGGGGATCGGAACAAGTGTGGTAGCACCCCTCTTTTGGCTTTTGGCCGGGGAGCATGAGCGGGGGAAGGGCCTGCCCTCGCCCCGGCAATTCGTCTGGCCGACTAATTCCCATGTTCAGCTACCATTTGGCGATCATCGAAAGGAGTCGCAACCCTGGCGGCTGAAGGTTCACCGAGGCGCACCGCCCTCCATCGTCGCATCCGGAGGGTGGCCATGCTCGTCATCCATTCCAACCCGACGGCGGAGCCGGGGGTGGGGGATGCGGGGGGGATGACCGTTTACGTGCGGGAGCTGGCCCGGACCCTGGCGGCGTCCGGCCTGGAGGTGGATATCTATTCTCGCAGGGAGGCCACCGCGGCCTCCGAAGAGGTGTTCCTGTGTCCGGGGGTCCGGGTGAGCTCCATCCGGGCGGGGGCGGAGTCCCTCTCCAAAGAGGAGTTGCCCGCCCACCTGCCCGAGTTCACCGCCAACGTGGCGGCCCTGGTCGAGGGGGAGGGTCGTTCCTATGACGTGATCCACAGCCACTACTGGCTCTCGGGGAGGGTGGCCTCGACCCTGGCGTCTCGCTGGGGGATCCCCTTCGTCCATACCTTTCACACCCTCGGGCGGGTGAAGAACGAGGGTCTGCGGTCCGGCGATGTCGCGGAGCCCGAAGCCCGGCTCTTCGGCGAGGCCCGGGTGATCGCGGAGGCCGACGCCATCGTCGCCGCCACCTGTGAGGAGCGGCGCTGGCTCATCGACCTGTACGCCGCGCATCCGGAGCGTATCCATGTGGTGGCCCCCGGCGTCAATCATCGGATGTTCCGCCCCGGAGATCGGGAGCAAGCCAAGGCTCGCCTCGGCGTGAGCGGCAGGCAGGTGCTCCTCTTCGTCGGCCGGCTGCAGCCGCTGAAGGGGGCCGACACCGCCATCGAGGCGCTGGCGCATCTTGTCGAGTGGGGGCGCCTGTCCCGGGAGCGGGTGATGCTCATGATCGTCGGGGGTGGCAGCGGGATGGTGGGAGCGGGCGAGCCCGAGCGGCTCCGCTCGCGGGCGTCGGCCCTGAAGGTCTCGGATCTGGTGAGATTGGTGCCGGCCCAGCCGCACGCGCGGCTCCCGGCCTTCTATCAGGCCGCGGATGTCTGCCTGGTGCCCTCCCATACGGAGTCCTTCGGCCTGGTGGCGCTGGAAGCTCAGGCCTGTGGCATCCCCGTGGTCGCCTCTGCGGTCGGCGGCCTGGCCTCCATCGTCCGTCACGGGCGGACGGGCTTCCTGGTCGAGCCGGGGTCCAGCGCGGCCTTCGCGGAGCGAGCCTGGCGTATCCTCTCCGACGCCCCTCTGGCCTCGAGTCTGGGAAGGCTGGCCATTTGCTCCTCCGGTGATTTTTCCTGGGAGCGGTCTGGCGCCGAGCTCTCCGAGCTCTATTCCGCCAGCGCTCGGGTGTCGCTGAAGGCAGGGGCATAAAGGCTCTTTCTCGTCATCTTCGATCCCTGTGGGAGGGGGCAGGGGGGAGCGGGAAGAAACTTTGGCGGGTCGCGAACAAATCTCCGAGAGCGCTCTTGACGGGCCTCCCCCGGGGTGCGGTATCTTGCGCCTGTCCCGAGCGGCCGGTAAGGACCGGTCAGGTGACCGGGTGGGTTGGCGCGACCATGCGATCAGCCCAGTCGGTGAGCCTGTCGGTCAGGTGGGGAAGGCCTACCCGCCGGCATCACCGGTTCGCTGAAGCGGGATTGGTCCGATGAGGGCCTTCCCACAAAGGGAGCCGGGCAGCTTCGAGAGGTTGCCAGGGACGCTAAGGGCCCAAGGTGCTGAAGGGTCGGGGGCCGAAGTGTGTGGGGAAGTGCGCTTCGGTCAACGTCTCGGAGGTACCTTGGGTTCTTCCTTTTCTGCGGGGGCATCCGCTTCGAGGGAAGGTGCTCCATGAGTGACCGGAGCCAGGGACATACGGAGGTCTCCCAGATGACGGTCGGCTTTCAGGGCGAGGCCGGCGCTTATAGCCAGCGGGCGGTGCGGGCTCTTTTCCCCGACCCGGTCTCCGTTCCGTTTCCCTCCGTGCACAAGGTCTTCGAGTCGGTCGAGATCGGGGCGGTGTCCCACGGTGTGGTGCCCCTCGAGAACTCGCATGCGGGATCGATCAACGAGTCCTATGACCTGCTCGTGCGCCATGGGGTGCAGATCGTGGCGGAAACGATCGTCCGCATCTCCCACTGCCTGCTCGCTCTCCCGGAGACCCCGATGGAGGAGGTGGCGGTGGTCTACTCCCACCCCCAGGCCCTGGAGCAGTGCAAGGAGTTCCTCGACTCCCTGGGGGTGGAACGGGTGGCGGTGCACGACACCGCGGGCGCAGCTCGACTCGTCGCCCAGGAGCGGAAGGTCCAGGCAGCCGCCATCGCCTCGGCGGAGGCGGCTGCTCTCTATGGCCTGAAAAGCCTCGCCACAGACATTGAGGATCGAGCGGACAATTCGACCAAGTTCGTGGCCGTCTCCCGGGGCAGCTCGGACCTCTTCGGCCCGCCGCAGAAGACCTCGATCGTCTTTGCGCTGACCGACGTTCCGGGAGCGCTCTATCGGTGTCTCGGGGCGTTTGCCGAGCGGCACCTCAACCTTTCCAAGCTGGAGAGCCGGCCTTCTCAGGCAAGAGCGTGGCAGTATCATTTCTACCTGGACCTCGACGCCCCCGTGCAGGATCCGGTGGTTCAGGAGGCGCTCAAGGCCCTGACCGAATACACCTCCTTCCTGCGAGTTCTGGGCTCCTACCCCAACGCGCGCCTCCGAGGGGCGCCCGATGATCGTCGCCGCTGAGATCCGGATCGAGACATCAAACCCATGACTGGGGGGCCCGGTTATGGGATGATCCCCTCATGCTGCAAAACTTCCGGTTTGGCGTCTCGGTCGGCCTTCCCGAATCCCGCTCGGTCTGGATTGACAAGGCGCGCGTGGCCGAAGCCCTGGGATTCGACGTGCTCCTCCTCCCCGATCATCTGAGCCATCTGGACCCCTTCACGCCGCTGGCGGTCGCCGCTCAGGTCACCGAACAGCTTCGGGTGGGGACGCTCGTGCTCATCAACGATTTCCACAACGCGGCTCTCCTTGTCCGCCAGGTGGCCACCGTCGACCTCCTGACCGACGGCCGGCTCGAGCTCGGACTGGGTCTCGGCCACAGGCGCTGGGAATACGAGGCGGCCGGGGTGGCCTTCGGGCCTCTTGCGGATCGGGTGAAGCGCCTGGGGGCGACCGTCGCCCTCGTCAGGGAGAAGCTGTGGGATCGGCCCCATCTGCGCCTGCTGTTGGGGGGTGCGAGCGAGGGCATCCTGGCGCTCGCCGCTTCCGAGGCGGACATAGTGGGCTTCGCCGGGCTTCGCCAGCGACGCGCTGGCGAGCCGGGCACGTTCGATCTCGAGCTCCCCGAGGCGACCGAGAAGCGAGTGGCGCACCTTCGCCGGCTGGCGGGAGAGCGGATGGATGATCTGGAGCTCAACGCGCTCGTTCAGGTGGTCGAGGTCACCGACGACCGTCAGGGCGCGGCGGAGCGCATGGTCGCCGAGCGCCTTCCGTCCTGGACGCCCCAGCAGGTGCTGGACAGCCCGTTTCTGATGCTGGGAACCCCTGACGATCTGGCCCGGGAGCTCTTGGAGCGCAAAGAGCGACTCGGCTTCTCCTACTACGTCGTGTTCGAGCCGGCCATGGAAGCCTTCGCAAAGGTCATAGCCAAGCTGAGGTAGGAGCGACCCGGGCTATCGCTCGCGGCCTCGCCGGAGGCCTCGGGCTCCGGTGGCCGCGAGCACCGCCGCGAAGACGGCCGCCTCCACGAGCACGATCGTGGCGCCGGAGGAGACGCCGAGGTGGTAGCTCAAGTTCATCCCCGCAAACCCGCAGACCGTACCGATGACGGCGGAGAGCCACAGCATGCGAGGAAAGCTGTTGGTCGCCATCCGGGCCACCACCGCCGGGATGACCAGGATGGCCGCGATGAGGATCACGCCGAGGACTTTCATGGTGGCCAGGATGGCGGTGGCGAGCACCAGCATGAGCAGGTCATCGACGCGGGTGGTGCGGACTCCGGAGACCTCCGCGACTTCCGGGTCGAAGGTGGCGAACAGCAGCGCCCGGTATCTGAAGAACACGACTGCCGAGGCCAGGACCGTCACCCCGATCACCACCCGGATGTCGGTGACGGAGACGCCCAAGATGCTGCCGAAGAGCACCGCGTCGATGCTCTTTCTGGCTGTTCCGAAGATGTTGATCAGGGCGAGCCCCAAGGCGAAGGAGGCGGCCGTGATCACCCCGATGGCGGCGTCGGAGCCGATGATCCGGCGCCGGCGCGTGACCCGCCCGATGGCGAGAGCCGATGCGAGTCCCCAGAGACCGGCGCCGATGTAGTAATTGATGGAGATCACCGCCGCGGCCGCCGCCCCTCCAAAGATCGCATGAGAAAGGCCGTGCCCCAGGTAGCTCATCCCTCGAAGCGTCACGTAGACCCCGATGAGGCCGCAGAGGGCTCCGGCCAGGGTCGCCACCAGGAGGCCGTGACGGAAGAAGGCGAACTGGAATGGCTCCAAGATAACGCTCACCGGGCCGACTCCTGCTTCAGCCAGGCGATGACCTTTCCGGGGTGCTCGTAGCGGTCGATGACCACCGGCATCCCCGCGTGCTCCAGGACCTCCATCGGGGCGTCGTAGGTCCGTTGCAGGACCGCCGGGGTGAGCACCTTTTTCGGGGGGCCCTGGGCGATGACTTCGGTATTCAGGCAGACGAGGGACGGCAGGTGGGCGGCCATCCCGTTCAGGTCATGGGTGGTGAGCAGGATGGTGACCCCCCCGGCATTGAGCTCAGCGAGGAGGTGGAGGAAGTGGTGACGGGTAGGGACGTCGACTCCCGAGGTGGGCTCGTCGAGGAGCAGGAGGTCGGGCCTGGCCATCAGGGCCCGGGCGATGAAGACCCGCTGCTGTTGACCGCCCGAGAGCTCCCGGATGTGGCGGCGGACCAGGTCACCGATCCCGAGCCCCTCCGCCACTTGCCTCACCTGGCGCTTCTCCTCTCCGCTTGCCCAGGGGAGCGTCCGCCCACGGATGCGGCTCATGAGCAGGACCTCGGTCACCGTGACGGGGAAGTTCCAGTTGATGGTGTCCACCTGGGGGACATAGCCCAGGGTCAGCCCGGGCCGGCGCCACACCTCCCCGAGAACCGGACGCAGCGTCCCGATGATGGCGCGCAGGACCGTGGTCTTTCCCGATCCCGAGGGTCCGACGATGCCGGTGAAGTCCCCGGCGGCGATCTTGAGCGTGACGTTGGCCAGCACCGGGCGCCGGTCGTAGGCGCAGGTCACCCGGTCGAGATGGACCAGGAGGTCGCTCACTGTGGATAGAAGGCCCTATCGGGGGCGTCTCCGACCTTGACCGCCTTGAGGGCGGAGGCGTCGCCGCCCAGGGCCTCGACCATGGTGATGAAGTCGAACCGCATCAGCCCCAGCCAGGAGTGATTGGCGTCCCCCGGCTCACCGGGCAGGTCGTCGTCGCGCAGGACGTCGACGTATTTCACCCGCGCCTCCTTCCCGATCTGCTCGAGCACCGGGCTCGGGAAGACCTCGGAGCCGAAGATGGCCGGAACCCCCGCCTCTCGTACCTGGGTGATGAGGTCGGCCACCTCCTTTGGTGTCGGCTCCTCGAAGCTCGAGGGCTGGATGGCGCCGATCACACTCCAGCCGTAGTGGTTGGCGAAGTAGGCGTAGGCGTCGTGATAGGTGAGCAGCTTGCGGCGCTCGGCCGGGAGGGTGGCGGTCGCCTGCTTCATCGCCTGGTCGAAGGTGTCCACCTTGGCGGCGAACTTCTCGTAGTTGGAACGATAGGTCGCACCATGAGGGGGATCCCTTCGCTCCAGCATCTCGGCGATGATCTCGGCATACCTTTTGGCCATCGGCGGGTTCGTCCAGAGATGGGGATTGGGTTTAGCTCCCTCCTCGGGGAAGGAGAAGTCGTAGATGTAGTCGGCGGGCTCGATCGTCAGCGTGCCCAGCTCCACGATCTCGGCTCCCCGCTTCAGGTTCTTCCCGGCGAGCTCCTTGGTGGGCTCCTCCAGCTTGAGCCCGTTGATGAGGACCACATCCGCCCGGGAGAGCGCCTTGGCCGCACTCGGGGGCGGCTCGAAAGTGTGGGAGTTCGTGCCCTCGGGCACCAGTCCGGTCACCGACGCCATCTCACCGGCAATGTTGGCGGTGATGCTCGTGATGGGCGCCACCGTGGTGACGACTCGAAGCCCGTCATCTCGCCCGGCCTGGCCGCGCGGGCCACATGCCGCCGTCACGAGCGCCACGACACCGAACGCCAGCACCCTGTTGATCATGGGAAATAATGGTAGTGCGATGAGAAAGTTATTGCAATTGGGATGCAGTTCTGTCCCAGCGCCGGCACAGCCTCCGCCCTCGGCCTGCACCGGCTCCACCGGAGCGAGCGCCTGATGTCGCCCCCAACCCAGAACCACCCGGGATGATCGCCAACCATCACTCCGAGCCTTGCAGAAATACCCCGGGGGGGTATGGTATCTACGAGGTATGGTATCTACGACGAGGAGGTGAGCCTGCCTGGAGGCCCCAGATCGCCAGCACGAAGAGCATGAGGCGCCCGCCGAGCACACCGGGCGCCCCTCTCAGCCTGGACGCAACTCGCCTCACGGCGCTCCGCCCGGGCGCGACCCGCATGCCGGTCACGATGCACACGGCGGCCACGGGGACCACGCGGCGATGTTTCGGACGAAGTTCTGGTGGAGCCTGCTGCTCACCATCCCGGTGATTGCCACCTCCCACATGGTGATGGAGTGGTTCGGCTATTCCCTCGACTTCCCGGGAGTCGAGTGGGTGGCCCCCGTCCTCGGGATGGCTGTCTTCTTCTGGGGCGGCTGGCCGTTCCTGGGGGGCGGGGTGCAGGAGATCCGAGCCCGCCAGCCGGGCATGATGCTGCTGATCGCCATGGCGATCACCGTCGCGTTCGTCGCCTCGGCGGCGACCTCGCTCGGCTTCTTCGACCTCGACTTCTGGTGGGAGCTCGGGGCGCTGATCACGATCATGCTCCTGGGCCACTGGCAGGAGATGAAGGCGCTGGGCCAGGCTCGGGGAGCCCTGGCCGCACTCGCCGAGCTCCTCCCCGACGAGGCGGAGCGGGTCCGGGAAGGCGGCGAGGTCGAGTCCGTGTCGCTGGATGATCTGGCGGCGGGGGACGTGGTCCTCGTCCGCTCCGGCGGGCGCGTTCCCGCCGATGGGCGGATCGTCGACGGGGAGGCCGAGCTCGACGAGTCGATGGTGACCGGTGAGTCCCGGCCGGTCCCCAAGGGCCCCGGCGACCGGGTCGTCGCCGGTACCGTCTCGACCGACTCCTCCATCCGGGTCCGGGTGGAGGCCGTCGGGGAGGAGACCGCGCTCGCCGGCATCCAGCGGCTGGTGGCCGCCGCCCAGCAGTCCCGGAGCCGGGCTCAGGCCCTCGCGGATCGGTTCGCGGCGCTCCTGTTCTACGTCGCCGCCGGCGCCGGGGCGCTCACCTTCATCGTCTGGTCCCTGCTGGGTTCGGTCGACGACGGGGTGGTGCGCACCGTCACCGTGCTCGTGATCGCCTGCCCTCACGCCTTGGGGCTCGCCATCCCCCTCGTCGTGAGCCTCTCCACCGCGCTGTCCGCGAGAGCCGGCATCCTGGTCAAGGATCGCCTGGCCCTCGAGCGCATGCGCAGCGTCGACGCCATCCTGTTCGACAAGACCGGCACGCTCACCAAGGGCCGGCACGCGCTCGCCGGTGTCGCCGGCGCGGGCCTGGAGGAGGACGAGGTGCTTCGTCTCGCCGGCGGCGTCGAGGCCGACAGCGAGCATCCCCTCGCCCGCGCCATCGTGGCCGCGGCCCGACAGCGGGGCGAACTCGCCCGAGCGAGCGACTTCCGATCCATCACCGGCCGTGGCGTCGAGGCCGCGATCGACGGGCGGCGCTACGCGGTCGGCGGACCCGCCCTGCTGCGCGAGCGGGGGCTCACCGAGCCGGAGGCGCTGGGGAGCCGGGTGGAGGGCTGGAAGGCGCGGGGCGCGGCTGTCCTCCACCTCCTGCGGGCCGACGAGATCGTCGGCGCACTCGCCCTCGAGGACCAGGTTCGCCCCGAGGCCAAGCAGGCGGTGGCCGAGCTGCAGGCGATGGGCAAGCGGGTGGTGATGATCACCGGCGACGCCCGCCAGGTCGCCGAGACCGTGGGACGCGAGCTGGGGGTCGACGAGGTCTTCGCCGAGGTCCTCCCCGAGGATAAGGACGCCAAGGTCGCCGAACTCAAGGAGCGAGGCCTCAGCGTCGCCATGGTGGGCGACGGCGTGAACGACGCCCCGGCCCTCGCGCGGGCCGATGTCGGCCTCGCCATCGGGGCCGGCACCGACGTCGCCATCGAGTCCGCCGGAGTGGTCCTCGCCTCCAGCGACCCCCGTGGCGTCGTGTCGGTGATCCGCCTGTCGGAGGCCAGCTATCGAAAGATGGTCCAGAACCTGGCGTGGGCCGCCGGCTACAACGTGCTCGCCATCCCGCTCGCGGCGGGCGTTCTTGCCTGGGCAGGCATCACCCTGCCGCCGGCCCTGGGGGCCGTCCTCATGAGCGCCTCCACGATCGTGGTCGCGCTGAACGCCCAGCTCCTGCGGCGCCTCGACCTGCGCCGCAGCGATCCCGTCCCGGGCGGACGGAGTGGCCCGGCCACCGCCCCCGCCTCACTCTGAAGCCCGAATGGACTTCGCCTGTTTTGCGGATCTTCCTACCAACCGAAGCCCTTGCGGTAGGTGACGTCCGCCAGGACCGCCTGACCGGTCGCGTTGGGATGGAAGTAGTCCCATCTGCTGACGTGGCCGAGCGTGAACGGATACGAGAAGACCGCGTTCTCATCGAATTTGCAGCTACGGTGATCGAGGCAGGCTTCCTCGAGCACGTCGTTGTAGTCGATAACCCGCCGGCGCACCCGATCACGACGGGCCTCGTCGGCCGGATCGGTCGAGGTCGGGTTCGCGAGTATCGACTGGCAGATATCGAAGGCTTCCCAGGCGTTTCGGGCATCCGGCTCGTCTTTCCCGACGAGCCACAGCTTCTTGATGTCGGGGATGCTCGAAACGAAGAGCGCCGCCTCCGGTAGCTCCTCGGTCAAGGTCTCCACCGCGGCCCGAAACCGCTCCTCGAAGGTAACGAGGGAGGTCATGTCAGACTCTGACGACGTGCAGGCGTCGTTGGCTCCCACGAGGATGGTGACATACTCCACGCCCTGGAAGACCGCGCTTGCCGCCTGGTCTTCAAGCTCGTCCACCTTGGCGCCGGATCTCGCAACGTTGTGGGCCGTCAATGCCTCGTTCTTTTTTCTGATGCGTTGGTAGTGGCTGTTGACCGCCGCGTCGTTGCCCGTCGACCAGGAGCGGGCCGTGCAGTCGGAAAAGAAACCGCACGCGTTGTAGGCCCTGGTGATGGAGTCACCCAGGGAGGCCATCGAGTTGGGAAGCGGCGGAGCGGTGTCTCCTCCCGAGGAGGGCGGGAATCCGAGCGCGATGGTCACCGAGGCGAGGGCCACCAGGCCGGCATGGAGCAGGCGGGGAGCTGACCCCCTGGTCATGTATGGGCTCCTCTCGTCTCGGGGCAAGGGATAGGGCTTTCCCGGGTTCCTTCTTGGGGAACGGTACCTCACCTCGGGCTTCGAGATGACCGTCATCACCCTCGGAACAGGGCTTCTGCGAAGAGGCGTAGATTTCGGGGACGCTCCGCCATCCGGCGCATCAGGTAGGGATACCACTGGTCTCCGAAGGGGATGTAGACCCGCACCCGATGGCCGGCGCCTCGAAGAACCCTTTGCAGGTCTCGGCGCACCCCGTAGAGCATCTGAAACTCGAATCGCTCGGGAGGAAGCCCTCGTTGCCGAGCGAGCCGGATGGTCTCTTGGATCAGCCCATCGGCATGGGTGGCCACCGCCGCGTAGGAAGAGACGTCGAGGAGGAGGGCAAGGAGCCGACGAAAGGAGGCGTCGGTGTCCCGGGACCCGAAGGCAAGGTCGTCCGGCTCATCGTAGGCGCCTTTGACCAGTCGGATCGAGGGTCGTGAGGCCAGGAGAGAGGCGAGGTCTCCCTCGGTGCGCTTCAGGTAGGCCTGGAGGCAGAGGATGACATTCTCATGACGGTCGGCAAGCCGCCGGTAGACCTCGATCGTGCGGTCCGTGTAGCGGTGAGACTCCATGTCAATCGCCACCATCGTCGCCGGACCCGAAGGACCCCCGGCTGCCGCGCCGCAGATCTCTCCCATCCGTCGCAGGGCCTGCTCGAAAGATTGATCGAGGCCGAGCTGCGTGAGCTTGACCGAGATGTGGGTGTCCAGGCCTTCGGTCTTGATCCGGGTGAGGCATTTCAGGTAGAGGTCGGTGGCGGCGTTCGCCTGGCTCTCGCCAGCCGCGTGCTCTCCCAGATAGTCGAGGACGGAGGCGATCCGGCCTGTGGCCAGCCGGCGGGCTGCCTCGATCCCATCCTCGACGGTCTCGCCGGCGACGAAGCGCTCCACCACCGGCCGGGCGAGGGAAGCCGAGGTGACAAACCGGCGCACCGCGGGGCTACGGGCAAGCCGGAGGAGGAGGCGGTTGGGCATCTTCCATCATAGGGGCCTCCCGATGACATCTCCTTGACCTCGGTCGGGCAGTCTCTGGCTCACCTATACTTCGGCCCGTGGGTGAGACTTTGGCCATTCTGGGATGCGGGAAGATCGGGGAGATTCTGGTCTCGGGGCTGCTCGCCTCGGGCTGGAGGCGGCCGGAGGAGATCGTCGTCACCGCCCGCCGCGAGGAGCGGGTGGCCGAGCTCGTCGCCCGCCACGGTCTGCGGGCGACGAGATCCAACCCGGAGGCGGCGGCGGATGCCCGCACCCTCGTGATCTCGGTGAAGCCGCAGGACATGGAGGCCCTCGTGAGCGAGATCGCCGAAGAGGTGACCACCGATCACCTCATCATTTCCATAGCCGCCGCCATCCCGACCCGGTTCCTGGAGAAGCGACTGGTCCCCGGCGTCCCGGTGGTGCGGGCCATGCCGAATGCCCCGGCGCAGGTGGGAGAGGGGATCGCCGGTCTCTGTCCCGGCAGCCACGCCACCGATGAGCACCTCAAGGTCGCCGAGGAGGTGCTCTCGCACGTGGGGAAAGTGGTGCGGATCTCCGAGCCGTACATGGATGCCGTCACTGCGGTCTCGGGGTCGGGACCGGCCTATTTCGCCCTGCTGGCGGAGGCGATGATCGATGCCGGGATCATGCTCGGCCTCTCGAGAGGCGTCTCGACCGAGCTGGTGGTCCAGACGATGCTGGGCACCGCCAAGCTGCTGGCGGATGCGGGGATGCATCCCGTCGAGCTGCGGGAGGCGGTCACCTCGCCGGGCGGGACGACCATCATGGCCATCCGCCAGCTCGAGCAGGCAGGGGTGCGAGCGGCCCTGCTCAACGCCATCCAGGCCGCCATGGAACAGGCGCAGGAACTGGCCGCCGGCCACGAGTAACGCTCTTGCCTATTCGATCCGTACGCCGGCCCCCCTCATCTCCTCCAGGGCTCGCTGCCCATCTCCTGACCGGAGATCCACCGCCCGGATTCCCTCTGCGAGCACCGCGGTCTCGAAACCCAACTCCGTGGCATCTATGGCCGTGGCCTTGACGCAATAGTCGGTGGCAATCCCCACGACGACCACCCGCTTGACCCCTCGTTCTCGGAGCAGCCGCTCGAGACCGGTCCCGGCGCGCTCCCCCGTTCCGGGATCCGCCACGGTGAACCCCGAATACCCGTCCTCGCCCCCCGCTCCCTTGCGGATCCGTGGGTCGTCCGGGAGGGTCTCGAGGTCGGGATGAAGCTCCGCCCCCCAGGCGCCGCCCACGCAGTGGACCGGCCAGGCACCCCCGTCCCTGGCGAAGTGGGGGGTGGAGGGCGGGTGCCAGTCCTGCGTGAAGACCACCAACGCCCCGCCGCGGCGGGCGGCCCGCGCCGCAGCGTTGATGAAGCTCGGGACCTCCTCGCTTCCTTTGACGTAGAGGCTTCCCTTCGGGTCCGCGAAGTCGTTCTGGACGTCCACCACCACGAGTGCGGTTGCGGGATCGTAGCCGGCCATGGGATCAGGATATCGATCGGTGCTGACAGGGCGGAGAGATAAGCTTCGATACGGGTGAGTGAGATGACCCGCGAATATCGGAACTACATCGGCGGCGAGTGGATGCCGGCCGCCTCGGGGCGGCTCTTTGCCAGCATCAATCCGGCCGAGCGGGAGGAGGTGCTCGGTGTCTTTCCTCGCTCGGGGCCCGAGGACGTGGACGCCGCGGTGGCTGCGGCGCAGGCCGCCTATCCATCCTGGATGCGAACCCCGGCCCCACGGCGCGCCGACTACGTGCTGCGGGTCGGACTCCTATTGGAGCAGCGCAAGGAGGAGCTGGCTCGGCTCATGACCCGAGAGATGGGCAAGACTCTCCGAGAGAGCCGGGCCGACGTCCAGGAGGGGATCGACTTCTGCCTGTACATGGTGGGGGAAGGTCGCCGCTTCTTCGGCCACACCATGCCCGCCGAGCTGCCCAGCAAGTTCTCTCTGACGCTTCGCCATCCCGTGGGGGTGGTGGGGCTCATCACCCCCTGGAACTTTCCCCTGGCCATCCCTGCCTGGAAGATCGTCCCGGCCCTTATCTCGGGATGCACCAGCATCTTCAAGCCCGCGGAGGACACCCCGCTGCTCTCGACGCTGCTGATCGAGACGTTCGAGGAGGTGGGCCTTCCTCCGGGGGTCCTGAACCTGGTTCAGGGATACGGGGAGGAGGCGGGAGCCTCCCTGGTGAAGCACTCCGGAGTCCGGGGGATCTCCTTCACCGGCTCCCTCGAGGTGGGTCGATGGGTGAATGAGACCTGCGGGCGCCTGATGAAGCGCTGCTCGCTGGAGCTGGGGAGCAAGAACGCCCTCATCGTGATGCCGGACGCGGACCTGGACCTGGCGGTGGACTCGGCCGCCTGGGGCGCCTTCGCCACCAGCGGTCAGCGCTGCACCGCCACCAGCCGGCTGATCGTCCTGGCCGAGATCAAAGAGCCCTTCGTCGAGCGCCTGGTGGATCGGGTATCGAGGATGAAAGTCGGGCCGGGGCTGGATCCCGAAGTCGAGGTGACCCCGGTCATCAACGAGGACCAGAAGAGGCGGGTGCTCGACTACATCGGCATCGGCAGACAGGAGGGGGCGGAGGTGCTCACCGGAGGCGCGGGGCTGACCGGTGGCGCCTACGAGCGAGGCCATTTCATCGCTCCCACCGTCTTCGACCGGATGACGCCGGAGATGCGGATCGCCCGGGAGGAGATCTTCGGCCCGGTCACCGGCATCATCGGGGTCTCCGGTCTGGACGAGGCCCTTGCCACCGCGAATTCCACGGCCTATGGCCTTTCCTGCGCCATCTACACTCACGACGTCACCGCCGCGTTCCGAGCGATCACCGAGCTGGAGTTCGGGGTGGTCTACGTCAACGCCCCCACGATCGGGGCCGAGGTGCAGCTCCCCTTCGGGGGGATGAAGGACACCGGGAACGGGCATCGGGAGGCCGGGCCGCAGGCGCTCGACGAGTTCACGGAGTGGAAGGCGGTGTCGATCGATTTCTCGGGGACGCTGCAGCGGGCTCAGGGGATCGAATAGCTGGCCGGCAGCGGTCCTGAGAAAGGAGCGTCTCCTTGGAAATCGAGATCCGTCCCATCGTCTCCGAAGAGGTCCTTTCATGGATCGACCGGGAATACCTGGCCTTCGGGGAGAAGGTCTCCGAAGCGGAGATCCAGGCGGAAGCGGGGTTACTGGATCCTGGCTGTACGCTGGCAGCCTGGGACGCCTCGGAGATCGTGGGCGGGGCCGCCCGGACGTCGTTCGAGTTGACCGTCCCCGGGGCGGTGGTTCCGATGGCCGCGATCATCTCGGTCTGGGTAGTCCCCACCCATCGGCGGCGCGGGGTCCTGAAGGCCCTCATGCGCCGCCAGCTCGACGATGTCCGCCAAAGCGGGGAGCGGGTAGCCGCCCTCCACGCCTCGGAGGGTTGGATCTACGGGCGCTTCGGCTACGGGATGGCGGAATATAGCTGCCGGCTGGAGATCGATCGCCGGCATGCCGCCTTCGCCCGATCTCCCGGGGAGCCGGCTCGCTTGCGACTGCTCTCGCGTGCGGACGCTCTCGATGCCTTTCCCAAGGTGTACGAGCGGCTCCGTCTCCACCGGCCGGGGATGCCCGGCCAATCCCGTTCCTGGTGGGAATACTGGCTTCGCGAGACATCCCCGGATGCCGACCACGCCCCACGCCTGTTCGTCGCCTGCGAGTCCGAGGGTGAGTTGGAAGGCTATGTCATCTACCGCTTCCGTGAGCAGTGGGCCGATTCCACTCCCAAGGGGACCATCGAGGTGGAAGAGCTCTTGGCCGTGACGACCGAGGCCTATGCGACCCTCTGGCGGTATTGCTTCGACATGGACCTGACCGTGCAGACCCGAGCTTCCAACCGGCCCATCGACGAGCCGCTGCTGTTGATGCTGGCCGAGCCGCGCCGGCTCCGCTTGACCGTCTCCGACGGGCTGTGGATCCGGCTGGTGGATCTCCCCAAGGCGCTGGCCGCCCGGCGCTACGGCGTCGAGGCCAGCCTGGTGATGGAGGTGACTGACGAGTTCTGCCCCTGGAACACCGGGCGCTTCGAGTTGGAAGGGGGGCCCGAAGGAGCGACCTGCCGGCGCTGCCGGCGCAGCCCCGATCTGGCGCTCGGGGCCCATGACCTGGCCTCCGTCTACCTGGGCGGCATCTCGTTCCGCTCGCTCCATGGGGCCGGAAGGGTGATCGAGCACCGGAAAGACGCCCTCGCCCGGGCCGACGCCATGTTCTCGTGGCACCCTCAGCCCTGGTGCCCGCGGAGGTTCTGAGCCCCGAGGATCGTATCCATGAGGCGGACCGCGGCCCCCTTGTCCAGGGGCTCGTAGCCGTTGCCGCATTTCGGCGACTGCACGCATGAGGGACAACCGGTCTCGCACCGGCATCCTCGCACGGCCTCCAGCGTCGCGCTCAGGTGCTCGGCCGCCCGGGCAAACCCCCGTTCGGCGATTCCCACCCCGCCCGGATGGCCGTCGTAGATGAACACCGTGGGCGCTCCGGTGTCGGGGGAGAGGGGGGTCGAGACCCCGCCGATGTCGGAGCGGTCGACCATGGCGAAGAGGGGGAGGATCCCGATGCCGGCGTGCTCGGCGGCGTGGAGGGCGCCCGGAAGCTCGCTGCGACCGATCTGCGCCCGGGAAGCGGTCTCGCCTTCCACGGTGTACCAGAAGGCCATGGTCTCCAGGTTCTGCTCGGGGAGATCCAGGTTCACCGCGCCGAGGATCTCCCCGGTGGCGATGCTCCTGCGAAGATAGCCCACCACCTGCTCGGCCACGGTCACCTTTCCCACGAAGAAGGCCGTCTCGCCCACGAGCTTTTCCTCCTGGACCTGAAGGACGCGGATGTCGGAACGCTCCTGGGACTGCGTGTAGTAGATGTCCTCCGCCGCCTCGAGCAGGGCCACTCGGGAATCGAGATCGAGGGAGACCACCTCGAAGTTCTCGCCCTGGTGGAGGTAGATCGCTCCGGGGTGGATCTGCTGGAGGGCGCGGGCCGCATCCACCGTCCCCATGAGGGCGCCCGTGCTCGCCTCGACCAGCGCATAGGGCTCGCCGCCGATCGAGCGCAGGTCGAGGTCCCTGCCGGGGGGCTCCCGCCGTTTCCAATGAAGCCGTGCCGCCGACCCCTTGCGGCGCTGACCCGGGCCCAGATCCCCCTTGGCGGCCATCGCCTCCGCCAGGGCGGCCGCCCCCGGGCCGAAGGTCTCGTCCACCCGATCCCCCTCGAGCGCCAGCTCGTGAGCCGCGCATCCCAGGTGGGGCTCCAGAATGCGGGGGTTGGAGGCGTCGATCAGCGCCGCCTCGAAGGGCTTGGTGAGCAGGACCTCGGGGTGGGAGAGGTAGTACTGGTCGAGGGGGTCATCCCGCCCGACCAGGACCGCGACCGACTCGTCCCCGGAGCGGCCCGCTCGTCCCGCCTGCTGCCAAACCGCAGCGACCGTGCCCGGAAAGCCGCTCATGACCACCGCCCGGAGCCCGCCCACGTCCACCCCCAGCTCCAGAGCGGGAGTGGCCGCCACGGCCAAGAGCTCTCCGGAGAAGAGCTGGCGCTCGATCTCCCGGCGTGCCTCGGCCAGGTAGCCGGCCCGGTAGGGCCGGATGCGGCGGGACAGTTCGGTCGAGGTCACGAGCTGGCGGGCGTGGCGGGCGACCAGCTCCGCAGCCCTGCGAGAGCGGGCGAAGGCAATCGTGCGGATCCTCTCCTCGACCAGAGCCGCGACCAGTCGCGCCGCCTCCCAGTTGGAGGAACCCCGGGTCCCGGCCGCCTCGTCCTTGAAGGGCGGGTTCCAGAAGGCGAAGAGCTTGTCTGCCCGGGGCGCCCCGTCATTCGTCACCTCCGTGAAGGGGGCCCCCACCAGACGCTCGGCCAGCTCGCCGGGATTGCCGATGGTGGCGGAGGCGAGGATGAAGACGGGTTCGGCTCCGTAGTGACTCGCCACCCGCCGGAGCCGGCGCAGGATGCAGCCGACGTGGGACCCGAAGACGCCCCGCAGGACGTGCGCCTCGTCCACCACCACGAACGCCAGATGGGCGAGGAAGTCCGCCCATCGAGAGTGCTGCGGCAGGATCCCGTAGTGCAGCATGTCGGGGTTCGAGAGCGCGATCCGGGCGAAGCGACGGACCGAGGCCCGCTCGTCCATCGGAGTGTCCCCGTCGTAAGTCGCCGCCGTCACCCCGGGCAGCGCGAAGGCCCGGAGGGCTCGGAGCTGGTCCTGAGCCAGGGCCTTCGTCGGGTAGAGATAGAGCGCCCGGGCCCGGGGAGCGGTGAGGATGCGCTCGATCACCGGGAGGTTGAAGCACAGGCTCTTGCCGCTGGCCGTTCCCGTGGCGACGATCGTGTGTCGCCCCCGGCGCACGCTCTGAAGCGCCTCGGCCTGATGGGCCCAGAGGGCATTGATCCCCATGGCCGCGAGACGCCGTGCGAGGGGCTCGGGGAGTGGAGGGTCAGGCGCCACCTCGACCTCGGCCCGGGCAGGGAGCCGTTCCAGGTGCACCAGCCCCTCGCTCTCGGCCTCGCCCGCCAACTTGAGGAGCAGCGTCTCGAGGTCCATGCCCACAAACCCTAGATGAAATCAGCGGGGGGATTTGCTTCATCAAGGGGGAGGCGGGGGATGCTGGCGGATCCCCGGTCTGTCAGAGCGCGTGGGCGGTCGGGGGATCCTGGTAGTCCGAGACCGAGGTCTTATCGTCGGGGCCCTGGCCCCCGGTGATGAGGCAGTTGGGCAGGGCCCGCCGCAGGCGCTCGAGGGCGGCTTCGCTCAGGTTCGATTCTCCCAATTGCAACCGGCGCAGGGAGCTCATCTCGCTGAGGTGATCGAGTGCGCCATCTCCAATCCTGGTCTCGCCCAGATCGAGCTCGGAGAGATTGGGCAGGTGCTTGAGGTGGACCAAACCCCCGTCGCCGACCTCCGTTCCCCACAGGTCGAGGCTTCGCAGCATGCGAAGCCCTCTCAGG
>JBOGWM010000019.1:0-9751 GCA_050693695.1 Actinomycetota bacterium
GGCCAGGACCCCATTGGAGCGCATATCCTTCAAATCAGCCGAAGGGGGCCCGACGCGCGAGAATGCTCGCGTGGAACTCAACCCGGTATCCCTCTTGCGAGCATGAGGATCGGCTTTATCGGCGACATCCACGGGAGGGTGTTTCATGTTCTGGGAGCGGCTCTCGCGTGGCAGTGGGCTCTCGGAGCGCGGTTCAATCTGATTGTTCAGGTTGGAGACTTCGGAGCCTTTCCAGATCCCTCGACCTTCGACGCGCCGACTGCCCGCTACGTCCGTGAGGACCCAAGCGAGCAAGACTTCAGCCGCCTCCTGCTTGCCACCGGAGATCTCGCTGAGCGACTGAAGGCCGTAAAGCGGCAACTCCTGCGGCCGATTCATTTCATCCGCGGGGACCATGAGGACTTTGCCTGGCTGAATGAACGCCTGGCCGGTTCGAAGACGATCGACGTCGATCCGTTCGGACTCTTTCGATATGTCGCCGATGGCGCCGTCCTCAACCTCGACGGAACGAGATTGGCTTTCCTCGGCGGAAGCGACACCGACAAAGTGGGCCCGGCTATCAACCGGGAAGCGTACGAGGCGCTGCTTCACCTTGAGCCCCGCTCCGTGGACGTCCTCGTCACCCACGATGCACCGTGGGGGGTGAGCACCGGCTACCAGGGCCAGATTCAGGGGTCGCGGCGGATCTCCGCACTCGTCGAAGCTCTCGAGCCTCGCCACCACATCGCCGGCCACTATCACCATCTGATCGGCCCCAGGAAGTTCGGCCGCACCACTTACCTGGGACTCGCCTGCCTGCTGCACGCCCCCAGTCGCGACCCAAGCCGCCAGGTGCCGTCCGGTGCCTTTGTCCTCCTCGACACCGAAGAGGCCGAAGCCCGATTCGTCACTGACCGATGGGTGGACGGGATCTCAGGAAGTTTCAATTTCAAGCGCCTCACCGATCAGCTTGGTTATCTCCAATGGGCGTTCACGGAAGCGACCTGATCCTCGAAGTTCGCCGGGCGGCTGAGGCTTCATGTAAACGACCCCGATGGTCGGCGCCGTGAATAATCGGGCAAGGCCTAGCTATAGTTAGCATCGATATGCGAGCAGCTGTCGAAGATACCGAAGCTCGCTTGAACCCCAGCCTTCCGCTTCACAGGCACCCACAATATGTTGAGCTGCCATTCTCATAGAGTGTAAAAGTAGGTCTGCGTCTATAGGGCCTACATAATGTATCTCTTCCTCATCGATGCCACTAGAGACAGTCGCGAGCTCCCACAAACCTTCATCAGTCACCCTCAATTCCAGCCGGAAGGGCCCGTCCATAAACCGCAGCGTGCCTTCTCTGGCCTGTCCGCGATGAAGCGCAAGTAGCACTGCAAACCAATTACCGAGGAGGACAACGACGAAATCAAACCAGTCGCGCTCGGGGAACGCCCCCTTGTCTATCTCAAAGAAAATCTTGCATAGGATGGAGCCGTGCGATGTTCGTTCAAGCGAGCTGCCATCTATAACAACTGATAGTGAGTGCATCATCTGCCTATAGGATAAGCGGTTTCTATGATGCGCGTACGTGTATTTATCCAGATCTCAATGGTTAACTTATATTTATCGGAATGACCGCGCATCAAAACTCGTTCGCCTTGGGTTTCAATTCGTTTGCCATAGCGGTATGCATCTCTAACAGCGTTTTCGATCTGAGGGGTCGTCATGGCTTCGGGGAACAGACCCTTCAATGGGCTCACGCGACTGCCACCTCGCGTATGTCCTGAGACGATGTGCTCGATATCGATCTTCACTTTTTTCCAGCTTGGCAGATTCACAGACTTGACGCGACGTGGAATCTCATTTGCGTTGACTCTACACGGCGAGCGGCACCCCAGGATCGCCCGTTTCGCCCTCTCGCTCAATCCTCGGAGGCGATCCAAGACCCACTCCGGTAGCTTCTTGAGCCGCTCGATGCCTTCGAGGGTCAGGTCCTTCAGGATATTGGCGGAGAGTCTCAGCTTGTCGGCCGCCCAGCGCAGGCCAGCCTTGAACGCCCCACCCGCCTTCGCCGCAAACTTCTTCCAGCCGCCCCTCAGGAGGTCGATAGCCAGGTCCACTAGCTTGCGGAAGCTGACTTTCCCGAGGGTCTTTATCATGGCCTTCAGGCCGGCCTTGGCCGCGGTTTTGATGGCCTGAATGGCGACCGTGCCCACTCCGAAGGTGACGAGGCCGACGATTACCGAAGCCACGTCCACCGCAGCCCAGATGCAGCCCATGATCCGCCCGCCGGCGCTCTCCGCTTCGCCCGTCACGATGTTGTCGCCGGTCAGGCACCGGCAGGCGTCCTTCACGGTGCTCACTCCCGGCATCACGTCGCTGGTGAAGTCGGTGACCTCCTTTCTGGTCTTGCTCTGACTGTTGACTGCCTTGGGCATGGCGCAGCCCAGGATCTTGCAACCGACGAAGGCGGGCGCCAACAGGATGGCCGGCGCGGCACTGGCGAGCAGCTCTCCTCCCTTCTTGGCCACGTCGATCACCGGCCTGAAGCGCTTCGCGAGCCCCGCTGCGGCGTTCTTGGCGACGCCGATGGCCTTTCTTCCGGCGCCCTTGGCGGCGTTGTAGGCCTTGTCCACGCCCACGGCCTTGGCTACCTTGACGGCTGTCCTGCCGGCGCCCTTGGCGAAGTCCACGACTTTGCCGCCCGCTGTCCTGGCGGCCCCCCACGCCCTGGAGCCCCAGCTCTTGGCGGTGCTCCACGCCTTGGAGCCCCAGCTTTTGGCGGTACTGATTGCCTTGGCGCCCCAGCTCTTGGCGGTGCTGAAGGCTTTCGTCGCGGCGCCCTTGGCGGCGCTGAGAGCCTTGGACCCCCATGTCTTGGCGGTATCAAAGGCTTTCGTGGCGGCGCTCTTGGCGGTCTCGAAGGCTTTCTTGCCGATGTCCTTGGCCGCATTGAGGGCCTTGCCGGCCCAGCTCTTGGCGGTGCTGATCGCCCTGGTTGCCAGTCCCTCGGCGATGTTGACGACGAAGCTGAGCAGGCCGGCCGCCTTGCCGAGGACTTTGTTTGCCATCCCGGCCACCTTGCTGGCGGCTCCTCCGGTCAGCTTGTCGGCGATGCCGAGGACCTTGGCCCCGACCGCCTTGGCCTTTTGAGAGATCTGGGTGCCCAGGCCCTTGACCTTCTGCCAGGCCGCGCTGCCCAGCTTCTTGGCGGCATCTAAGGCCTTTCCGCCCAACTGGCGAGCGCGGTTGAAGGCGCCGGTGGCCAGGCTCTTGGCCCCGCTCCAGGCCTTCGATCCCAGGTTCTTGGCCGTGCTCCAGGCCTTCCCGGCGAGGGCCTTGGCTCCGTTCCATGCTTTGCCGGCTGCGCCCTTGGCGAAGTTCCACGCTTTCTTCCCCCAGTCCTTGGCGCCGTTCCAGAGCTTGGTGCCCACGCCCTTGGCGAAGCTCCACGCCTTCTGGCCGAGCCACTTCGCTCCCTGCCAGGCTTTCTTCGCCGCCCAGGTGACTCCGGCGATGGCTCCTCCCACCAGCGCCCCCACCGCCTTGCAGAGACCGCCCATGACCTTGCCCGCGAAGCTCTTGGCTTTGGCGAGCGCCTTCCCGCCGAGGGCCACCGCCGTGGTAAGAGCCTTCCCGGCGACCGCCCTTACTCCCTTCAGCGCCCGGCTGCCTGCCCCCTTTACCGCGTGCCAGGCTCTGCCCCCCAGCGCCTTGACCCCGCCCCATGCCCTGGTGCCCAACCCCTTGGCGGTGCTCCACGCCTTCCCTCCCACCGCCTTCGCCGCGCTCCAGGCTTTGGCGCCCAGGCTCTTGGCCGCACTCCAGGCCTTGGTGCCGAGCCCCTTGGCGGTATTCCAGGCGCTCGTTCCAACGCTCTTGGCGGTGTTCCAGGCTTTGGTCCCGAGTCCCCTGGCGGTGCTCCAGATGCCGGCGCCGGCGCTCTTGATGGTGCTCCAGGCCGTCCCTCCCACGCTCTTCGCGGCGTTGAGGGCGGCCCCTCCCAGGTTCTGCGCGGCGTTGACGGCGGCGTTGCCCAGACCCTTGATCGCCCCGAGGGCCTTCTCGGCCAGCTTCTTCAGCGGATTCCAGCGCTGGACCGCCACAGGTTCGGGGGCGTGTCCATTGCCCGAGGGCTCCGATGTTGGAACAAAGGCTTGGAGGTCTCCCGGCAGAGGCCTGCGAGCCGTTCCATTCGGTGCCGCATCCATGGCTGGAGAGGGTCCAGCCGGCTCCGAGAGGCCGACCGGGGCCTGGGCCGGTAGCCGCTGCACCGTGTCTTCGTCGCGTCCAGGCGGGGTGTCTTCTTCGCGTTCATGCGGGCAGCTGCAGGGAACGGGTCCACAGCGCTGGACGGGTATGGCGGAGGCTTGCTCTCGAGCCCGTATGGTCGAGATAAACGAAGCGACGGCCGCATTGCCGGCGGACGCCTGAAGACGCATGATCGTTTGGGCGTCCAGATGGAATCCCGGTCCCGGCATCCGGGCATTCGTCTGTTGGAGCTGACCCCCCTCCCGCGATGCTCCGTTGTCGACTTTGACAGATGACCGCGCGGGCTGGCCGGGTTCTGCGAGCTTTGGGGTGGCTCGCGCTCTTGTCATCGTCGGGGCAGGCCGCAACAGGCACGTATGACCGGTCTCACCCTTTCAGGCTACCTGGTGAGGCTCGATGCCGAAGATGCAGCCGTACAGACGATGGGGCAGGCCTGAATACCTGATCGGGCAGAGACTCGAGGGTGGTTCGAGGGGTCCTGCCCGTACGGGCAGGACATGCTGCCCGATGCTCCTCACCGCCGGACATTGAAACGCCCGTGCGTCGGAGGGACGCTCCGGTATGACTCGCCGCTCGGACGGCGGGCGGAGCTATCCTGTTTAAGAAGTCACGAGGCCCATCTCACGCAACGGGAGGAGCGATGCAAACTCACGAGACCGACCCCCTGCTCGCAGAACGTCCTCGCTTCTCTCCTCCACGTCGCGCGGATAGCGACGAGGCCATGGCGTCTCGTGCGATCCAGGCGGGGCGCCCGGATGTTCTCCATCCCGGAGCCGTGCTGCACTTGCAGCGAGCGGCGGGCAACGCCAGCGTCGCCAGCTTCTTGGGAGAGGAGCGAGAAGAGGAGCGCTCTCCGGTGAAGGATGTGGTGGGGTCGGGCGGTGGGAGCCCGCTGGACAGGGACACTCGCCAGTCGATGGAGTCCCGCTTCGGCCAGGACTTCAGCGACGTCCGGGTGCATACGGATTCCCAAGCTGGCGAATCGGCCAGGGCCGTGAATGCCCAGGCCTACACGGTGGGACCCGACATCGTCTTCCAGCCCGGCAAGTACGCCCCCGAGACCCATGAGGGCAAGCACATGCTGGCGCATGAGCTCACGCACGTGGTCCAACAGAAGTCCGGGCCCGTCTCGGGAACTCCCGCTCCGGGAGGGATCCAGATCAGCGATCCCTCGGACAGCTTCGAGCAGCAGGCCGAGCGCACCGCCACTCAGGTCATGTCGGCGGAGCCCTCCGCCAGCTCCCCGGCCTCGGTGCAAACTCTTGCGATCCAACGCCAGGAGGAAGAGGAGGAGCCCCAAGAGGTTCAGGCCTCCTTCGTCCAACGCCAGGAGGAAGAGGAGGAGCCGGAGAAAACCCCGGCTCCCTAACCCACCCGCTGTCTCCGCCGGATGGCGGGATCTCTTCGTCGTCGGTATCTCCGATTCAACCCTTCACTCTGCAACCTTGCAAGCCGCGGCTCCCCTGCCCGTTCGGGCAGCCGAGGGTTCCCCGAGGGTGGTCCTCTCGGACGTTGCCGGCGGGCCACAGAAGAGAGAGCCTGCCATGGAACGTCCCCATCGGAAGAGGAGGAGGCCTGCATGCCCACCTATCTATCGCCAGGTGTCTACGTGGAGGAGGTCGAGGCCGGCTCCCGTCCCATCGAAGGGGTTGGAACGGCGGTCGCCGCCTTCGTGGGGCTCGCCGCCAAAGGCCCGACCGATACCCCGACTCTGATCACGAACTGGAGCCAGTTCACTCAGACCTTCGGGGACTTCATGGAGGGCTCGTACCTCGCTCATGCCGTCTACGGCTACTTCATGAACGGCGGCGGGAGCTGCTACGTCGTCCGCGTCGGTGGGAACGGGGCGTCGCCGAGCGCCCGCACCGAGCTGCCCGCCGGGCCGGACGGCAAGATCGGAGCCTATCGGGTCACGGCCCTCGAAGCGGGCCCGGGCGGACACGCCATCACGGTGGAGGTCGCCGATCCGGGAGAGGGTGCCACCGAGGACCACTTCAAGCTCATCGTCCGCCGCGACGACAAGGTGGTCGAGGAGTACGACAAGCTGACCACCAAGAAGGGCCGCCAGAACGTGGTCACCGTGGTCAACGCGCAGTCGAAGCTGATACAGCTCGAGGAGATCGAGTCTGGAGGGGCCCTGGAGAAGCCCGGCAAGGGCAGCTTCGCCCTGACCGCGGTGGCTGCTCCGGCGGCGCATCTCGCCCCCGACGACTATGTCGGCAACTCCGCGGATCGCACCGGCTTCGGAGGCCTGGAGTCCGTCGATCCGATCACCATGGTCTGCGTTCCCGACCTCATGGCCGCCTACCAGCGAGGGATGATCGACGCCGAGGGCCTGCAGGCGGTGCAGCTGGCCATGATCGCCCACTGCGAGCTCATGGGGGACCGGGTGGCCATCCTCGATCCCCCCCCCAACATGAACGCCCAGCAGATTCGGGAATGGCGGGTGGACAAGGTCGGCTATGACTCGAAGTACGCGGTGCTCTACTGGCCGTGGTTCAAGGTCTTCGATCCCAGCGTCGGTCACGCCATCTTCGTCCCGCCCAGCGGTCACCTCGCCGGGATCTGGGGACGCAATGATGACAGCCGCGGGGTGCACAAGGCTCCCGCCAACGAGGTGGTGCGGGGAGCGATCTCACTCGAGATCCAGATCACCAAGAACGAGCACGACCTTCTCAACCCCCATGGGGTCAACTGCATCCGGGCCTTCCCGGGGCGGGGCATCCGGGTATGGGGGGCCAGGACGCTCTCGAGCGATCCGTCCTGGCGGTACCTGAACATCCGCCGGCTCTTCAATTACCTGGAGGAGTCGATTCTCAACGGGACCCAGTGGGTGGTGTTCGAGCCGAACGACTATGCGCTGTGGGCCAAGATGCGCCGCACCATCTCGGCCTTCCTGGTCAACGAGTGGCGCAAGGGGGCCCTCTTCGGGCTCACGCCGGACCAGGCCTTCTACGTGAAGTGCGATGACGAGACCAACCCCGCGGAGTCGATCGACGCCGGGATGGTGATCTGTGAGATCGGGATCGCCCCGGTCAAGCCGGCAGAGTTCGTGGTGTTCCGCCTGTCGCAGTACTCGGGGGGCGCCGCCCTCACGGAGTAACCGATTCCCGCAAGGAAGGGAGGTAGATAGTCGTGCCGCTTCCGGAGCTCGACACCTCGGTCGGCTGGTCGTTCGGCTTCGAGTTCGACGGCATCACCATCAAGCAGATCGAGGAGGTCTCGGGTCTCAAGATGGAGAACGATGTCATCGAGCTCAAGCACAACACCAATGACGGCAAGTACGTGAACAAGAAGCTCCCCGGGCGCCCCAAGTCGGGAGAGGTCACCCTCACCCGAGGTCTCACGGACGACAAGAGCTTCCAGGACTGGATGAAGAAGTCCCTCTTCGGGGACATGACAGCCGCCCGCAAGGGAGGCGCGGTGGTCGTCTACGACTTCATGGGGAAGGACCTCAAGCGATACAACCTCAAGAACTGCTGGCCGAAGAGCCTGGAGGTCGGCTCCCTGAAGGCCGGGGATACCAGTGTCTTGACCGAGAAGCTGGTCATCACCCACGAAGGTTGCGAGGCCGAGTGATGAAGCGGGGACTGGCCCCCGTCCAGGCGGTCGACCGGCCTTCTCCCGAGCCGCGCCAGACGCTGCAGACGGAGTTCGAGTTCGAGCTGCCCCGGGGCTACCTCGATGCCTCGGGGGTGGTCCACAAGCATGGGGCGATGCGGTTGGCGACCGCGCGCGACGAGCTGGTTCCCCTCCACGATGACCGGGTTCGCGAGAATGCCGCGTACCTGACCGTGGTCTTGCTCGGGAGGGTGATCCCCCGGCTGGGCACTCTCCCGGAGGTCCATGCCGGGATCATCGAGAAGATGTTCGCCTCCGATGTCGCCTTCTTGCAGGACCTGTATCGCAGGATCAACCAGGAAGGCCACACCCGGGCGGCTGTCACCTGTCCATGGTGCAAGCATGATTTTACGGTCGATATGGCCGGTGGTCGCCTGGGGGAATCCTGATCTATCCCGTGGATCGCCTCTACGAGGAGGTTGCCTTCGTCGCCTATCACTTCCACTGGTCGCTGGACGACATCCTCGACCTGGAGCATCCGCTTCGGCGGCGCTTCGTGAGCCAGATCCGACGGATTGCCCGGAGCTCGGAAGGGGGGAGGTGAGACGAGTGTGGCCCTTTGGCCGCCGGAGCGAGAAGACGCACGAGAGGGAGGGGGAGACCGGCCCTGAGCCTCAACCCCCCGCCGGATGGGCATCGCTTCCCCCGATGCAACGGGTCGTGTCGCCGATGGGGCTCACCGCCCCGACCGATGCCTTCCAGAAAGACCTGGCAGCCCAGCGGCCGCCCCGGCCGTTCCTGGCGCCTCTCGGTCATGTGATCTCCGCCCACGCGCCTTCGGGTATCGTAAGGGGCCTGATCACCACGCTGCCCCAGCGGACGAGAGCTTGGGAAGGGCTTCCCCCTCCCGCCCCGAAAGCCAAGAGCCGCCAGAGCCTCATCCAATGGAGCAGGCGTCCCGCATGGGTACAGCGATTCGTGCCGGGCGCCGGTGATGCCCCGCTCGAGGACCCTTCTCCAGGGCTCGAGATGGTCACCGAGGAACAAGCGGTCCCCATCTCCGGCTCTGTCGAACCGGACCCCGCTTTCGAGACCCCGGCGTACCGTGAGTTGCCCAGCGCGCCCGCCCTGCCCGAGGGGGGACGGTCCCTGGTCACCGCCTCCAGCAGCGTCATCGAGCCTCTCCGCCTTCCGGCGTTACCCGCCCAGCGCGTCTCGGAAGATGTCCGCCCGAGCCGGCCATCCCCGCCGCCGGCGACCACATCGGGACCCCCGGGAGCCGGATTCGAACCCGCAGACGAGCCCCGCACGGGCCGCACGGGGCTGATCGGGGAGCGAGAAGCGGTGGGGTCGATGCGACCCGAGAGCCCGCTTGCCCCGACGGATGAGGCTGTTCTCGGGTTGACCGGGCTCGGCGCAGCGGCCGGGGTCTCCTCTTCGCACCAGCCGGCCACCTCCAACCCGGCGCGACCGCCTTCCGTTCAGCGTTCCCCGAGCCTCGGGGAGGCGTTCGCAGCTCCCGGGGGGCCGGAACCCATCTCACCCACCGGGATCAGTTCGGGCCTTTCCGCTCCCGACACCCCCTCAGCGCCCGGGGAATCCGGAGAGCCCGGAGGTGCCCGGGACGCTCAAGAGCCGGTATTGGAAACTCCGAAAGAGGATGCGCCGGCCCCACCCGCCGCGGCCGAGACCGTGGGAGAGCGGGGGAGAGGAGAGCAAGCAGGGCTCCTCGGAGCGCTTCCCTTGCAGCGCTCCCTCGATCCGAGCGGCAACCCTGGGGGCGAGGCTTCGAGCGCTCCTTGCCTCGACGCCGAAAGGCCCGGCCAACCGAGCGGCGCGATGGCTTCTCCCAGGCCGGCATCCGCCCCCCGGTTGCCCGGCCCGCCGGAGCCGGCGCGTCGCGTCGGACTCGGCCCCCCACTGGGAAGCCCACTGGGAAGCCCACTGG
>JBOGWM010000020.1:0-2204 GCA_050693695.1 Actinomycetota bacterium
GTCGATGGGGACGCTGTTATCTCCCGTGACGCCGGTGACCCCGTCAGGATCGAGCAAGCTCAGGCTGCCGTCGGCCCCGATGCGGTAGCCGGTGATCGTGCCGCTCCCGGTATTCGATACGTACGCGTAGCTCCCGCTCACCACGGCCCAGCAACTCGCGATTTGGCCGTTGAGGACCGATCCGCTGATCACCTGGAGCGTGGCATCCGGAAACACGCGGTACGAAGAGGCTGCGCTGTTGGCGGCTTCGGAGACGATGAGCACGTCCGGGCCCCCGAAGGTGAAACCGAAGGGGACCTCACCGGAGGATTCGTTTCGGACCGGGTCGCCGGGGCGCCCGTCGTCGCCGACCGGGAAGACGTCGATCACATTGGTGCCCTTCTCGGTGACCACCAGCAGGTCGCCGGAGGGATCGAATGCCACCTGGGCCGGAGCCGAGGCCGGGCCTCCGATCAACGATCGCGTCGAGGCCCCCAGCGCCGAGAGACCCCCGGCCCGGCTGAGGTTGAATCCCGAGATCGTCCCCTCCGCGTTCAGCACGTAGAGCAGGTTGCGGTGAATGGCCACGCTCACCGGCCGGTTTCCCTTCGAGGCGACCTTCTCGACGAGCCTCAACCCGTTCCTGGTGACCGCCAGGACGGAGATCTCGTTCGATCCGGCGTTTACGGCAAACAGCCAGCGGCTGTCCCGGCTCAAGGTGAGCGACCCCTGCGAGCCCAGCGGGTCCGCTCCCCCGGGGTTGGGGCTATCGGGCCCGGAGCCGAGGCCCCCCGTCGGGAACGTGCCGGCCGGCGTGAGGACGCCGTCGGGGGCCCGGTCGAAGACCGCCACGGCATTCCCGTCGGGCGCGGGCTGATTGGTCATATTGGTCATGACATACACGGCGTTCGGCGTGCCTGTAGGGTAGGTCGATGCTGACGTTTGTCCGTTCATAGAATTCACTCCTCTTTAGCTCTCGTACGACCTTGTGCAGTAATGTGCCATTGGGCCATTATCAAGTAAATGATGCTAGTACCACTCTTTGCCCGGGAGTGCAGACCGAACCGTCAGGCTGTGGTCGGCCTGCGGTCCCGGCCCCCGGCATGGGATAGTTCCGGGGGCGGTGAGGTCGTGTATCGATTCGTTCTCTCCAGACGGTGGCTCCTCGCGCACGTCGTCATCGTCGCGGTTGTCGGGAGCTGTGTTTCCCTCGGGTTCTGGCAGCTTCGCCGACTCGAGGAACGCCGGACCCGTAACCGGCTGACGGTTGCTCGCCTGAACCTTCCCGCCGTGAGCACGCAGACCCTCCTTGCGGCGCCCAGGGATACCGTGGGTTCCGCCCTCGCCTACCGCCGGGCCGAGCTTCGAGGGATCTACGATCCCGATCAGGAGGTCAGCCTGTACGGACGATCGCTTGAGGGGCGTTCCGGCACGCATTCGCTCGTCCCGCTCGTCACCGCGGACGGGACCGCCCTGATCGTCGACCGGGGCTGGGCGCCCCTGGAGGGGAAGGCCGGTTCTCCTGGCCGGGCCGATCCCCCTCGGGGGGAGGTCCGGGTGGTCGGGATCCTGGCGCCGAGCGAGGGAGCGAGTCGCCTCGGTTCCGGGAGAGCCTCGGGCCCGGTCAAGGTGACCGCGAGGATCGATCTCGGGCTGCTCGGCCGGGAGCTGCCGTACCCCATCTACCCGCTGTACGTCCTGCTCCAGGACCAGGATCCGCCCCAGCCGACCGGTCTCCCTCGCCCGGGCGTTCCTCGGCTGAGCGAGGGGCCCCACTTCAGCTATGCGATGCAGTGGTTCCTCTTCGGCGTGGTGGCGGTAGCCGGATACGCGGGGGTGCTGCGGCGAGCGGCGAAGGAGAGGGCTACGAGGCCCGAGAAGGCTCCGCTCCCTGCATGAGCTGATGGAGCCACTGGACCTGGCGGGCGGTCGAAGCGTTGGCCTGTCTCTCCATACTCTGAGCCAGCAGGATCTGGACCGCGGTCCATCCCAGCGGCCTGAGGCTGCGCAACGTCTCGGTGATCTGGCCCAGCCGCTCTCCCGGAAGGCCTTCGGCCACGAAGGGCTCCCAAACGTACTTCTCGAACAGCGCCACGAACCGCTCTGCGATGACTTCCAGGTTCGCGGCGAGCTTCTGGTGCTCGTCGAGCACGGCTGAAAGCGGGACGCCGGCGGCGACCAGCTCGGCGCCCACTTGGATCTGCCGGGGGCTCACCACCTTGAAG
>JBOGWM010000021.1:0-9034 GCA_050693695.1 Actinomycetota bacterium
GGGCGCCCCTCTGGGCATGGAGAAGGTTGCCGCCATCGTGACCGATGAAGGCGGCCTTCTCAGTCACGCCGCGATTATCAGTCGAGAGCTTGGGATCCCCTGTGTCGTGGGGACGGAGCGAGCTACCAGTGCGTTGGTCGACGGTCAGGTTGTGGAGGTCGATGCGACTCGAGCGACCGGCAGGGTTATCGCCCTGGAATCCTCTTGAGGCGACTCCACGTCGCTGCCGGGCACCTTCGTCCCGCACCGCAGGGTCTCGAGCTCCCGGTGCTGAACCCAACCCGGAGCTCCGGATGTCCCAGCAGGGCGCCGAGAGCGAGCATCGGGTGGGGGTGAACCGATGCGCCGGATGCGCGACATCGACGTGAAGGGGCTGAGATCCGCGCCGGAGACGGCGGGGGGAGCGCTAAAGGAACCTACCGGGGAAGAACGACCTGGTATCTTGGGAGCGGTTGTAGGGATCGGTTTCACGGGAGGCCGCGCGCCTTTTTTCTGGACCCGAACTGCAGCACATTGGCCTTCGGGCGCGTGAAGGGAGGGAACAGGATATGCGTGGAACCGTCAAGTGGTTCAGCGACGAGAAGGGCTTCGGGTTCATCCAGCGGGATGGAGGCGAGGACGTATTCGTCCATCACACCGGCATCATCGGAACAGGCTATAAGTCGCTGAACGAAGGGCAGATAGTCGAGTTCGAGGTCAGTCAGGGCCAGAGAGGCCTGCAGGCGACCAACGTTCGACCGGTGTAGCCCAAGCTCCCAGGACGAGGTGCAGAAGAGGCCAAGGTAACGGCCTCTTCTGCTTTTCTCGGCACATAGGGGCCCCCCGACCCCCCTGATCGTCCGCTCGATGATCGAAGCCGAATGAGGATCTCGTCGAGATCCTCCGGGCCACGGGCGGGGTGTCCCCCCAGCCCATCGCTCCCCAGGGACCCCCAGGGACCCCCAGGGACCCCCAGGGACCCGGATAGGGCTCTCGTTCTAACCGTAGACGATGATCGAGAGTCGCTCGAACTTCAGCACGTCCTCCTCGGAGAACTGCTGGTAGTCCTTCCTGTCGGGAAGCACGGCGACCACGCTCAGCGTCGGATCACCGGATGCCTGGCCGATGAGCCGCTCGAGGCGCCCCTCCGGCACCGTGATCCTGACCTTCGCATGCATCACCGGGGGGCGCCGGCGATCGTAAGGGCGCCGCTGCGGTTCGTCGCAGTGACCGGCCTCGCCCCAGCACTCGACCTTCCCGAAGACAAAGAAGGAACCCAGGTAGCCGGACGTCTCGTTCAGGGCGCTGTTACGGTCAGCATCCGGATTGTTCAAAAAGATCCGTCCCTCGTAGGAAGGCACGGCTTGATCGACTCCGTGGATCTCGATGTCGGCGCGCCTGGCTCGGCCCTTGAGGTTGCCAGTGGGAAACGGGCTCGAGACAAAGGTCGCCATCTTGTCCGCCCTTTATCCGCCGTGGACGAGCACCTCGGCGACGGCGTAGTCGTAGCCGAGGGTCGTGACGTTGAGCGTATCGGCGACCGTCAGGTCCTTGAAGTATCCCAACCCCTTGGTCAGGTGCTCCCGGCGGGGGTTGCCGCCGGGATGGGAAATCTGCCAGAGGGCCCAGAGGCGGTCGACCATCGCGTGATGCGCCCAGAACAGCGGATCCCAGCCGGCAAAGCGCTGGTCACCCATCGCTCCCCCCACCCAGACATGGACGGCATTGTGCAGGTTCTCGACACGGAAGGTGAAGTCGTCGTAATTGGCCCCGTCCATCGCCTGGTTGAGGCTCTCCGCCGTGGGAAGACCCCCGCCGGGCAGCCAGGTCCGGGGGCGGCGGGTGGGACGGGGTGTCGTTTGCGGCCAGTTCCGCTCACGAAGGCCGCCGACTCCCACGATCCTGGCCCTCAGAAGCGGGTTGGGCCTCCCGTCGGCGTCCTTGCGCTCCGTAAACGCCTTGGGTAGGGCGGTTGACTCGGTCCAATCCCACCAGGGAAGGGTGACGCCGGGAACGAGATCCTGCAGGGCCTGCTCGAAGTAGTAGAGGTAGCCGCGGTGCCAGGGTAAGAAGAGCTGGTTGCCGTGTTCGCAGTAACCGGGGTCGGGGAAGCCGTGCAGGGAAGCGAAATGGCCGTATCCGCGGCTGTCGCTGATCTCCATCACTCGCCGGAACGCCTCGCGCAGGGCCAAGAGCTCATCGGCTGAGAGCCTGGAGATACTCTTTCGATGCTTGATATCGCCCATCAGCTCCCGCGAGCGATTGACGACATCCTGAATCTCGGGCTGGCGGCGGTTCACGGCCTCACCCTACTACCGTGTGTTCGGGGTGATTCGGCTTTCCGTCCGGTCAGGCTCCGAGCAGATCCCGCATGCGGCGAACAACGGTGGCCGCATCCGCGGCTTGCGTGAGCCCCCTCACGACGGCGACTCTTCTTGCTCCCGCCGCCACGATCTCGGGGAGCGTCTCCAGATCGACCCCTCCGATGGCGAAGAAGGGCCGAGGAGCGCGCTCCGTTGCGAAGCTGACGAGCGCACAACCGACTGCCGGGCGCCCGGGTTTGGTGGGCGTCTCGAAGACCGGTCCCACGGACAGGTAATCCGCCTCGCTCGCGGTCGACGCCAGGATCTGGTCCTTCGAGTGCGTGGAGAGCCCGATCAGGGCCTCGGGGCCGAGCTGGCGGCGCGCGTGGCGCAGGGGCAGGTCGTCCTGGCCCAGGTGGACGCCATCAGCCCCGGCCGCCGCCGCGACGTCCACCCGGTCGTTCACGATGAAAAGCGCCCCGAGCTCCGTGGCGCATTCGCGCATCACCTCCGCAAACCGCAGGAGAGGGCCGACTGGCATCGCCTTGTCCCGGAGTTGCACGATGTCGACTCCCGCCTCCAGCACTCTCGGCAGGAGCTCCGCCAGGGGTCCCGCCGCCGGCTGAGCCGGAGTGACGAGGTACAGCACGGCCGTCTCCAGGCGCTTGCGGGCCGCGCTGAGGACATCCATGCGAAGAGATTAGCGAACGTCAGGGAGCAGAATGGCTCTACATCCCGCGAACCGCCTGACCCCAGAGGAGAGGTCGCAATGACGGAGCTTCAACGATATCTGGCCGAGGAGATCGCCATCGATCATGCCGACGGGCTGATCGCCCGCCGGGAGGCCGTGCGCCGCCTCTTGCTCCTCGGGTTGAGCGCATCGTCCGCGGCGGCCCTTCTGGCCGCCTGTGCGAGAGAGAACCCCCCGACGACGCCCCCTCCCTCGAAGGTCACACCCGGTCCCGGGACACCCGGGCACGCCGTTACCACCCCGGTCTCACCCGTCCCGACAGAAGCCATCGAGTTTCCGGGCCCGGGGGGCCGGCCACTCGGAGGGGCATGGGCGCCCGCGAGGACGCGCCCGGAGGGCGTCTCGGGCTCGGTGCTCGTCATCCACGAGAACCGGGGGTTGAACGACCACATCCGATCGGTCGCCGGTCGCCTGGCGGCGAGCGGCTACCCGGCGCTTGCGATCGATTTGCTCTCTGAAGAGGGAGGGACCGGGGCATTCTCCGATCCCGCCCGGGCGACGGCCGCCCTCGGGCGCATCCCCCAGGAGCGATTGGTCGCCGCGATGAAGGCGGGGCTCTCCGAGCTCGAGGACCGGATCGGCAGCTCCAAGCTGGCGGCGATGGGGTTCTGCTTCGGCGGGGGGATGGTCTGGAGCCTGCTGGCCTCCGGGGAGACCCGCCTCGCCGCCGCGGTCCCCTTCTACGGCCCCCTGCCGGAGGGGGCCGATCTCTCCGGCTCCAAGGCCGCCGTCCTCGCCATCTACGCCGAGCTCGACACCCGGGTGAACGCCACCCGGGAAGCGGCCCGCCAGGCGCTCGAGCGCGCCCGGCTCCCCCACGAGATCATCACGTTCCCCGGCGCCGACCACGCTTTCTTCAACGACACCGGCCCCCGATACAGCGCCGGGGCGGCCAACGACGCCTATCAGCGTGTCCTGAGCTGGTTCAAGCGCTACCTGGGGTAGCCAGCGGTATCGCGGCTAACCTGCGATGACCCTCCCAGGATGCGCCAGAGCATCTCTCGAAGGCCGGCTCGCTCGGCCGGCTCGAGGCCCGCCAGCAACGGATGGTTGACGAAGAGACAGAGATGGAGCCGGCTCCGAAGCTCCTTTCCCTCCCGGGTGAGGGTCAGGTACTTCACCCGCCGGTCCCCGGCGAGGGCCTTGCGCTCGACGAGACCCCGCAGCTCGAGGCGATCCACGATCCCGGTGACGTTGGAGGCGTCGCAGCGCATCAGCCCGGCGAGACGCCTCATGGGGAGCGCCTCGTGGAGGTTCAGCAACGCCACGGCCTGCTGCGGGGAGAGATCGAGCTCGGACGCCCGATCCTCGAAATAGCACCTCAGCCGGCCCACGAGCTGAAACAGGAGGCCGACGACCTCCTCGGTGGGACAATCGTCCTCGGCTCGCCCTCCCATGGACTCGATCATAGTCGAGATCCTCCATAGTTGACAACTGCAATAGTTGACCGCACTATGGTGAAACCAAACCCCATCGGCTACCCGGAGGCGACGGAATGGAAGTTGACACGAAGATCCTGCCCCTCTTTCCTCTGGACGGAGCGGTGATCCTGCCCCACATGGTGGTGACGATAGCGGTCGAGGGAGACATCGCTCAAGATGCCCTGGCGGCCGCGAGGCAGGAGGACGGCCTCCTCCTGCTGGTGCCGCGCACCGAGGGCGGCTACGCGCGCATCGGTGTGATCGCCAAGGTCGAAGACGTCGGCCGGCTTCCGAACGGCTCCGAGGTCGCGATCCTGCGGGGCATCTCCCGGGCATCGATCGGCAGCGGGGTGTCCGGAGAGGGACGAGCCCTGCGAGTGGCCGTCGAGGCCGCCCCCGACCGCCAGCCCCCGACGCCCCGAGCCGTCGAGCTTGCCCGGGAGTATCGGGCGATCGTGGAGAACATCCTCGAGATCAGCGGGGCCGGCGACATGAAGAGGTTCCTGCGAGACATGACCGACCCCGGACAGATCGCGGACACCTCCGGCTATCTGCCCACACTCTCGCTCGTTCGCAAGATCGAGGTCCTCGAGACCCTCGACGTCGAGGAGCGCCTGGAGAAGCTGATCGGCTGGCAAAGGGAGACCCTGGCCGAGATCTCGCTCAAGGACAAGATCCGCACCGGGGTCACCGAGGGCCTGGAGAAGGAGCAACGGGAGCACCTGTTGCGGCGCCAGCTCGACGCCATCCGTTCGGAGCTCGGGGAGGGCGGCGACGATATCGTGGCGGAGTACAGAGCCAAGCTCGAGGAGGCGGGGATGCCCGAAGCCGTCCGGACCGAGGCGGAGCGGGAGCTGAACCGCCTGGAGCGCACCGGTCCTCAGAACCCCGAGTACGGCTGGATCCGAACCTTCCTCGATTGGATGGTGGAGATCCCGTGGGCCAAGCGATCCGAGGACACCTTCGACCTCACACAAGCGCGCCGCATCCTGGATACGGACCATACCGGGCTCGATGACGTGAAGGATCGCATCATCGAGTTCCTCGCCGTCCGCAAGCTGCGAGACGAGCGGGGGATCTCGGATGCGGGAGGCCGCGGATCGGGGGCGATCATCACCCTGGTCGGCCCCCCGGGGGTCGGGAAGACCTCGCTGGGCGAGTCGGTGGCGAGGGCCATGGGGCGCTCGTTCGCACGGGTCTCCCTCGGCGGCATCCACGACGAGGCCGAGATCCGGGGCCATCGGCGCACCTACATCGGCGCCCTGCCGGGACGGATCGTGCGGGCGCTCAAGGAGGCCGGGACGAAAAACCCCGTGATCATGCTGGATGAGATCGACAAGGTGGGGTCGGACTGGCGAGGAGATCCCTCCTCGGCCCTGCTCGAGGTGCTGGACCCCGCCCAGAACCACTCCTTCCGGGACCACTATCTGGAGGTGGACCTCGACCTCTCCGACGTGCTGTTCATCCCGACCGCCAACGTGGCCGAGACCATCCCGGCCCCCCTGCTGGACCGGATGGAGATCGTGCGTCTCGACGGGTACACCGACGAGGAGAAGGTGGCCATCGCTCGCAATCACCTGCTGACCCGCCAACTTCACCGCAATGGTCTCCGAGACGGCGAGGTCGAGATAACAGAGGCGGCCATCGCCAAGATCGTGCACGAGCACACCCGCGAGGCCGGGGTGCGCAACCTGGAGCGGGAGCTGGGCAAGGTGCTGCGCAAGGTGGCCACGGGGTTGGCGACAGGAGAGCTGGCGGCCCCCGTGACGCTCCGCGAGGAGGAGATTCGCCGCCACCTCGGACGCCAGAAGTTCCATTTCGAGGCCGCAGAGCGCACCAGTGTCCCCGGCGTGGCGACCGGGCTGGCGGTGACGGGGGCGGGGGGCGACGTGCTCTTCGTCGAGACCACCGCCATGGAGGGGGGCAAGGGTCTGACGCTCACCGGGCAACTCGGCGAAGTTATGAAGGAGTCGGCCCAGATCGCCCTCTCCTACGTGCGCTCTCACGCCGGCGAGCTCGGTATCGAGGACGGCTTCGAGGGACGCGGCTTCCACATCCACGTGCCCGCCGGAGCGGTCCCCAAGGATGGGCCCTCGGCTGGGGTGACCATCGTGACCGCGCTCGCAAGCTATCTCACCGGCCGCCCCGTCAGAGCCAGCGTGGGGATGACCGGCGAGGTGACGCTTCAGGGCCGGGTGCTGCCCATCGGGGGCGTCAAGCAGAAGGTCCTCGCCGCTCATCGGGCGGGGCTGGCCGAGGTCATCCTGCCGGCCCGAAACGAGGGTGATCTCGACGATGTGCCGAAGGGCGTGCTCCAGGCGTTGCGCATCCATCTGGTCGGAGAGATCGGCGACGCGCTGAGCGTCGCCCTCGAGGCGAAGGAGGACAAGCCGGCCGCCGCATGACAGACAACCTGGGCGGCGAAGGCGCAAAGGCGACCAACAATACGGGGACGCCGGTGACCGAGACCGAACGGGCCATCATGTTGGGTATCCGCCATCGCTGCGGCCGGGAGGTGCAGTTCTGGATCCCCGCCCCCATCATCGCCTCCATCGTCCCCGCCCCTGGCGACCCCCGGACCCCGGGACTGTCGAGCTGGATGCGGGAAGAGGGACTTCTGGATGACGAGGCTGAAGCTCCCCATCCCTCCAGGAGCTCGTCGGTCATCTCTGAAGACCGGTCTCGGCCGCCAGGGCGTCGCCCTGATCGACGTCGAGAGGGACTCCTCGATCTGCCCGTCATGCGGGGCCCTGCTTCCATGGCTCAACGCGCCCGGCGGTCTCTCTTGGGGGCGAAGGCCGGCCCAATTTGGCCCAAAGCCAGGCTCAAATCTGACCCGTCCGTAGCCGTCGGAGCCCTAGCTTGCCTCCGAGTTCCTGAGCCTCCGTTAGAAGCCGCTGGGCTTGCTCGTGGTCCCCCGCCTGGCGGTAAGCCTCGGCAAGGGGAAGCAAGATCCTGGGCCGCCGCTTGGTCGGCGCCGAGCCATACGCCTCTAGGGTCTGGCAGAGCGCCGGAATGGCCACGTCCGGGATTCCGAGGCCGACGGCCACTTCACCCCGCGAGCGGACTATCTGTGCATCGTCAAGCGGGAACACCACCGGCCATTTAGGCTCGGCGGGCTCCATACGGGCCAGAGCATCAAGCGCACGAGGTTGATCCCCGACCTTGGAGTAAGCGAATGCCTCGTTCCCGAAGACATCTCCCTGTAACGCCGCCGGCGCATCGCCTGGCAGCACCGCCTTCGCTCGCTCGACCAGCCAGACGGCGGCCGGGCCATCATCCGTATCACCCGCCCAGGAGAGAAGCACGTAGGTCAGTAGGCGACCGCTGCCGGACCGGCGGGCCTGCTCCGTGGCCTCCCGATAGTGCTGATGCATCCGGGCCTGGTCGCCGAGATCGTCGGCCAGCCAGGCGAGCAGGAGCGACGCCTCGCACGCCGCCTCGTCGGACCCGGACGTCTCGGCCAACCACAAGCAGCCGAGAGCGGGTGGGACAAGCTCTCGGGTGGGCGTGGTGGCCCAGGCCGATAGGTATCGGCGGGACTCATGTAGGAAGTCCTCCAGCGAGAGCCCTGCCAAAGCATGACGGTGCGGAGCCAGCACGGCGGCCCCCAGCATCGTTTCCAGGAACGTCCGCCGGTCCACGTCGTCCAGTGTCGCAGCACTTGGAGCCGACGTCAGGCCCTCGGGGGGATACATCCCCAACTCCGCCGCCGAGGCCCCAAACACCTCGCAGAGAAGCCGCCGATACGGCGGCCGGGGCCGAGCTTCTCCCCGCTCCCATGCGCCGACCATCTTGGCGGATAGACCAAGGTTCTGCTCCCCAACCTCGGCACCGTGGCGGACCAGCTCGTTCGCAAGATCCTCTTGCGACCAACCCCGGAGCATCCGGTGGCTGCGTAGCTTCCCGTTCGCGACTCGCTCGTGTCGTGGCCTGGGGGGCATTCCTACCGCCTTGAGACGGACGCAGGAAGGGTGTCAGCGAGGTACCTCCAAACTGGCCCGGCTGGCAGGGTTGGACCGTGAACAAGTCTTCGGGCCAGTGCCAGCCTTCCTCGTGCGTCTGGCCCATCGACGGGCAGCGCCGCCCCGGTTGCGGGAGGGGGGCCGTGCCGGGGCTGGCGCTCTGCCCGGAGCACGTCAAGATCGTCACCCAAGCGATTGGCCGAGATTGTGCCTGGCCGGGATGCGTGCAGACGATCCTTTTCCGGTCCTTGTGCGTCTACCACAACAAGATCGCCGCAGGTCTGATGCAGCCCTATCTGCGGTAGGTACAACCGGGTAGCGGGCGTTACTCGTCGCGTGAACCCCATCGGGCTTTCGCAGCCTTCCTCGCGATCTCCCGTCGCTGCTCAGGAGTCAACTTAGCTTAGCGGCTCGGGCCGTCCCCCCTTTCCGGCCACCGAGCCGACCTAACTCGACGGCCGCAGGGTTCTTTCCCTCGTAAGGATCGGGCTCGGGCTCATCGTTTGTGGCGGACTCTACGATGGCCGCAGCCAGCTTATTCGGGTCTCGGGGCTTGCTTGACCGTTTAGGCATAGCTAGGACCTTACCCGAAATAGGGTTATCTCGGGAGGAACC
>JBOGWM010000022.1:0-4582 GCA_050693695.1 Actinomycetota bacterium
ATCAAGTCCTGCGGGTTGCCGTAGCGGCTCGTCGGCGCGAAGTACCCGGTCGTCTGGTAGCCCCACGAGCCGGCGAACGGATGCTCCATGACCGGGAGGAGCTCCACGTGCGTGAACCCCATGGAGGTGACATGTTCGGCCAGCAGGGGCGCCAGCTCCCGGTAGGTAAGCAACCGATCCCTCTCCTCGGGCACGCGCCTCCAGGAACCGAGGTGGACCTCGTAGATCGAAACAGGGGCGTCGAGGGCGTTGCGGCGGCCCCGCTCTTGCATCCACTCCTGATCCCCCCACTCATAGGCGAGATCCCAGACCACCGAGGCCGTGCCGGGAGGAACCTCGCAAAAGAAGGCGAATGGGTCGGCTTTGTCGGCCCGGTATCCGAGATAGCGAGAGGCGACATGGAACTTGTAACGGCTCCCCTTCCCGACCTCGGGGATGAATCCTTCCCAGATCCCCGAGTTATCCCGGGGTGACAGACGGTGGGTGCTCCCATCCCAGTGGTTAAAGTCGCCGATTACCGCCACGATCTCGGCATTCGGCGCCCACACCGCGAAGTAGACGCCCTTGACCCCCTCGACGGTCATCAGGTGAGCGCCCAACCGGTCCTGGACGCGAAAGTGAGATCCCTGGTTGAAGAGGTACAGGTCGTCTTCGGCAAATCGGGTCACGCCGGTGCGGACCGCTGGCCGCTTCCTCCCTACGGCTCTCGTCATGTTCACCACCGTACCCTTTGTCTTCGCCGGTTGAGCACTTCCAGGTTCGAGGCGCGCAAACAGGTTGTCTTGGTTCTCAACTTCTGCGAGCCATTCCTCATCGATCTCTCCGTGTTTGATCCGGTCGTGAAGGTCGTAGAATCGACGGAGGTGGGTTCGGGTTCTCCGAGCCCCATACTCCGCCGTGCTCCCGGCGTTGATCATGAAGGCCCAGTCACTGGCCTGCGCCAACAGGAGCTCTCTGAGCGCCTGGTCGCGCGCCCTTGCGGTCACACCCCGGGCCGGAGGATGGCCCCCGATGAACTCGATGAGCTCGTTCATCGCCTCGGCCGCCCGGTGGAGGTGGGGCCAGATCCAATCGTTGCTCCCGTTCAGCCAGACTTCGTGAAAGCCGTTGTATCCCCAACTGGAGGTGGCAGGTGTCGCCACCTGATTGACCGGATACAGCTCCAGGTATTCGGAGAGCGTCACGAGCCGGATCGTCTCTTGCTCGACGGCGATCTTGCGGATCAGGTGTTCGAGGAAGCGAGGACCCTCGAACCACCAATGACCGAACAGCTCGGCGTCATAAGGCGCCACAACGACCGGGGGCCGATCCATGACCGACGCCAGGTGTTCGATTTGCTTTTCCCTGTTCCACATGAAATTTCCCGCGTGGAGCTCGGCTTTTCGTTCGGCGCAGCCCGGCACGTACACCTCTTTGCGATCGGTTTTCCCGGTGACGCGGTAATACTTGAAGCCGGTGTCCAGGCGGATACCGTCCGGGTGGATATAGGGCTTCACGTAATCGAGCTCGAGGTCATAGGCGATATCCCGGTAGAACTCCCGGTAGTCGTGGTCCCCGGGATAGCCGTCGGTGGAGCTCCAGACCTGTTTGGAGGACTCGGGATCGCGGCCAAACGCGGCCACGCCCGAGGGGCAATAGATCGGGGCGTAGACACCGTGGCGCGGCCTCGGGTCCGCACGGGTGATCCCGTGGGTTTCGAGCATGGTGTAGCGAACACCATGCTCTCGAAGGAATCGGTCGACGCCCGGATAGTAGCCGCATTCCGGCAGCCAGAATCCCCTGGGCCTTTGACCGAAGACCCGGTGATACTGCTCGACGCCGACCCGGATCTGGCGCTCGACGGCCGAGGAAACGACCGAAAGGAGAGGAAGATAGCCGTGGGTGACGGCGCTGGCGATGATCTCGACGCATCCCAGCTCCTGAAGACGCTTCCAGGCCTGGACCAGATCCCGATCGTACCGGTTCACAAAGGCGTCGCGCGCCTCGCGAAGGAGCCGCCGGTACATGACCGCCAATGTATGGAATTCCGGCTCTCGAGCGGTTCGGGTCACCTCCTTCTCCGCCAGCTCGATCAACCGCTCGAGGCGCCTCAAGTACCGGGAACCCAGGAGCGGATCGGTGAGCATCGAGACGAGGGTCGGGGTTAGTGAGAACGTCAAGGCGAACTCGACGCCATCTTCAACGAGGCGCTCCAACGCGAGCAGGAGGGGGATGTAGGTCTCGGTTAGCGCTTCGTAGAACCAATGCTCTTCGAGGGAATAGTCCTGTTCGGGGTGTCTCACGTAGGGAAGGTGGGCGTGAAGCACCAGGGCCAGATAACCTCTTTCCATCTCCCTATCCTAAAGGGGCGGTTCCCCGGGGGCGCCTATCCGATCACGTGTGACGAGAGGCCGGGGGAAAACATCGCCTCGCACATTTCAGCGAGGTCCGAGCTCGGCGGTCCTTCGAGCCGAGAAAGCGGCTCAGCCACCCTCGATCTCATGATTTCCGGGGCATCGACAGCTCGGGTGCTCCCCTCCGAAGGGGGAGCTTGAGGATCGGAGCCACGCGCTTGAATCCTGCTCTCTGCCGGGATGGGCTCCACCTGCTCGTAGTCTCCTACGACGAGCAGGTGGTGGGTTTCCCGATCGGCCGAAGGCGAGGCTCGAGGCATCTCGATCGGATTCGACCCTGCGATAGCGACGAATTCGCCGTCCTCGGTTCGCCGTCCCAACTCGACGCGGTATGACTTGCCGGGGCTCCGGAGCGGCACATACCAGTTCCTGGCGGCAAGCTCGATCTCCACATCGAACCGAGCTTCGGCAGACGTGACGTCGAAGAAGCGGAGCGCTCCGCTGGCCGAGCTCGCCCTCTGTCGGTCACTTCGAGACAGATCCCAGTAGGCGTGGACGAGGTAGGGATCGACTGGGAGCAGGACCACCCTCGTCTCCCCGTATGAAGAAGGCAGCTCGTCCGGGCTCGATCCCACTTCGTGCAAGAGCACTATCGGTGATAGGCGGACAGCGCCTGATCCGCAACCGTATCCCAATTGAAGACCGATTCGACGCCGACCCTACCGTTCCCCCCCATCCATCGAGCCCAATCGAAGTTCGTAAAGAGGGTCCCCAGGCCCCAGGCGATGGAGTCTGGACTGGCATGGATCTTCAGGCCGTTGACTTCGTGCCAGACGAACTCCCCGGGCCCTCCGTTGCTCGAGGCGACCACCGGCTTGCCCGCGCTCCATGCCTCCAGGACCGTGATCCCAAAGGGCTCGTTGCGGCTCGGGATGCAGACCGTGTCGCTGATCTTGTAGAGATTGGCGAGCTCGACTCCACCCCGCCATCCGAGGAACCGGCAGGCGTGCGCCACGCCCAACTGGTGGGCCCTCGCCTCACAGTCCCACCGGAGGTGACCGTCGCCGGCAAAGACAAACTTGGTGCGGGGGTGATGGTGCAGGATCATGGGGATGGCCTCCACCAAGAGGTCGGGTCCCTTCTGGTAGGCCATCCGCCCCGCGAAGAGCACCATGGGGTCGAGGGGGCCGATCCCGTAGCCCTGCCGGATCTGGCCGGGGTCCGGGATCCATCCGTCGAAGGCCTGCACGGTGACGCCGTTGTAGATCACATCCACCTTCTCCGCCGGGAGGTTGTACATCCACATGAGCTCTCCCTTCAAGGCGTGGGAGACAGCAATCACCCGGTCGGCGCAGTAGGTCCCATGCCGCTCGACCTCGCGGATGCGGGCAGACTGCCCGCCGGGGAAATGGTTCCCACAGCGACCGTACTCGGTGGAGTGCATGGTCAGGATCCCTTTCCTGCCTCGCTGCCGGATCCACACCATGGCGAGCGCCGCCAGCCAGTCATGGGCGTGGACCACATCGAATCCCGCCCCCATGTAGTCCTCCGCGGAGAAGACGTGGTGGACAAAGGACCGGGACATGTTCAGGACTTCATCCACGAAGTTGGAGTTCAGATCGAAGGGGCAGCGGTGGTACCAGACCCCGTGGATCCGCTCGAGGTGGGACTGGGCATGGCCCATCCGGGTGAAGACGTGGACTTCGTGCCCTTTTCGCTCGAGGGCCGCAGCCAGGTCGGTGACATGAACACCCACCCCACCGACCGGGATCGCATGGAGAGACTCCCATGACAAGAGGGCAACTCTCATTCTTTACACCTCCTACGCTTCTCTGTCGGCATTGGTCAGAAGTTGTGGGTGACGATGTCGGCGACCCGACGGGACAGCTCGGCACCGTAGTCGGTCCACACCCCCTGGCCCCAGTAGCGAAAGCAGCTCGTCTCGGCGGTGAGCAGGTGGAACAGGGCGCGCCGGTAACGGGGGTCGTCGGGGGGGATGCCATGGGCGAGGACCTGCTCGTGGAACAGCGAGCTGGCTTCCTCCATCGGGATCAGCACGCGGTCATAGCCGCGCACCCAGGAGATGTCATTGGTCCAGCTACCGCCCTCCATGTGGAAGCGCCCATCCTCCGTCCGGAGCTGCCCGATCACCTCGACGAGCCGGCCGGGGCCGTCGCCGGGCGTCATCCGCGACCAGATGCGGTGCTGGAGCGCCGGCTGGATGGCGGGCAGGTCGGCCGGCCGGATAC
>JBOGWM010000023.1:0-1807 GCA_050693695.1 Actinomycetota bacterium
GTTCTCCATGCCCCTGGAGGGATGAGAAGCGCTCGTCCTTGGACGGACCGGAGCTTATCCCGCTACCAGTTGATCTCGAACCATACCGTCGTCTGATCCCCTCGGTCCACGCCCCAACGATCCGCGATCCGATCCACGAGGTGCAGCCCCCACCCGTATTCCTGATCGCGGGAAAGGGGGGACAGCAGCGGGTCGAAGCCGCAACCCGAATCCACCACCTCCGCGCGAAGCCCTCCCGACGAGGTCCGGACGCTGAGGACCACGCGTCCGGCCTCCCCGAGCCTTGCGTGGCGGACACTGTTGGTCACGAGCTCGCTTACCAGCAGGCGCAGCATCTCGAACGTCGCCGGGGGGATCTCCCCCGCCAGAGGGGACAGGCCCGTTCGGGCTTCAGCCGGTGCACGGGGCCCGGCCGCCAGGGACAGACGGATGGACCTCATCGCCCCGGTATCGAATCTAAGCTAAGACGGCGACCCGGACGCATCATCTGAAACATCCGGTCTGCAGAGTCGTTGCCTCGCAGGACCACAAGCCTGGGGTTCGGTGCGGGGGCTCTGACGTCGTCGCGCTCCGGCCCGGAGGGCCCGTCCGTAGAAAGCCGGGTGCATGAGACGAGCCAGGATCCCATGCGCCTCCGACCCGTGACATTGAAGAGCTACCTGATCGGGCTCGCCGCTGTCCCTGCGACAATCTTCTCGGTCCCCATCGGTGACCACGGTTCCGAATCCGATCCTCAGGCGGCGAGAGGGCAAGTGATAATCCTTGCGACCCCTTCGATACCGCGCATCTTGTGCGCAACCAGCGCGCTCAGATCATCCATGGTCGGCGCCTCGGCATGAGCGATCACCTCGTAGGCGCCGACCACGCTGTCTGCTCTGTCTATCTCATCCATGCAAGCGATCTTTTCGGAGACCGTGGCCGCCATGGCGACCTCGGTCTGCACCAATATGTAGGCTCGGGCCATGTGCTCCCACCTCCCGGAAGACTCAACGGTTGGGCAACAACGCAGCTTCACAGAGGTTGTTACCCAACCGTTGGGAAGGTCGAAACCTGGATCCACCGGCCATTTGGCTACCCATGCAGGCCACTGTAGGTGGCGGGGATCCCGAGGAGGCACAGGATCGTGGCCCGATAGGCCTCGTAGACCGGCGCGATGGTTCGAGTGTCCACCCGCTCATCGGGGCCGTGGAGGTTCCGGTACGTCACGCCGAAGCCACAGGTGACCGGGATACCCATGGAGGCGAGGTAGTTGCCGATGTTCGAGGGACCCACCACCACAAGAGGGAGCCGGCGACCCAGGGTCCGGGCGATGCCATCCCGAAGAGCCACCACCATCTCGGAGTCGTCCGCCAGCCGGTAGGCGGGCCAGGTCTCCTCGATCTCGATCAGTGTGGCCTCGCGACCGGGCAGGGCCTCATCGACGGTCCGACAGGCCATACGAACGAGACCTTGCGCGGCGGGAGCGTCGAAGGACGGTGTGAGGCGGACGTCGACGCGCAGAGAGCACCGATCGGGCACCACGGTGTACCCCGCCCCGCCGTGCACCTCGGTCACGGTGACCTTGGGTCCGAAGCTGAAGGCCTCATCGCGCTCCGCGGGAAGCTCAAGCGTGGCGAGCTCCTGCACCAAGCGGGCGGCTTTCACGATCGCATTGTCAGGCCGGGAATTCTTGCTACCCGAATGGGCGCTGGTACCGAACACGTGGAGCCGAGCGCGCCAGAATCCCCTGGCGCCAACGTTTATCTGGTCACTGCCGGGGTACCCGCTCATGACTCCCGAGAGCACCGGCCGGCGAGCGATGTAGGAC
>JBOGWM010000024.1:0-4730 GCA_050693695.1 Actinomycetota bacterium
CCGAGAGCAGGTGGCGGCCGCAATCGGGGCCCAGCCGAGCGAGGTGATCTTTACGGGGGGCGGCACCGAGGCGGACAACCTCGCGCTCAAGGGTGCCGCCCTGCGAGCGCGCAGTCGAGGCAATCACCTCATCACGACCGCCATCGAGCACCACGCGGTCCTGCACTCTGCCGAGTGGCTGGAGCGCCAGGGATTTCGAGTGACTTTCCTGCCCGTCGATGCTGACGGGGTGATGGATCTCGAGGCGCTCGACTGCGCCCTTGGCGCCGAGACCATCCTTGTCTCCATCATGCTGGCCAACAACGAGGTCGGAACGATCCAGTCGGTCAAGGAAGCGACCCGCCTCGTGAAGGAGCGTTCCCGAGCGCTCGTCCATACCGATGCGGTCCAGGCTCTCGGGAAGATCCCGGTGAACGTCGAGGACCTCGGAATCGACCTGGCTTCCTTCGCCGCCCACAAGCTGGGGGGGCCGAAGGGAGTGGGGGCCCTCTTTCTCCGTCGAAAGACCCCCCTGGAGTCGATCCAGCACGGAGGCGGGCAGGAGCGCGATCTGCGGTCCGGCACCTCGAACGTTGCGGGAATCGTGGGGATGGGCGCCGCAGCTCGGATCGCCCTGGCCGAGCTGCCCACCGAGGGTCCGCGCCTGGCTCGCTTGCGACGGCGCCTGGAAGACGGGATCTCATCGAGAATCGAGAGTGTCAAGCTGAACGTCGGGGGGGCCCCACGGCTTCCCGGCATCCTCAACTGCTGCATCGAGGGCCTGGAGGGGGAGTCGCTCCTGCTCATGCTCGACGCCAGGGGGGTGGCCGCCTCCAGCGGATCCGCCTGCACGTCGGGATCGTTGGCGCCCTCCCACGTCCTGCTGGCCATGGGCATCCCGCCCGAACTGGCGCATGGCAGCCTCAGGCTCTCGCTCGGTCCGTCCTCGACCGACGAAGATGTCGATTCCGTGCTCGAGATCCTTCCTCCGATCGTGGAGCGCCTGCGCTCGATCGCTCCCGCCTCGATGGCCGGGCGCCGCCGGGCTGCGCCGGCCCGCCACTGAGGAACGGAGGCAGCCGGCGATGACCCGAACCGCCGTGGTGGCGATGTCCGGCGGGGTGGACTCCTCGGTGGCGGCCGCCCTGATGAAGCAGGAGGGCTATGAGGTCATCGGCATCATGCTCAAGCTCTGGCAGGGCCCCGGCGCCAACAACGAGAGCGGTTGTTGCTCGCTGGATGCCGCCGAGGACGCCAGACGGGTGGCTCAGGTCCTCGATATCCCTTTCTACGTCCTCAACTTCGCGGAGCGCTTCTCCTCGACCGTGATCGCCGACTTCGTGGCGGGCTACTCCGAGGGGCGCACCCCGAATCCCTGCGTGGAGTGCAACCGCAGGGTGAAATTCTCGGCCCTGCTGGATCGGGCGAAGGCCTATGGCGCCGAGGTGCTGGCAACCGGCCATTACGCCCGGGTGGAGACCGCCGGAGGTAGGCGCCGGCTGCTCCGGGCGAGGGATGGGGGCAAGGACCAGAGCTACGTCCTGCACATGCTCGGCCCCGATGAGCTGGCCTGGGCCCGCTTTCCGATCGGGGAGCACACCAAGGCCCGGGTGCGAGAGATCGCGGCGGCCCTGGGGCTGCGAACCGCCGCAAAGCCCGAGAGCCAGGAGATCTGCTTCGTCCCTGACGGGAAGGTGCACGCCTTCTTGTCCCGGGTGGTCCCCGACGGATCCCGGCCCGGCCCGATCCTGGACGCAGACGGCCGGCGTCTCGGCACCCACCGAGGGTTCGCCCACTACACGGTGGGGCAGCGGCGGGGGTTGGGAGTGGGCGCCGGGGTCCCCCTCTACGTGCGTGAGGTCCGTCCCGGGGACAACGCCGTGGTGGTGGTGCCATCCGAGGGCCTCGGGGTGTGGGAGTTGGAGCTTACGGACGTCTCGTTCGTGGCCGGCGAGGCTCCCGACCGATTCCAGGCGTCGGTGATGACTCGCTACCGGGGCCCCGAGGCCCCGGCGACCATCGAGCGCTACGGGCAAGGTTGGCGCGTCACCTTCGACGAGCTTCAGCGCCCGTCGGCTCCGGGTCAGGCGGCGGTCTTCTACCGTGAAGAGGAGGTGCTCGGGGGCGGACGGATCGTCTGCTCCTCGTGATGGACCTTCATCCCCGGTGACCGCGATGAACCCAGGGTCTCCGCCAGAGCGCGTCCGTCACCTCCGAGAGCGCATCGAATACCATTCGCACCGCTACTTCGTCCTGGACGACCCGGAGATCTCCGACGCCGAGTACGACCAGCTCGTGGGGAAGCTGGTGGAGCTGGAGAAGCAGTTTCCCGAGCTCGTCACACCCGACTCGCCGACCCAACGAGTGGGCGCCCCGCCGTCGGAGCTGTTTGCTCCGGTCAACCACGCCAGCCCCATGTGGTCCCTGGACAATGCCTTCACCTTCGAGGAGCTCGTGGCCTGGGGGAAGCGGGTGGAGCGGATCCTCGGGTCCGTGGCGGACTTCTGCTGCGAGCTCAAGGTGGATGGGGCGGCGGTGAACCTTATCTACGAGGACGGGCGGCTGTCCTCGGGAGCCACCCGGGGCGACGGCCGGGTGGGGGAGGAGATCACCGCGAGCCTGAGGACCATCGCGTCGGTCCCCTTGCGACTGCATGGAGCGGATGCTCCGGACCTCCTGGAGGTGAGGGGTGAGGTCTACATGCCCGTCGAGGCCTTCGGCAAGCTCAACCGGGAGCTGGCCGAGGCCGGGATGCGCATCTTCGCCAACCCTCGCAACGCGGCTGCGGGGTCCCTGCGCCAGAAGGACCCCAGAGTCACCGCCGGGCGCAGTCTCGTCTTCATCTGCCACGGGGTGGGGGCCGCCTCCGGAGGACCGCGGATGGCCCGGCATTCCGAACAGATGCAGCTTCTTGCTCGGCTGGGCTTCAGGGTAATGGGGGAGGCTCGCCTCTTCCCCGACCTCGATCAGGTCTACCGGTTCTGCCGGGGATGGGAGAAGCGCCGCCACGACGTGGCCTTCGAGGTGGACGGGGTGGTGGTCAAGGTGGACCAGCTCGCCCAGCGCGAGGAGCTCGGCTACACGTCCAAGAGCCCCCGCTGGGCCATCGCCTACAAGTTCCCTCCGGAGGAGAAGACCACCCGGGTGCTCGACATTCGGGTGAATGTCGGTCGGACGGGAGCGGTCACCCCCTTTGCTCAGTTGGAGCCGGTGGTCCTCTCGGGCGCCACGGTCAGCCTGGCCACTCTCCACAACGAGGACGAGGTTGCCCGCAAGGACGTTCGCATCGGCGACTGGGTGCTGGTCCGCCGTGCGGGGGAGGTCATCCCGGAGGTGATCGCCCCGGTGGTGTCGAAGCGTACGGGGGCCGAGCGGCGCTTTCGGATGCCCGAGGTCTGCCCGGTGTGCGGCACGCGCCTAGTGCGTCCCGAGGGGGAGAAGGTGTGGCGCTGCCCCAACGATACCTGCCCCTCTCGGGGCGTGGAGGCGCTGCTGCATTTCGCCGGGCGCCAGGCGATGGACATCGAGGGGCTCGGGGAACGGACCGCGATGGCCCTGTGGGAGCGCGGCTGGGTGAGAGACGTGGGAGACATCTATTTCCTCGCCCGGGATCAGCTCCTCGACCTGCCCCTCTACGCGGACAAGAAGGCGGACCTCGTCACATCTTCCATCGAGGCCAGCACGCGCCGGGGGCTTGCCCGGGTGCTGGTGGGACTCGGAATCCGCCATGTGGGTCCCCCCACCGCGCGCCTGTTGGCAGAGGAGATGGGCTCCATCGACGCCATCGCGGCGGCCACCGAGGAGTCTCTGTGCGCGCTCGACCAGATCGGGCCCGTCGTGGCCCGGGAGATCCGAGCCTGGTTCGACTCCCCCCGCAACCGCACCATCATCGACAAGCTGAAGAGGGCGGGGGTCAAGCTCTCGGAGGAGCGAGTGCAATCGACCGGCCCTCTGGCCGGAACGGTCTTCGTGCTGACCGGAGCGCTCCCCAACCTGACCCGCACGGAAGCCACCGACATCATCCGCCAGGCCGGCGGCACGGTGGCCTCCAGCGTCTCCCGCAAGACCGGTTACGTGGTGGCGGGTGACAGCCCGGGCTCCAAGCTCACCCGCGCCAAGGAGCTTGGGATCCCCATATTGGACGAGGAGGGCTTGCGAAAGCTGGCTTATCGCCGACGTCCCAGCCCGAGGACGAAGTTGGCTGGGCCGACGAGGCCTGAACCGACCTAACCCTCCGGGCCCAGGGCCGCGCTCAGGATGTCGAGGGCCTGACGGGCTCGGGCATCGGCGGGCTCGGCATCCAGGATGGCGAGGACTCGGCTGCGGGCGAGGTGAAGCGCCATCCGGTTGCCGCCGGCTGCGGAAGCCACGACGGGAAGCGCCGCCTCGGGGGTGACTCCGGCCCGGACGAGGGACAGGGTCCGCTTCACCACCAGGGCGCCGATCTCGGCATCGGTGCTCTCGCCCTCCCGGGTCACCGCTCGAGCGAGACCCGGATCCACCCGTTCTCCTCGCGGCAGGAGAAGAGCGGGAGCCGGAAGTTGCCCGTCTCCTCCTGTTTCCAGCGAGGGTAGATCGGATAGGGATAGAGGTTGCGTCCGGTCCGCAGGTCGAAGAGGTAGTGATGAAGGGGGCAGTCCACGACCTCGCCCCGCATCGTGCCCTCCGCAAGGGGAGCGGCTTCGTGCGGGCAGGCTGCCCCCGTTGCCACGACCTCGCCCGAGCGCAACCTCGCCAGCATCACCCGGCGT
>JBOGWM010000025.1:0-4730 GCA_050693695.1 Actinomycetota bacterium
CAACTTCGGCTCCGTCGACGGCGACCCGCCCGCGGCCGAGCGGTATACGGAATGCCGGCTCTCCCCCCTGGCCATGGAACTGCTCCAGGACCTCGGCGAGGACACCGTCGACATGATCCCCAACTACGACGGCCGGGATCAGGAGCCGGTGGTGCTACCGGCTCGCTTTCCCAACCTGCTGGTCAACGGCTCCACCGGGATCGCGGTGGGGATGGCCACGAATATCCCACCGCACAATCTGGGGGAGGTGATCGATGGTGTCGTGGCTCTGATCGATAATCCCGAGATCACCTCCGAGGAGCTCATGGCTCTGGTGCGGGGCCCCGATTTTCCGTCGGGAGGCATCATCCTCGGTCGTAGCGGCATCCGGGAGGCCTACCAGACCGGGCGGGGCACCGTGCGGGTGCGAGCCCGCTGTGAGATCGAGGACGCGAAGCGGGGGCCGAGGATCGTGGTCACCGAGTTGCCCTACATGGTCTCGGGGGACCGCCTCATCGAGAAGATCGCCGATCTGGTGAACTCCAAGCGGATCTCGGGCATCACCGGGGGGCGCAATGAGTCCAATCGCAAGGGCACCCGAATCGTGATCGAGCTCCGCCGCGACGCTGTGCCCCAAGTGGTGCTCAACAACCTTTACAAATTCACCCAGCTTCAGGATTCGTTCGGGATGAACATGCTGGCGCTGGTGGACGGGATCCCGCGCACCCTGGCCCTTGCCGAGATTCTCCGCCATTACCTGCAGCATCAGATCGAGGTCATCACCCGCAGGACGCGCTACCGGCTCCGCAAGGCCGAAGAGCGGATCCACATCCTGGAGGGGTTGCTGGTGGCGCTTTCTCGCCTGGACGAGGTCATCCGCCTGATCCGCCGGGCCGCCTCCGCCGAAGATGCCCGCCGCCAGCTCATGTCGCACTTCAGCCTCTCGGAGATCCAGGCCACCGCGATCCTGGATACGCAGCTTCGGCGTCTCGCGGCCCTCGAACGCCAGAAGATCGTGGACGAGGCCGAGGAGCTGCGCGCGACGATCGCGGAGCTGACCGCCATCCTGGGTTCCCCGCGGCGACTGAAGGGGCTGATCAAAGATGAGTTGCTGGCGCTCCGCAAGAAGTTCAGCAACGCCCGCAGGACCGAGATCGGCGGAGAAGAGGGCCAGATCGAGGTGGAGGACCTGATCCCGGACGAGGATGTCATCATCACCATCACCCGGGGCGGCTATATCAAGCGCACGAAGGCCTCCATCTACCGGACGCAGGGCCGGGGAGGCCGGGGTGTTCTGGGGGCCGGCCTCAAAGAAGGTGACATCGTGAGCCAGGCGCTCACGACCACCAACCACTCCTACCTGCTGGTCTTCTCCAACCGGGGCAAGGTGTACAAAGTCCGAGCCCACGAGGTCCCGGAGCGGGATCGGACCGCTCGGGGCGTCTCCATCCGCAACCTTCTGCCCTTCACCCTCGATGAGGGGGTGGCGGCGGCCATCGACACCCGGGACTTCGAGACGCATCAATATCTGGTGATCGCCACCAAGCAGGGGGTGACCAAGAAGACGGCCTTCGGGGCCTATGACTCCTCTCGACGGGACGGGATCATCGCACTATCGCTTCGAGGCGAGGACGAGGTGGTGGCGGTGCGAGCCACCTCCGGGCGGGACGAGCTCATCATGGTCTCTCGCAACGCGATGGCGATCGTCTTCCCGGAAACCGACGTACGTCCCATGGGGCGGGTCGCGGGGGGAGTGATCGGCATGCGCCTCGACGTTGGGGACGATGTGGTCTCCTTCGGTGTGGTGGACCCCAACGGGGAGCTCCTGATCGTGACCGATCAGGGATACGGCAAGCGTACTCTCCTCACCCACTATCCCCGCCAACGGCGGGGAGGCAAGGGCGTCAAGACCCTCAAGCTGGTCGGCAAGCGTGGGACCATCCAGGGGGCGGGCGTGGTGCGTCCGGGCCACGAGGTCTTCCTCATCTCCAGCGAGGGTCAGGTGATCCGCATTCCGGTCAAGGAGATCGCTCGCCAGGGGAGGGGAACCACCGGCGTGCGAGTGATGCGCCTCGCGGAGGAGACGACGCTTGTGGGCATGGCCCCGGTGGCTGAGGACTGAAGCCCGCAGGCGGGTGTGGGGAACTTCGACATCTTGCCGCACACCGCTGACGTCGGGTTTCGAGCGACGGGTAGCTCCCTAGCGGACCTCTTCCAGACGGCGGCGGTGGCCATGTTCTCCGTTGAGTACGACCTCTCGGGGGTGAGCTTCGAGGAGGAGGCGGTGCTGGAGTGCCAGGGGGAGGATCTGGAGGCGACACTCTATGCCTGGCTGTCAGAGCTGCTCTGGCTGCACGACGCCGAGGCGTTTGTCCCGGGCGAGGTGATGGTGGATGAGGTCGTGGAGGAAGCCGAAGGTTGGCGGGTCCGAGGCGCTATCCGGGGCCGCCGTCTTTCGGACTGGTTCGTGCAGCTCGGGCCCCAGCTCAAGGCGGTGACCATGCACGAGCTGGCGGTAAGGCAAGTGGGCGAAGCCTTCGAAGCCACGGTGTATCTTGACGTCTGACGGACACGGGGATTGAGGTGAATCTGGTTCCCGATGGTAGGTACTGCTGGCGCATCCCGAAGGAGGGAGGGATGCGGGTGGATGGTGTCGTGTTTGCCTCTGAGGAGCTCATGGTCAAGGCGAAGGAAGATCGAGCCCTCGAGCAGGTGGCAAACGTCGCCCATCTCCCCGGCATCGTCGGGTGCTCCATCGCCATGCCCGACATCCACTGGGGCTATGGCTTTCCCATCGGGGGCGTCGCCGCCACCGATGTCGAGAGCGAAGGGGTGGTCTCCCCCGGAGGGGTGGGCTTCGACATCGGGTGTGGCGTGAGGCTGCTGCGCACCGAACTCGAGTGGAGTGAGGCGCAGCCGCACCTCGTGGAGCTGGTGGACATGCTGGCGGCCAGGATGCCGCGGGGAGTCGGAGGCAAGGGGCTGCGTCGGCTCGATTCAGATGAGATGGACAAGCTGCTGCGCGAGGGAGCGCGTTGGGCCGTCGGTCAGGGTGTGGGCTGGGAGGAGGACCTGGAGTTCTCGGAGGACCGGGGCCGGCTCGAGGGAGCGGATCCCGAGACCGTTTCGCAGCGAGCCAAGACCCGCGGCGCTCCTCAGATGGGCAGCTTGGGGGCGGGCAACCACTTCCTGGAGGTCCAAGTGGTGGACGAAATCTTCCATGACCGGGCGGCGAGCGCCATGGGACTTTTCCCCGGCCAGGTCTGCGTCATGATTCACACCGGCAGCCGGGGGATCGGGCATCAGACCTGTACCGACGAGGTGAGGGTCTTCGACCGGGTCTCCCGGGAGCTGGGCTTCGCCCTTCCCGATCGCCAGCTGGCATGCGTCCCTGTCAACCGGCCCGAGGCGCAGAGGTATCTCGCCGCCATGGCCGCCGCAGCGAACTATGCCCGGGCGAACCGTCATTTCCTGGGAGACGGGATACGGCGCTGCTTCGAAGAGATCTTCCGTAGTAGTGCCCGTGCCCTCGGCATGTGGCTCGTCTACGATGTCTCCCACAACATCGCCAAACTGGAGTCTCACGAGATCGACGGCCGAGAACGCACGCTCTGCGTTCACCGTAAGGGAGCCACCAGAGCCTTCGGCCCCGGCCACCCCGAGCTCCCCGACCGCTACAAGGAGGTCGGTCAACCGGTGCTGATCCCGGGCTCCATGGGAAGCGCCTCTTTTATCTCGGTGGGATCGGCCGAGAGCCGCAAGCTTGCCTTCTCCTCGACCTGTCACGGGGCGGGTCGGATGATGAGCCGGAAAGCGGCGGTGAAGCGCATGGGGGGGGCGGCGCTCAGAGAGGAACTGGAACGCCAGGGGATCCTGGTACGGGCCCAGCAGGTGAAGCTGTTGGCCGAGGAAGCCCCCTACGCCTACAAGGATGCCTCGAGGGTCGTACAGGTCTGCGACCGGGTCGGGTTGTCCAAGGTGGTGGCTCGCCTGCGTCCGGTCGGGGTGATCAAGGGCTGAGGTTCGAGAAGCGACCCTGTAGAATCGGCTGAATGATTGACACCGAAGTCGGAGTGAGCGAGGCGAGAGCATTGCCCGAAGTGCGTCGCGTTCGGGGTACCATTCGCCGAGTCGATCCGTGGAGCGTTCTCAAGTTATCCCTGATCTTTTCCCTCTCGGCGATGCTCGTGGTCCTGCTGGCAGGCGTGGTCCTGTTCATGGTGGCTTCGGGGGCCGGCTTGGTGGACAAGCTCGAAAGCTTTGTCCGAGGAGTCGGATGGCCGGAGTTCCGTATCAGGACGGTTCAAACCTTTCGGATCCTGCTGCTGTTCGGCCTCGTGAGCACCATCGCCTGGTCGACGGTCAACGTCTTTATGGCCTTCTTGTACAATCTGGCCTCCGATGTGGTCGGCGGCATCGAGGTCACCATCTCCGAGCGGGAGCGATAAGGTTCCACGCTAAAATCGCTTGGGGGGCTATAGCTCAGTCGGTTAGAGCGCACCCCTGATAAGGGTGAGGTCCCTGGTTCGATTCCAGGTAGCCCCACGTGGAACTAAACCTATCTACATGCCTAGAGCACGCTTGTACGTGCTTCTGTTGCCCAGGCTCCAAGGGATACTTGGGAGACGGGCCACATTGGGGCCACATTACGTGGCGTTTGGCATGACTCCCAACCTTGTCGATCGCCGGATCGAGGAGAACTTCGGTCACCTGCTCATCCTGGGGCGTTGCGCTGGAAAAGACATCCCAGC
>JBOGWM010000026.1:0-8460 GCA_050693695.1 Actinomycetota bacterium
GGCCGGGACCTGTTCGGCGCCGAGATGGTCGAGGCCTTTGAGGAGCACCTGATCGCGCGATTCGAGCTCACCCTCGCATTGACAAACGAGGCGTACACCAAAGTCACCATTGAGCGTCTTGGGATCAGCAGGGAGAGCGCGAGCACCACGGACCACGACGACTACTTCAATCGAACGTTCCAGGACGCCGCCTCCTACCACGCCTTCTACAGGCGGTTCCCGGTCCTGGGGCGGTTGCTCGCCACCGTGACTCGTCAGCTATGCGACAACGGGCGAACCCTCATCGAACGGTTGCATCGAGACGCGGAGGATATCGGGGCCGCCCTTTTTGGCGAGCCGATCGCCACGTTCACCGGGTTGCAACCGGGCAAGTCGGACTATCACGCTGGTGGCCGCAGCGTTGCCATCGTGAGCGTGGCCCTGGCCGGATCCGGCCAGGGGGCATTCGTCTACAAGCCGCGGTGCCTCCGCTCCGAAGCGGCGATGCAGGGGCTGCTGGCGCGCCTGACAGCCGACGGCGTGATCGGCTTTGCACCCCATCGAGTCATGGCGAGGGACGGGTACGGGTACGAGCAACTGATCCCCTCCGGCCACAACCGTGTGCAGTCGTGGGAGCAGGCGGGAAAGGTCTACGAGGAATTGGGCGGGTTCCTCGGCATCTTCCACGTCCTGGGGGGCAGCGACCTGCATTACGAGAACGTCCTGGTTGCGGACGGTCACATATTCGTGTGTGACTGCGAAACGGTTCTGGCGGTGGTACCCTCGGGACAAGAGCCGGCCGTGGGCACGGTGCTCGACTCCGTCTACAGGACGGGCTTGCTGGAATGGCCGTTGTCGCCGAGCGCCGACATCGTGCTGAGGCTGAGTGGGTGTTCGGGCGGGCAGTCGTACGAGATACCCTTCGCGCTCCCGAGACTTCAGCAGGGACCGAGCCTGGCGGTCAAACACGAGACGGGCATCAGGGTTGAGCAAGAGGCCGCCAACCGCATCCACCTCGACGGGAACGTTCTCGATCCCCAGGATTTCGAGGAGGCCATCGTCAGTGGCTTCAGCCAGGTCTACGACTGGTTCCAGCACAACGCCACCGAGGCCATCCGGCGCCTTCGGGCCCTGTTCGAGGGCGCGTCGGTGCGCTTCGTCAGCCGGAGCACGCAGGCGTACACGCAGCTTCTCATCGCTGCTCGCCATCCCAAATGTCTCATGGAGCCCCTGGAGGTCGACCTGGTCATCGACAGGCTCAGGGAGTCCCCCCTGCGATGGGACCCGAGCGGTCTCGCTGCTGCGAGCGAGGCCCGCTCCCTGTGGCAGCTCGACGTTCCGACCTTCTCGGCGGCCGCATCCGGCACGGAGCTCGTGCACGACCACACCGAGCCGGTACAGGTGGAGCTCGAGCGGTCGCCGCTCGAGCTTGCGACGGAGCGAATACGCAGGCTTTCGACGGGCAGCCGGCTGCAGCAGGTGGGGTACATCTCCGCCAGTTTCTCCCTTGCCGAGGTGCACAGCCCTTCATTCGTATCGACGGCGCTGGAGTACGCGCGCCTCGTCGGATGGGAGCTGCAGCGTTGGCTCGATGATCCGTTCCGGTCCCGGGGATGGTCGGATCAAGCTGCGGCTGTCGGGTCGGACGACCGGGGTTCTCTCTACTACGGGAGCGCCGGGATCGCGCTGTTTTTCGCCTATCTGGATTGGATCGACCCCCGGGAGGCGTTCCGCGCAGCCGCCGAACGCGCCGTTGAGCACGCCATGGCCCATCAGTCCGATCAGCTTGGGGCATTCCAGGGTCTCGCGGGCCTGGTCTACCTGTACACCCATCTTCACCATCTCTGGGGCGACTCAAAATGGCTCGACCGGGCGGTGGCCACGAGCCGACGCCTTGCCTGCTGGATCGAGCAGGATCGAACCTTCGACGTCCTGACCGGGAGCGCGGGCGTGATCCCGGTCATGATCGGCTTGGCGAAGGTCTCCGGCGAGGGCCTCGACACGGCTCACCGTTGCGCCCGTCACCTGCTCACGTGGGCGGAGCGCACGGACGGGAGGCTCAGTTGGCCGCCCGCACATCCGGCGGACGCCGTGGCGAACCTGACGGGCCTTGCCCACGGGGCTGGCGGCATAGGATGGGCTCTGATCGCCCTGGGCAGCTCCACCGGTCGGGAGGACTATGTGGAGGCCGGAAGGCAGGCCTTCGCTTACGAGGCGTTGCACTTCGATGAAGCCCAGCAGGGCTGGTACGACCTGCGCACGAGCATCCTGCAGGTGAGCGGAGGCAGGCGGCACTTCGCAAACGCCTGGTGCAACGGGGCGGCCGGCATCGGCCTCAGCCGGCTCGAGAGCTGGGCGACCTTGGGCAAGACAGACGATGAGCTGTTGCGGGAGACGTACATCGCCCTCTCGGCTACCCTCCGCAACTTCCACAGCCTTGGCAACGACACGCTCTGTCACGGGAGATCCGGCAATGCGGAGCTGTTCTTGCGATTCGCGTTGTTGAACGACCAACCAGCCTTCCAACTGGAAGCCAACATGCAAGCCCAGGCACAGTGGCGGCGATTCGTAGAGGCTCCCGGTTGGCCGCGTGCGGATCGGGACGATCGGACGGTGCCCGGGCTGATGATAGGGATCGCAGGCGTTGGGATGCACTTCCTGCGACTCGCCCATCCCCACCGCGTCCCGTCCCCCCTGCTCCTGGACCCGCCACAGTGGCTTGGATGAGAGGAGAAGCGAACATGTCTGTCGAATCGTGCACGGCGTTTTTCGAGCAGACTCGGCGCGAGTCGGACCTTCAACAGCTCCTGAAGGCTATCACGGACACCCGGGAGCTGATCGCTCTGGGGCGCAGGCACGGCTACTCGTTCGACGCGAACGACATCGCCGCAGCATCGTCGGCCCCTTCCACCCAGGACCCGCCGCCGCCCTCGCTCGATGAGGCGACCGCTCCGGGGCCGGATGGGGGCGCGGGGGGTCGGTCGGCGTGGAGCGCCGACACCACCGTCTGGCACTACGAGGTCGGCATCGACGACGTCTCCCAGTTGAGACCGTTGCTGAGAGAGCTTCCCGACCTGACGATCAAGCCAGCGAGCGTGGACCTCGACCTGTACTGGGCATCGTTCCGACACGACGATCTGGAGTGGACCTCGATGTCGCCGGCGGCTCCCGGGTTCCAGCGTCGCTACGAGGAGGTGATGGCTCCGCACTGGACCGGCCAGGTGGAACTTGAGTTCTCCCGGAGGGACTTCCATCTCGTGAATCTCGACCGGCACGTGGACCACCCGCTCTACGACCGGTACTTCCAGGCCAAGACGCGCACGATCGCACGCCTGGAGGAGATCTTCGCATCCGAGATCCGGTTCTCGGGCAGCATGTGGTACCCGCCGTTCGCCTACCGTCTGTGGCACACGAACGAGTCTCAGCCCGGCTGGAGGATGTACCTCATCGACTTCGACGAGGAGATCTCGTCCTCGGACACGCGGTCCTTCTTCCGGTACATGAACCCGCAGACGAAACAGATCGTCACCCTCCAGGATCGCCCCAGGATGCTCCGCTTCTTCAAGGTGGAGCAACACAAGGACCGGCTGTTCTGGCACTGCATCGTCAACGGGGCCGATCGCAACCGGTGGAGCTTCGGCTTCGTCGTGCCCGACGACTGGATGTCGAGACTGCCGGTCTGAGCTTCACTCGCAATGACCGACGAGTCGCCCGAGCCAGGAGAGTCCTCATGATCGACCGCCGTCCGACCCCGTTCGTGTCCCAGTTCCAGGTCGGGGTCGACTCCCGCGACCTCCCGTGACATCTATCGGCGCCCCCGCGCTCATACCCGCCAGCACCCCGGGACCGTACTCCTGGGAGATCGTCCGGTACCGGCAGGCGCGCTGGGCCCTGTCGGCCCGTTGTCTCTCCAAGGATCCCCATCTCGCTTGGGAAGCCTTGGGCTACAGCAATGTCCCGCCGAGCGGCAAAGAGGCTGAGGAAAGCTGCATCCTCAACCTGGCCAACAGCGACCCGCCCGGCCATACTCGGTTGCGCAAGCTCCTGGCCAAGGCGCTCACCCCCGGACGCATGCAACGGATGCGTCCACGGATCGTCCGGGCTGCCAGGGCGCTCGCCGACCGTATGGTCCCACTGGGCAGTGCCGATCTCGTTCGGGCGTTCATCTTCCCCCTTCAGGCCATGGTCACGTGCGACCTCCTCGGGGTCCCGCCCCGGCATCGGAGCAGCTTTCGTTCCCTGGCCGCAGGGATGCTGGCTTCTGCGGACAGCCAGGGGCTCCCGGGAACCTGTCACGAGGCGTATCGTCGGATGGGAAGCCTCATCGCCGAGGTGCTGGCCGCCAAGCGGGAGAGGATCCACCTCACGGGCTCGCCCGACCTGCAGCCGGACCTCCTGAGCGCGTTGATCTCGGCGCGCGAGGACTCGGACAGCCTGACCGTGCAAGAGACGCAATCCATGGCGATGCTGCTGATCAGCGCAGGTCAGGGACCCACGATCGACCTGATCGCCAATGGGGTGCTCGCGCTCCTGCTCCATCCCGACCAGCTCCGGCTGTTTCGCAGGCACCCGGAGCTGCGTTCTAAGGCGGTGGAGGAGCTCCTCCGGTACGACGTGCCCGTCCCGTCCGCCCCCCGGATCGCGGCCGAGGACATCGAGATCGACGGCACCGTGGTCCGTCGCGGGAGCCTGATAGCGGTGATGCTCGAACGTGCGCATCGGGATCCCGTGCAGTTCCGAAAGCCCGACGCCTTCGACATCATGAGAAAGCACAATGCTCATCTGGCATTCGGTCACGGGATTCATTACTGCGTCGGTGCGCCACTGGCTCGGTTGCAGGCGAGCGTGGCTCTCACTGTCCTTGTGACGCGCTTCCCTCACACGGCCCTGGTACGCCCGCCGGAGCGACTGCGTCGGCGCCCCGCACGGGGCACTCGAGGCCTCGTCGAGCTGCCCGTCGCGTTGGGCACCTGTGAGATCCAGACCCCTTGGGGCTGACGCGGCCCGACGCCATGGGCATCGGAGTGCACGGCCACAGAGCTGCGGATCCATGAAGGTGCTCCTGGTGACGCCAACGCAGTCGGGCGAGACGGTTACCGCGGTCCATGTCGCGGAGAACCTCGTCGACAGGGGACATCGTGTCGCATTCGTGGCGTCTTCCCATGCCCGCTGCCTCATACCGCGGGGCTTCCCGGAGGACGTGTTCGAGTTGACCGCAGATGCGGAAGACAATCTTTGCCTATGGAAACAGGCGCTTGAGACCTTCACCCCGGACGTAGTGATCTTCTCCGACTACCCCATTCTGGTCTCGCCTCTAAGCTCGTCCCCGCTGGGTCTGCACAGGGGATGGCTGGCAGACCTTCGACGGCTGGAGGTGTGTCTGGTCACCTTCGACCATTTCGGCTTCGGCCAGTGCGAGGAAGCGCTGGTTTTGGGTCCTCGTCATCTTGGCTCCCAGCCGGCCAGATTCGCCGCTGTGCCGGACGGGATGCGAATCATGTTGCCGTGCCCCATGCACCACCCCGGGTCTTCGGAGGGTCGGCGCGGAGATCCCTTCCGCTACTGGAGTCTCCCCCTGGGGTTGCCCGCCATCCTGCGTCGAGAGGTGCGCAGAAGCTATCTGGCCAACGAAGACGATCTCCTCGTCCTGCATTCCGTGCCCACGTGGGCCTGGAAGATGGCCGAAGCGCTAAGGTTGCCCTTCTACCGCTTCCTGCCGGAAGTCTTGGCCTATTACTTCGAGGGCATCGACAAGCGGATCACTCTCGTCTCCGTGAACAATGGAAGGCTCCTTCCCCAACCGTCGGACGGCTCCTTTGGCGTTGTCAACCTGGCCCCGATGGCGATCGCAGAGTTCGAGAAGCTGTTGTTCAGCGCCGATCTTGTGATCACCGAGAATAAGGCATCCATCGCTATGGGAAAGGCCATCTGCGCACTCCAGCCGTCCGTCGCCCTGAAGAACCGCTTTGGATTTGAGGAGCTGAGCGACCGGATATCTGGCCGGCTTCGGGAGTGCGTCCTGGCCATGGAGAGGGAGCGGCCGGGGGCCATGTTCCCCTTCGAGATCTTCCCCATGGATATGACGGGTGAGCTGGACAAGCTGTGCCTGTACCGGAACAACGCTCTGGCAGTAGCTTTCGAGCAACTCGAAATCTTTGGAGGTGAAGAGACAAAACAGGGATTCGCTCGCCTGCTCACGGACCACGATGCGCAGAACGGACTCCGTGCCCGCCAGAAAGCATATGTAGAGATGCTTCAACACACGGATGATGCGGCTGATCTGCTCGAACGGTACCGAAGAGAACGGCAATCCGATCCGGGCCTGCCCGATGCCCTTTGACCTGAACCGTCGTCAAGGACCCCAAGCAACGAGGGGGAAGGGGCATCAGCCATCTTTCTCGGACCGTCATCCAGGAGAAAGGAGATCCAAGCGATGGCGATGACCCTGACCGCCGACGACATCCTCAATCGACTGTTCAACACCCCGGAGGGGCGGCGCGACCCTTACCCCCTTTACCGCATGCTGCACGAGCGGGCCCCGTTTCACAGAAGGGGGCAAGACGATATCTGGTACGCGTGTCACCACACCACGTGCCGAAAGATACTCCTGGACAACCGCCTCGGGCACGACCAGGAGACGATGTTCCGCCGTCCCGGCCGTACCGACGGGCAACTTCGACGTCTGAGCGACCGGATGGCCCCCGGCCGCCGGCGCAGCCTTTCGATGCTGACCGAGAACCCACCGGATCACACGCGGTTGCGGTACCTGGCGAGCAGGGCGTTTACCTTGCGAAGAGTGGAGATGCTTCGTCCCCGCATCGCCAAGCTGGCGGATGAGCGCCTCGATCGTATGGCCGACCGGGGCGAGAGCGACGTGATCGAAGATCTGGCCTTTCCCCTGCCGGTGAGGGTGATCGGTGAGCTGCTGGGAGTACCGTTTGGCGATCGCCAGCGGTTCCCTGCCCTCGGCATGTTGGCCGACCGGCCCGACGCCACCAAGGAAGAGCTCGGCCAGGCGCAGCGATCGTTCGAGGCGCTCGAGAACCTTTTCACGGATCTCATCACCGAGCGACGGGCGCGTCCGCGACAGGACTTGCTCTCGGAGCTCGTTGCGGTGTGCGACGAGGACGACGGGCGACTGTCCGAGGACGAGCTGATGGCGACGGCCCAGCTACTCTTCTTCGCCGGCTTTCTGACCACGAATCTCATCGGCAATGGACTGCTCGCTCTGTTGCGCCACCCCGATGAGATGGCCCGCCTGTGGGCCGACGGCAGCCTGGTTGCCTCTGCGGTGGAGGAGATGCTCCGTTACGACAGCCCGGTTCCCATGATCGGCCGCCATGTGCTTGAGGGGCCGGTGGAGCTGGAGGGAATCCAGATCGCTCAGGGCCAGAGCATCTTTGCCGTCGTGGCGGCGGCCAACCGCGACCCCGAGCGGTTCGCCGATCCCGACCGCTTCGACGTCGGCCGGCCCGACAACCATCCCCTTAGCTTGGGCGCAGGCATCCATCACTGCCTGGGCGCGCCGCTTGCCCGCGTGGAGGCGCAGGTGGTCTTCGGCAAGCTCCGAGAGCGGTTCGCCACGATCGAGCTCCTCGATCCAGACCCGCCCCTGGCGAGTGGGCCCCTGAGAGGTCTGCGGTCTCTCCGAGTTCGCATCCGACCTCGATAGCCGGGGCTGAAAACCTCCGATCGGCACGAAGCTCTACGCGGCCTTAGCTTAGCTTCATCTTCTCGAAGAGCCAGTAGGTAAGATCGTCCCATCCAAAGTTTCCATGAGCCACCAATCCATGAGCGGATAGATGGAGCTCGGGGAAAAGCTTCTGATAAAGACCCCCGAAGTCAAGCTTCCAAAGAACGTCCGAAACCCCCCGGTACGGCACCTCCACAGGGTGCTCCGAGTAGGCCTCCACACACAGCAAATAACGCCGAGACGTCCGGAAGATCTCTCGCATGACTCGTGGAAGGGTGTCCGGATGGTGGCAGACCAAAGTTCCGAAGGTGAAGGTCAGGTCAAACTCATTGTCTCGGAAGGGCAACCTTTGGGATGAGGCGCGCACGGGGATGGCCTTGGGAACTGTGGCCGCCAACCCTTGAAGCGATCCTTCGTTGATGTCGACCCCAACTACGTTGCTGCTCGGTAGCAAGTCGCTGATCCACTTCAGGTTCCCGCCTACGTTGCACCCGATCTCCAGAACGCTGTGGATCGGCATGCCGGCAAGCAAGCGGCGCCAGAAATCACCGCAACCTGCGCCCGCAGACAACGCGTTGCGGCTCGTGTAGGCATCGCCAAAGGCGCCTTTCCAGAACTCTTCAAGCCTGCGTCCCTGCGCTTCGGCTTGCTTTGCCGACTCGTGGTGATCCATTGGTGTGGACCCTATCAATCAATACGTTATTGGCAGCCTTCCGGTTCGAAGAACTGTCGGACTTCTCTAGAGACGCTCGGGCGCGCCGCGTCGAGGCGCATTCTCCCTTCTGGAG
>JBOGWM010000027.1:0-2412 GCA_050693695.1 Actinomycetota bacterium
GGCATCCTGACGTCCATCAGCACGACGTCCGGGGCGAGCTGCTCCGCCCGAGCCACTCCCTCCGCTCCGTCCCCTGCCTCCGCCACCACCTGGATGTCTTCTTCGACCTCGAGGACCATCTGAAGACCATGCCGAAAGAGAGCATGGTCATCGACGACGACCACCCGGATGGGTTCTGGCACTCCGCTGGCCTCCATCTCTCGGATCCCGTCCCGCCAGCAGATCAGAAATCCAGGCTACTCGTCGAGTCCGGAGGGCTCGATCGCGTCGGGAGTCTCATTCAACAACTCCTCAGCCTCCGACTTGGACAGACCTCCGGACGCCGGTTTGGATCTCGCGTGCAGTGGACGACCCGACCTGCGCCGCTTGAACTCTTTCAACCGGCGGCTCAACCGCTCCACCGCGAGATCGATGGCGGCATGCGGGTCGCCCGAGGTGGCCTTGGAGCGGAAGACGGGTCCCGATGTGGCCGCAGTGATCCGCACCACGTGCCCGCCGGCGCCGGTCGGTCTCCCGTCACGATCAAGCTCGACCTCGATAGTGTCGATCGTGGACAGATACTTCCCCAAGTGCTCCGCCTTCCCGACGGCGAAGCGCCGCAGGCTCTCGGAGAGAGTTTCGTGGTTTCCTCGAACCGTGATATCCATCACCAAGAAGGAGTCCCGCCCGGCTGACCTGGTCTTTGTCCCCACACTCGCCTGCGGAGGCCTCGCACCACCCCGTCTCGCCCGGTATTCGACCTGAAGACGAAGCCCCAGGACGTGGCCGGCGGGCCACTTCTCATACCGCTCCGGCGATCCACTGTGGCGATGCTTCGCACCTTCTCCCGAGGGCCCGGGACCATCCCGGGCTCGAGGCAGGACTTACCCCTAAGCCGCACCATGCTCAGCAACCAACAGTTGCCTTACGTGGATCCTTTCGCCTGCGACTGGCATGGACTGGGGGCCACCCGGAAATACCTCCGAGGGGCCCCGCAACCACAGACCCAGGCGGGAACCTCGGTCATTATAAGTGCGTTGACCCGGCGGGGGGAGGGGGCATTTCCCCGGATCTGACCCACCGCCACCACGAGCATCAGCAGGAGCCACTTCGGCGCACAGGTAAGACGGCATCCGTCGATCTCCTTCCATTGAGCGCTCGGGCCAAGCAGAGCACCGTCACGCGTTCGGCTCCGGCCGCCTTGAGGGCTCGGGCTGCCTCGGACGCGGTGGCGCCGGTCGTGAAGACGTCGTCGATCACGAGCATCGCCGAGGGGGCTGGCGTCAGGCATCGCAGGACCCCCTTCAGATTCTCACGACGGACCCTCGGCTCCAGCCCGACCTGAGGAGGCGCCTCACGAGCTCGCACGAGCATGGGGCCCACGGGAAGCTGCAGCCGGCTGGCGCAGGTTTCAGCCAGCAGGCGAGCGTGATCGAAGCCGCGCTCTCGAAGGCGGCGCTGGCCGCTGGGCACCCAGGTAACCGGCTGAGGCTCAAGGGAGGCCGCAACCTCCCCCAGGAGCAAGCCCAGGACATCCGCCAGAGCCCGCTCGGAGCGGTACTTAAGCCGGAGAATCGCCTCCCTGACGGTGGAGGTGAAGATGACGGCCTGACGAGCGACATCGAAGGCGAATCCCCTTCCCCGGCAGTCCCGGCAGTCGGCCACCGCCACCGCCGTGGGGGCGCCACACCGTCCGCAGACCGCGGGCCCGGGGCGCGGCAGGTCCGCCAGGCAGGCGCGGCAGATACCTCCGCGAGCGAGGCGTCCGCAACCCACACATTGTTGGGGGTAGAGGAGGTCCGCCATCAGGTTCATGGTGGCGATGCTAGCGAGCGCCCATGACAAATCCGGGGGGCAACGAGGCGCCGAAAAAAGTTTCTTTCCCGGCACCCGCCGATCTGTCGCTGGAGGCTGCTATCGTTTGGGTTCGACAGACGGTCAGTTCAGCGTTCCTTTTGGATCAAGGCGGTGGGCTGCGCAGAACCTACCACTTCCCCGGCGATCATCTCTTCCCGCCGACCTTCCCGGTCTTCCTCACCTGCACCGCGCCTTCAATCGCTCAATCGCTCAATCGCTCCAAGGCGGCCGGCGATGGCTCCACGACACTTCCCGGATCCAGTGATGGTCGGGCTTTTTCGGCCGCGTTCTAGGAGGTGGGGAAATGCGAGCTCGCTTGCGTCGCCTCAGAGGGGTGCTCTCGGCGATCATCGTGGGGGCCGGGGCCCTCTTTGCAGGTGCAGGGGTGGTTCCTGGAGGGTGGGCCATCTGCTTTGCTGCCGAGATCCCCGGGCTCCTCCCTCCGGTCACAGGCCCGATCATCAAGGGGTTCGCGGCCCCCGCGAACCCCTTCGCCGCCGGTCACCGCGGGATCGACTTCGGAGTTCGCAGCGGGTCGGAGGTCCGCTCGGCCGGAGAGGGACAAGTGGTCTTTGC
>JBOGWM010000028.1:0-11476 GCA_050693695.1 Actinomycetota bacterium
GGTCCGCGAAGGCCCCCAACCCCTCCTGGATGCAGCGGTAGGTCAGCGACAGGGCGGTCTCCTGGTCCGAGAGCTCGAACCAGCGCTCAGCGACCACCGGTCCCGCGTCAACCTGCTCCATCGCCCAGTGCCAACTGATGGCGTGGCGGGTCGCGCCTTCATAGATCGCCCAGGCCGCGATGTTGCTGCCGGCGTAGCGGGGGAGCGGCCCATCATGGAAATTCAGGGTGCCGAAGCGGGGGAGGCTCAGCAGTTCCGGCGCCATCCGATGGGCATTGACGATGCTGAAGAGGTAGTCGAGGGGCTGAGCCCGGAGCGTGAGGGCGAGGTTGTCGCTCCATGCCGTCACCGCAATATCGTTGCGCTCGGCCCAACGGCGGGCGAGGGGGTCTTCGGTGATGACGCCCCGGAGCGTGTGTCCGGCCCCGAGGAGCAACTCGGAGCACCGGATGAGCATCTGCGTCCCACCGATGACGTAGCAGCTCGCTCCTGCCATCGCGTTCATTCCCTTTCGTTGATCGGCGCCCGAGTTTTCCAGTCTTCCCCAGGCCCAAAGGTCTCAAAGTCAACGGTGGGAGGCAAGAGTGCTGGCAGGTGTTCTCGACGGTGGTGGTAGCACCATTGCTCGACAGATCAGCGCGGCCTATCCTGTTCCGCAGGAACCGCGTCGCTTCTCATGAGTCTTAAGCTTTCTCGAACGAAAGAGCCGGATGTGACCCAGAGATCCCCGAGTTAGCTAGCGCAAAGAAAGGACCCTTCCTTGGATCTGAAGCTCAAGAATCTCTTTACCGTCATCGCCACAGAAGCTGTAGCGGAATCCTGCGAGTTTTATGCCAAGTATTTTGGCTTCGAGATTGCATTCGAGGCCGACTGGTACGTTCAGCTTCACGGTCAGCGAGATGATGGCGGCTCGCCTCTGGAGCTTGCCTTCATGCGTCCTGACGCCGAAGCGCTTCCCCCCTCGCTGCAGCATGCCTGTGATGGAAAGGGGATATTTATCACCATTGAAGTTGAGGATGTCGATTCGGTTCACGAGCGATTTCGCAACGATGAGTATGAGATGGTCTACGAGTTGCGTGATGAGGCTTGGGGACAGAGACATTTCATCGTCCGGGACCCCAGTGGTAGCTTGCTCGACATCGTTATGCGGATCCCACCCTCAGAGGAATACCGGGCCGCTTATCTCATCAATGAGAGCACCTGAGGACCGGGCCATGAACATGGCCACGAACATGATGGTAGGACCCGCCATGGGCAACGCTGAATTCAAGGTCGGCAGTTAGGAGTCAAACGACATGAACATGAGAATGGGAGCTTCGATATCGACATCGGCAATCCCGTCCAACGAGCGCGTCTATACGCTCACGAACGTTGCGGAGGCCAACGCGGTTGCGGTCTTTGCCCGTCAAGGGGATGGAGGGTTGCTTCCGCTTACCTCGGATCCGACTAAGCCCGTCGCCGCGGACGGGACGGTCAACCCGCTGCCTCCCTTCCTCACCAGGGGGTTGGGCGCCGGAGGGGGCATCTTCTCTCAGGGCGCCGTGACGCTGAGCGACGACGGCAGGGTGTTGCTCGCGGTCAGCCCCGGCAGCAATGAGGTCTCCTCGTTCCTGGTCACTCCAAGCGGGCTGCGCCTTGCGAGCACCGTATCTTCGGGCGGCGTGTTGCCGGTGAGCGTCACGAGCTTCGGCAACCTGGCCTACGTCGTGAACATGGTGAGAAACGGCCTCCCCCCCGTCACTCCCGGCCTTGACGCTGAGGGCACGGGACAGATCGCCGGGTTCAGCATCGGCCTCAATGGCGTCTTGACGCCGATCGAGGGGTCCGAGCGCGCCTTGAGCTCTGTCAACTCCAACCCGGCGCAGATCGCGTTCAACCCGGACGGCACCCTGCTGGTCGTCACCGAGATCACGGCGAGCCGGATCACGGTCTTTCAGGTTGAGGAGGACGGGCGCCCCGGCACGGTGGTCGAGAACCCATCGGCGGGCCAATCGCCATTCGGTTTCGCCTTCAATTCCCGGGGGTTTCTGATTGTCTCCGAGGCGGGAGACTTCATCTCGGATAACGCCTCGGTGTCATCCTACGAGGTCAACTCGAGCGGTCAGTTGAGCGTGATCAGCGCATCGGTGCCGACGAAGCACATCGCGGCTTGCTGGATCGTCAACACGCCGGATGCTCGCTATGCCTACACCACCAATACACCGAGTGGCGTGATCACCGGATTCAGCGTCAGCTCCCTGGGCGAGCTGACCATCCTCGACGCCGATGGCCGTACCGCCTCCCTCGGTGCCGGAAGTGTGCCGGTCGACATGGTGATAAGCGCCGATGGCAAGTACCTGGACGTGCTGGCCGGGGGCTCGAAGACGATCATGACCTTCCGCATCGAAGGCGACGGCTCCCTCACGCTCCTGACCGGGGTTGGCAACCTTCCCCCGGTGGCCTTCGGCCTGGGGATCGGCTCCATGCACTGATCCGGCTGACTCCTTGATTCTGGCGGGGCGCATCAGGGCTGCTGGTCTGGTCCCGGCGGCGCCTCGCGGCCGTGCCTTCCGGAACTGATTCCCGACGAGAGATCTCCCAAGGGAACAGTACCACCTCCAAAGAGACGTGCTAGCACCCTTTCACCTAATCTCCAGGTCAGCGACAATCGTAATGGTTGTTCTTATTGCGATTCGAAAAGGGTCAGACGTGGAGGTTACCTTGAGAGCGGACGGCGGCTTCGACTACGAGCAGCTCCAGTCCTGTGGGGAGTTCGTCACCATCCGGGAGCGGGTGGTGGTCTCTCCGGGGTGGGGGCGGGTCAGGCTCCGGGTCCGGGACCCGGGCCAGAGCGTGGAGGTGGGGGAGATCATCGGCTGGATCCTGGAGGGCGGCCGGGAGCTTCCCCTGCGCTCTCACGTCCGCGGCCCCTTTCTGCGCTGGCTGGCGAGGGAGGGAGAGCGGGTCTCTCCTGGAAGCCCGGTAGCCCTCCTCCGGGCGGGGGAGGCCGTGCCGGCCTGATGAGCGTGCCGGGACTCGAGTGCAGGCGCTTCCGGATCAGTCGAGCAGCTCGTAGCCGGGTACCGTGATGAACTCCACGAAATCCTCGGCGAGGCAGACGCGCCGGAAGAGGCCCCGGGCTTCCTCCAGCCGGCCTGCCGGGACGGCGCCCTCGCTCGCATCCTGACGGATCCGCTCTGCCTCCTCCTCCTCGATTTGGCCCACGAGGTCGCGCCGCAGCGTCCTGCCGTCCTCCAGCCGAGCCCCCTGCGAGATCCACTGCCAGACCTGGGAGCGGGCGATCTCGGCGGTGGCCACGTCCTCCATCAGATGGAAGATCGCCGCCGCCCCGCTTCCGGCCAGCCAGCTCGAGAGGTATCGGAGGGCGACCCCCACGTTGTTGCGCAGGCCGGCCTCGGTGATCCGGCCCCCGGGGACGGATACGTCGAGGAGCTGATCGGCGCTCACGACCACGTCGTCACGAGCGCGCTCTCGCTGATGGGGCCGGTTCCCGAGGACCTCGTTGAAGGGGTCGAGCGCGACGGGGACCAGATCGGGATGGGCCACCCACGTGCCATCGAACCCCTGGCTTGCCTCGCGTGCCTTGTCCTCCCGCACTTGTGCGAAGGCGGTCTCGTTCACCTGCCGGTCCCTGCGGCTCGGGACGAAGGCCGACATCCCGCCCATGGCGTGGGCTCCGCGCCGGTGGCAGGTCCTGACCAGCAGCTCGCTGTAGGCGTGCATGAACGGGACGGTCATCGTGACCTCCGCCCGGTCGGGGAGCAAGAAGTCCGGGCGGTGCCGGAACTTCTTGATGAAACTGAAGATGTAATCCCAGCGACCGGCGTTGAGGCCGACGACGTGGTCGGCCAGCTCGTAGAGGATCTCATCCATCTCGAAGGCGGCAAGGATGGTCTCGACGAGCACGGTCGCCTTGATCGTGGCGCGGGGGATCCCGAGAGCATCCTGGCTGAAGCAGAAGATGTCGTTCCAGAGCCGCGCCTCGTGGTGGCTCTCCAGCTTCGGGAGATAGAAGTACGGTCCACTGCCGCGCTCCAGCAGTCGACGGGCATTGTGGAAGAAGTAGAGCCCGAAGTCGAAGAGGCTTGCGGAGATGGCCCTCTCATCCACCCGCAGGTGGCGCTCGGTGAGGTGCCAACCCCGGGGCCGCACCACCAGCACCGCGGTCTCATCCTCGAGCCGGTACCGCTTGCCCTGGGGCGAGGTGAAGGAGACGACGCCTTCAACCGCGTCGAGGAGGTTGACCTGCCCGGACACCATATTGTCCCAGTGCGGGGAGTTGGAGTCCTCGAAGTCGGCCATGAAGACGTGCGCCCCCGAGTTGAGGGCGTTGATCATCATCTTGCGGTCGGTGGGCCCGGTGATCTCCACCCTGCGGTCGGCTAGATCCGGGGGGGTCTCGGCCACCCGCCAGGTCCCCTCCCGCAGCGCGGCCGTCCCCGGGAGGAAACCGGGCATCTCCCCCGCGAGGATGCGCTCCTGGCGGCGGGCGCGCTCGGCGAGCAGGCGCTCCCGGACCGGGTTGAACTCCCGTTGCAGGGCGGCTAGGAACGCGAGCGCCTCCCCGGTCAGGATCTCGGTGTGGCGCCCCCGGACCGGGCCGGTCACCTCCATCTCGCTCATAGCCGCCGTCCCTCGATCGAGGCCGCGAGGATCTCGGTCGGATGATAGAGGGGAAGCGGGCGCCCGAGCGCCCGCAGGTGAGCGGCGATCTGGAGGGCGCAGCCCGGGTTGCCGGCAACAATCGCGTCCGCTCCGGTGGCGATGAGATTCTCCGCCTTTCGCCGCCCGAGTTCCCCGGCCGCGTCCGGTTGGAGGAGGTTGTAGATGCCGGCGGAGCCGCAACAGATCTCCCACTCCCTCGGCTCGGCCAGGGCCAATCCAGGGATCGCCGCGAGCAGCGCCCGGGGCTGCGCCCGCACCCCCTGAGCGTGCGCCAGGTGGCAGGCGTCGTGATAAGCCACCCGCAGGGCGACCGGATGGCGCTCGGCGACCGGACCGAGACCCACGAGCAGCTCCGAGACGTCGCGCACCTTGGCGCAGAAAGCGGCTGCCCTCGGCCCCCATTCGGGATCATCGGCCAGGAGATCGGCATAGCTCTTCATCGCCGATCCGCATCCCGCCGCGTTCACCGCCACCCAGTCGCACCCCTCGAAGCCGGCGATGGTCTGGCGAGCCAGGGCCAGCGCCTTCGGCTCGTCGCCGGTGTGCAGCATCAGGGCGCCGCAGCAGCGGGGGTGAGCGGGCGCCGCGACCTCGCAGCCCTCGGCCGCGAGTACCGAGACCGTGGCCTCGTTGACGTGGGGGAAGAAGACCCGCTGCACGCATCCCTGCAGGAACCCGACCCGAGTGCGACGTGCCCCCCGCGCCGGAGTCAGCAGGGACAGGCGCGCCATCCCGGCGCGCAGGCCGACCTCGGGGATGATAGCCATCGTCGCCCGAAGCTTCGGTAAGCGCTCGAGAAGCCGGCTTCGCTCGAGGACCGAGGCCAGACCGCTCCGCCGGTACCCCGCGACCAAGGGCAGGAGGGCGCGCAGGCGCCCGGGGTGGGTGAAGAGCGCCAGCAGCGCCTGGCGCAGGAGCCGCTCCGGTAGCGGCCGCGGGTGGTTGCGCTCGACCTGGGGGCGGGTGGCCTCGATAAGCCGGTCGTAGCGCACGCCCGAGGGACACGCGGTCACACAGGCCATGCAGCCGAGGCATCGGTCGAAGTGGGTCACCATCTCATTTGACAGCTCGCTCCCGGGCTCGAGGCCCTCGAGCATCAAAACGATGCGCCCGCGGGGCGAGTCCATCTCCTCGCCCCACAGTTGGTAGGTCGGACACGTCGGGAGGCAGAACCCGCAATGGACGCATTCCTTCAGGAGCGCCAGCTCAGGGGGGCGACGTTCATCGAACGCCCGGCTAGAGCCTCCCTGCATCCCCGCTCACTTCGTTGCTCGTCACTCGCATACCTTGTATAGCTCGCTCCTCGCTCCTCGTGCCTCGTGATCGGGGCGCAGGGAGGCTCTCGGCCCCCGGCTAAATCCCCCCCACGAAGATGCCAGGGTTGAGAATAGCAGAGGGATCGAAGCGCGCCTTTACCCGTCGCATCAGCGCCAGCGCGCCGTCCTCCTCTCCTCCCCACACGTCCACCCGCTCGCGCACCGCCGCCGGGGCGTCGAGCACGACGCAGGGCATCGGGGCGAGCGCCGCCCGAAGCTCCTCGATCGCTCCCGCCAGTTGGTCGATCGGCCCGGGCGGAAGGCGTAGCCACCAGACCCCGAGCCCGGCCCTGCCGACCAGCGAGGCCCCCAGGCGGCGGGCGACATCGAGTGCTCTAGTCGTCTCCGAGAGGAGGCCGCAGACCCGCATGATCGCTCCCTCGGCGCAGCGCTGCGCCGCCCGCTGCGCCGCCCACGCTCCCTCGTCCTCCTCCTCGATCTGGCCCTCCAGACCGGCCCCCTCCATCAGGCGCCGGGCCTCGGCAACCCGCTTCAGCCTCCCGGCGCCGGAGACCCGAGCGAGCACCTCTCCCAGCCCACCGCTCCAGGCGAGGTCGGCCGCATCGAGGGCGAGCGAGGCATGCGCCAGAGCGGAGGCGGCCCGCTGGAGGGTGGCGGGGTCATCGGATCGGCCGAGCACGGTGATGCTCCCGGCCGGGCGCGGGTGCAGGCGGACGGCCACCTCGAGGACGAGACCGAGGGTGCCGAAGGACCCGGCGAAGAGTTTCGCGAGGTCGTAGCCGGCGACGTTCTTGATCACCTTGCCGCCCGCCCGGACGAGGGCGCCGTCGGAGAGCGCCACGGTGATCCCGAGGAGCAGGTCGCGCGCGGAGCCGTAGCGGTGACGCAGCGGCCCGGTATCCGCGGTGGCCACGATGCCCCCGACCGTGGCGGCCTCCGGACCTCCGGGATGGGCGAGCGGGGGGTCGAGCGCGAGCATCTGACCCCGCCCGGCGAGCGCCCGCTGCAGGTCGCTCAAGGCGACACCGGCCTGCACGATCGCGGTGAGGTCCCCGGCGTTGTGCTCCACGATACGGTCCAGCCCGGCGGTCGAGATCTCCACGTCGCAGGGCGGGATCGGGCGCCCCCAGGCCCATCTCGTCCCCCCACCGCGGGGCCGGACGCTGTGGCCTGCCGAGGAGGCCGCTCGGAGGACCTCGGCGGCCTCCTCGTAGGAGCCCGGCTCCGCCCGCGTCACAGGCGCTCGGCCAACCCCGAGCGCTCCAGCGGGTGCTGCCGATAGGGTCCGGGCACCTCCCCGCAGAGCCGTGGCGTCGGCATCACCTTGCCGGGATTGGCGAGCTGATCGGGATCGAAGGCGCAGCGCAGCCGCTGGAAGCCGTCGAGGTCGGCCTCCGAGAACATCTTCTCCATGTAGCGCTTCTTGTCGATGCCGATACCGTGTTCGCCGGTGAGCGATCCCCCCACCGCCACGCAGGCCTCGACGATCAGCCTCGCCAGCTCCTCGGCCCGCTCCGGCTCCCCGGGCCGGGACTCGTCGTAGCAGACGAGGGGATGGAGGTTCCCGTCGCCGGCGTGGAAGACGTTGGCGACCGACATCTCGTAGGCAACCGACAGCTCGTCGATGCGCCGGAGGACCTCCGCGAGCTTGGTGCGCGGGATCACGCCGTCCTGGACGTAGTAGTTGGGGGCGATGCGGCCCATCGCGGCGAAGGCGGCCTTGCGAGCCTTCCAGATCAGCTGGCGCTCGGCCTCGCTGCCGGCGATCCGGATGCCGGTGGCGCCATCGGCGCCACAGATCCCCGCAACCTCCTCGAAGGGCGCCTCGCATTCGGCCATGGAGCCATCCAGCTCGACGATCAGCGCCGCGCCGACATCCAGCGGATAGCCGGCCCCGGTGGCCCGCTCGCAGGCATGGATGGCCAGTCGGTCCATCATCTCGATGGCGGCGGGCACGATGCCTGCGGCCACGATGTCGGAGACCGCCTGGCCGGCCTGATCCGTCGAGGTGAAGTAGGCGACCAGGGTGCGCACCGTCTCGGGGATCGGGCGGACGCGCAGAGTGATCGCGATGGCGATCCCGAGGGTGCCCTCGGATCCCACAAAGGCTCCCGTCAGGTCATAGCCGGGCCGCTCCAGCTCCTTGCCGCCGAGGCGGACGGTCTCCCCGTCGGACAGGACCACCTCGAGTCCGGTCACGTAGTTGGTGGTGAAGCCGTACTTGAAGCAGTGAGCCCCACCGGCGTTCTCGGCGACGTTACCCCCGATGGTGCAGACGATCTGGCTGGAGGGATCGGGAGGGTAGAAGTGGGTCGGGGCCACCACCGCGCTGACCTGGGCGTTGGTTACCCCCGGCTCGACGACCACCCGCTGGTTGTCGAGGTCGACCTCGAGGATGCGCCGCATGCGCGAGAGCACGATCAGCGCCCCCTCGGCCACCGGAACCGCCCCGCCCGACAGGCCGGTACCCGCTCCACGCGCCACCCACGGGACACCCGCCTCGTAACAGGCGCGGACCACCCGGGCGACCTCCTGGCCGGTATCGGGCAAGACCGCCACCAGGGGGGTTGTCCTGTAGTGGAGCAGGCCGTCGGACTCGTAGGTGCGCAGGGCGTGGGGATGCGTGATCACGCGCTCGCGGGTGCAGATGGTCTCCAGCTCCGCCACCAAGCCTGCCACATTCACGGGTACGCCTCACGAGAGTATAGGGACAACAACAACCGACCCTGCTTGTAAACCCCGGATGTGGCCGGGGTCAAGGAAGACTTTCGGGTCCCCAGAAGAACGAGGGGGTATGCTATCGGGAGATTACGGATAGTGCCCACCCCTTGGGCCAGCACCGGCTGGTGGGCGTGTTCCCTGTATGGGGAAAGTTGAGCTGACATGGCGGCGACGTCGGAGGATGCGCTCGGTACGAGCCAGCCGAGACAGCGGCTTTCCCGGGCCCTGGTCTCGGGCTTCGTCGCCACGGGCGCCATGACGGTGGTGCTGGTCTTTGCCTACGGCGCCGCCAGCTTGGTTGGATCCCCCGGTGCGGACACCCCGGTCTTGCTTCGCTGGATGTGGGGCCTGGCCAACAACGCCGTGACCGAGGAGACCCAGACCGGCTTCCCGATCGCGGTCGCCCTGCACTTCGGGGCTGGCGTTGTCTTCGCCCTCGTCTACGCCCTCCTGGCCGAACCCCGTCTGAGCGGCCCCGGCTGGCGGCGCGGCATGGTCTTCTCGCTGGCGTTGTGGGTCCTCTCGCTGCTCGCCTTCCTGCCCGCGGTGGGCGGAGGGTTTCTGGGCCTGCGCCTGGGGGCGGGGCCGCTGCCCATCCTGGGAAACCTCGTCCTCCACCTCACCTACGGCGCCGTGTTGGGGCTGGCGTACGCAAGCGAGCGTCTCCAAACCGAGAGCGGCCAGACGGTAAACAGGCAGGAGCTGGCGATCCTTGCTCACAATGAGCGGGCGATGGCCGTGGGGATCGTGGCCGGGACGGTCGTGGGTGGGGTGGTGGGATGGCTGGGAGGCGGTATCCTGCTCCCCGCAAGCCAGCCCTTGGTCGCCACGGTCATCGGGGCGATCTTCGGCAGCGTGGCGGGTGCCTTTATCGGCTCATTCGCGGGGCTGTCGCCCCCGCGAGGGGAGCGCTGAGCTACCCCTGCACGGGGGCCTTGTCCCGCAGCAGCCGGATGAACTCCCGCATCCAGGAAGGGTGATCGGGCCAGGCTCGCCCGGACACCATCTGCCCATCCACCACACCCCCGCCGTCGACGAAGGTCGCCCCGGCGCTCTGCACATCCGGCATGAGGGCCGGGTAGGCCGCGGTCCTGCGCCCGGAGAGGACGCCCGCCGCAGCCAGCGCCAGGGGAGCGTGGCAGAGCTGGGCCACCGGCTTGTCCTCTCCAAAGAAGTGCTTGATGATCCGCTGGCAGTCGGAGTCGTTGCGGATGTATTCGGGGGCGCGTCCCCCCGGCACCACCAGTGCGACGTACTCGGAGGGGTCGACCTCCGAGAACGCCAGATCGGCCGGCCACGTGTAGCCGGGTTTCTCGGTGTAGGTGTCATAGCCCTCCACGAAGTCGTGAACGACGAACTGCAACCTCTTCCTGGAGGGACCCGCGATGTGAACCTCGTACCCTTCCTCCAGCAGGCGCTGGTACGGATAGAGCACCTCGAGAGACTCCGCCGCGTCGCCCGTCAGGATCAGGATCTTCGGCATCTCACCACCTCCCCATGGAGAAAAATTGGAGAAAAATCGGTTCGCCCTTATCATCGATCATTTGAGGCTGACCCGCTGCCCGCCGGCTGGGATGAGACCTGTCCTCGGCCACTGCGTTCCTCGTAGCGTTGATGGAGTCGCACCAGCTCGGCGGTCCCGCTGCGCCCCCGTGCACGCAGGTTCAGCAACTCGACGAGGAGCGAGAAGCCCATGGCGAAGTAGATGTAGCCCTTGGGGATGTGCTGGTCGAGCCCGTCCAGCACCAGACCCAGGCCGATCAGCAGCAGGAAACTGAGCGCCAGCATCTTGATGGTGGGATGCCGGCTGACGAACGTGCTGATCGTCCCCGACGCCACCAGCATGATGCCCACCGCGACGATCACGGCCGCGACCATCACCCCCAGCCGGTTCACCATTCCCACCGCCGTGATCACCGAGTCGAGCGAGAACACGATGTCGAGGACCGCGATCTGAGCGACCACCGCCGTGAACGACGCTGCGACCTTGGCCGTGGCATGTCCGGACTCGCCCTCGAGGCGATCATGGATCTCGTAGGTGCTCTTGGCGAGCAGGAACAGGCCGCCGACGATCAGGATGAGGTCGCGACCCGAGATCTCCCGGCCGATGACCGAGAACAGCGGCGCGGTCAGCCCGATGATCCAGGACAGCGTCACCAGCAGCAGGATGCGCGTGACCAGCGCGAAGCCAAGGCCCACCTTTCGGGCTCGCGCTTGCTGGGCGCCGGGAAGCTTGCCCGCAAGGATCGAGATGAACACCAGGTTGTCGATACCGAGGACCACCTCGAGCGCCAAGAGGGTGATGAAGCCGATCCAGATGTCAGGGTCAGTCAGCCACTCCACCCGCTCTCCTCGCTGTCGATGAGCCGCTCGCCTCGAGGCGCCCGGCCCATGATGACGGACCCGAGAAGACTGCTGGCGCCACGCTATACATTAAATGTCCGGAGTGCCTGCCGGCTGCCACCACGAGTTGATGCAGCCTTCCCGAGGAGGGCCCGTGGTGATCGAGATCGTGGACAAGGAGCAGCGGATCGATCACATCATCCCGATCCTCGACGAGATGGTCGGAGAAGGCATGATGACACTCGAGAAGGTTCATATCGCCTATCGCTCCAACGCCAAGGAAACGAACTGAGCGGCACCTCAGCGATCATTTCTCCGGCGTGAATACCGCCTTGAGCCAGGGTCTCCGCCTCCCCTTGGGGTGGGCGGTAAAGCAGTGAAAGATCGAGGGTGCTCACCCACAACTGAAGCCCCCCGAGGAGGCGCTCGACGTCGTCGGCATATCCCGCGCCGATCGCAGCCATTCAACG
>JBOGWM010000029.1:0-3821 GCA_050693695.1 Actinomycetota bacterium
GGGCCAAGAGGTAGCCCGGCTGCTCACCGGTTTCTCGGTTCCCTCCATGCCGCCAGGATCCGATCTCGAAAGAATGGAGGCGCGATTGGAAGAGGTGGCCGCCGGTATCGGCCGCCTTGAAGGCAAAGCGGCCGCCGCGCACCAACTCCGGGTGATACTGAAGGTCCTCAGCGCCGAGGTCATCGACTGCCCGCGACTTTTCACGCTGACCCCGGCGACTGGTGGCTGGGACAAGGCGCGCTTCTGGGAGTATCGCTACCGGCTCACCCTATGGTGCGAGCATCCTGGCCACCAGCACCCCTGGTCCAAAGCCAGCTACGAGTGGACTCGTCCCAGGGAGTGGTTCATCCAGCTCAGCCCGTACCTCAGGCTGCTGACTAAGACCCTCCGTATTGTCGTGCCCGTCGCGGGCGCAGTCGGCGGCGTCGCCTGGACTGAGAAGGATCTCAAGAGCATTGAGGACGAGATAGAGCTCATGAAGACCCTCGTAGATCAGCTCCCGAAACAGGATGCGCAGGAAGGGACACCCTTGGAATCGACCACCGGATTGGAGAGCGTCCAAGGGGCCGGTCTGCGCGCCCTCCGCGCGCTTCTCCTCGAGCAGGATCCTTCCCGAGCATTTGGAGGCCTGGAGCGCGTCCAGGATCGCTCCTCGTGGGACTTTCTCTGGGTTTGCCCCCGGCACTACCCGGAATACGATCCGGGGCTCGTCGCCATGCCCGAATAGCGGCGCCGCGTTACTCGTGTTCCCCGGAGCTCGGGAGTCCTTCCGCCCCGTTTCCAACACTTGCTTCCCGGAGTGCCTGGGCAACGGCCTCCGTGGCCTCCCGCCTGGCCCCGGGAACGAGGTGCACGTAGACATCTTTGGTGACCCGGACCGAGCTATGGCGAAGCTGATCTTGGATCACATCGAGGGGGAGGCGGGCCGCTCGTCGAGCCACGGTGGCCCAGGTGTGGCGCAGTCCCTTCACTCCGATCCACGGCAGGCCCAAGCGCTCCACCTCTGCCTTGAGCTGGCGATAGAGGACGTCCGGATGGATGGGACGGCCGAAAAGATCGGTGAAGACATAGCCCGTGCTGTGCCAGACCTCGCCGGCGGCGAGACGCTCTTCGAGCTGGCGCTTCCGATGCGCCCGAAGCACCTCTACCGTCCACGAGTCCGCGCTTCGACCGTATTAGCCTGTTCGAGAATGTTAACCACCTTCTCCTGCTCCTGGGTATCCACCCACGCCACGACGTCTTTGATCGAGCGAAGAAGGCCGGTTCGCCGGGACCTGGCAGAACAAGGCCGCCGGCCGGGCGCTGCGGGCCGCACGCTTGTCCTCCCCCGATCCGAAGGCCAAGCAATCGAGCTTCGCCGCGGCCCTCAGTGAGCAACTCGGAATCCCGATCAGCCCAACGACCCTGTCGGGCTGGGAAACGGGCCGAAGGACTGTCCCGGCCCCGGTGTGGATGGCGGCTGCCCTGGTCTCCAAGCAGTCCCTGGACGCCCTGCTGGGGGAGGCCGGAGCGCCCGAGATCGTGACCTGGGCGGAATCTCTCGGGCTCGCCGGACGTTTGGAGGCGCACGTGGCCGAGATCCAGGATCTGAAGGACGGGGTCGGAAAGCTACGCCAGCAGTACGCGTCCCTCTACACCCAAATGGTGGACGCGTTCACGCGGGCGGGTCTGCCCCATCCCAAGCAAGCCGGTCCCGACGCTCGTCGCGCCCGGCCCCGCGAAGCCACAGGTACTGAGTGATCGCGGCACAGCAGGAACCTCGCCTGAAGCAGGGCAGGGCGGACCGCGCCCCCCTATGTCCGCCCCGCCCTACGCCTCAGGAAGAGAGAGCCCCAGCCCGGGCACGGTCCCGGTGGCGAGTTGAGGATGTACATCGCCGCCGACCGGACATGGCGAGGATCGCCTGGAACGAGCAACTCCCGAGCTGAGGCTCTCTGGGTCGCTTGGTGTGCTCGCGGTCTTCTTGGCCTTTCCCTTCCGCTTCTTGGGTTCCCGGCCGGTTTCTTGTCCCGGCCGGGGAGAGCAGAGGCCGCAGGACCAAACGATCAGATCGTGCTTGCAGAGCTCTCCGCTGACCTCCGCCACGCCGACCACCGTGGCCGGCACAATCGGCGGCTCCACATCTTTCGATTGCATGACAGCGACCAGCCAATCGCAGATGGCGTCAACCGGGAAGGCATCAGGTCGTTTCTTGATCGAAATGAGAACGCCCGTGTCAGGGGCGTACTGGAGGTAGCGAGAGAGAAGTCGTCAACAGATGTTCGTCAAGCTTTCTCACTGCCTGGGTTGCGCTCATCGGTATGAGCTGAACCCGTGCGTTCCGAATGGCCATAACGGTCTCTGCGTCCCCGAACTGCGTAGCAATCGTGAAGGCCTCAGCGGCCAGGTCGCATGCCTGTTCTACGTCGCCTGTCTGAACATGAACCTTAGCCAATTGGCCCAGGGTGTAGGCGTGCCTCTTTGTTCGAATCGGACCCAAATCTTCAAGTCCTTCATTGAGCGCTGGTACTGCCATCTCAGCGAGCCCGAGGCTGGCTGCTGCATAGCCTCTATATCGGCTGATCATTCCGTAGTTTATGGGGAACACCCAGGGCCAGGCGGGCTCGATTCCTTCTCCTGCTGCATCGAGGGCTCTCTCTGCCCGAGCCAAAGCATCAAGCGCGGCGGCCTTATCATGAGCGGCGGCATAGGCGGTCGCCTCGGTGATTGCTATCCATGCATGGGCTGCTAGTGGAGTATCTGAAGGGATCAGGCGTTTTGCCCGTTCAGCCAGCTTGACGGCCTCAGTGCCATTATCTGTCCTCAGGGCCCAGTTGCTCATGCAGCCCGCTGTATACGCCTGGAGCAAGTTGTCCCGAGATCGCTCGGCATAGGTGAGGGCTGCCCGATAGTGACGCCCGACTGCATCTAATTCCCATTGATCCTCTGCCAGCCAGGCCGCCAGCAGGGCGGTCTCGCTTCCTGCTGTAGCGAGTCTGGCCTGGTCTTTCTCCGATGTGGTAGACGCCAGGAGCCGGGAGATGAGACGCAAGTGACCCTTTACAAGATCAATCAAATCCTGGGCAGGAGTGGTTGACCAGAGCCGTCGGTAGCTCCTGGAGATTGTCGTGGCCGCTTCAATTGCCCCGTCCCCGACCGGCAACGTAGACCCGATGGCTGACAGAGGCCGCAAGCTCGAAGCGAGCAGGCCCGCCTTGGCGGCACGGCTGAAGAGCCCAAGGAGATCCCGACGTTCCACGTCCTCATCGAGTGTCGCGCACTCCCGGTCCCTGCTTGAGGCAAGCACTCGCAGCTCCAGGCGGTACCTCCGTTGCTTCTGAGCTGCGGCCGCTACTTCATCAACGGGAAGGCCGACGGCTGCCGCCAGCCAGCGCAGAGTGTCCGGATGGGGAATGCGCCCTCGTTCGTAACCGAGAATGGTCTGGCGGGTCGCCCCGCAGTGGGTGCCCTCCTCCTGCGCCGCCTTGTGCATCGCCCTGGCTGCGCCACTCAAGGAGAGGCTCTGTCGCTGGCGAGCCTCCGAGATGAGCTGCGCCAGGGGAAGGTATTCCGATGGTTCGGGTAACATCCTCGATCCTCTTGTTGCAGACAGTGCCATCGAATCCTATAGCGCTCCTCGTCGTCGCGGCGTGGTCATAGTGTGCTCAAATCGTTATCATTTTGAGGGCCACGCTGACAAATCGAGCGGCCAAGAACTATGGGTGATGACCGCTCAGACGGCGAGGTTGGCGAGACCAACGCCAACGTGATCGATCTTGCCGCTCGCGGCCGCTTCAAGCCCGACGTCGGCAAGCTCGCGTGCAGACGCCTTGCCTCGGCAC
>JBOGWM010000030.1:0-2599 GCA_050693695.1 Actinomycetota bacterium
GATCAATATCCCCTGCTGCTGTCGTTCCCCTACTTCGATCTGTATCGCAAGCAGGTGGTCAAGCAGGCGGACCTGGTACTGGCGATGCACCTGCGGGGGGACGCGTTCAGCGAGGATCAGAAGGTCCGCAACTTCGCCTACTACGAGCGGCTCACCGTGCGCGACTCCTCCCTCTCCTCCGCCACCCAGGCCGTCGTCGCCGCCGAGGTGGGACACCTCGACCTGGCCTACGACTACCTCGCCGAGGCGGCCCTCATGGACCTCGGAGACCTGCAGAACAACACCCGCAACGGCGTGCACATCGCTGCCCTGGCTGGCGGGTGGACGGCGCTGGTCGCCGGCTTCGGGGGACTGCGAGCCCGCCAGGGGACCCTCTGCTTCGCTCCCCGGTTACCCGACGCGCTCAGCCGGATGGCCTTCAACCTCTTCTACCGCGGCCGGCGGCTCTCCGTCAGCGTCACGCCTTCTTCGGCGACCTACACCCTTCAGGAGGGCATCTCGCTCGAGCTCATTCACTATGGCGAGGCCTTCAAGCTCACCGCTGCTGAGCCCGTCACTCGTCCCATTCCCCCGGCCCCAGTTCGAGATCGTCCCATCCAGCCACCCGGGCGCGCCCCGATGCCCCGGCGCCGGCACCACTGACCCTCCCGGGAGTCAACTCTGAACCTTGCTGGGGAATCAGAGGGAGATCACCGCGACGACGGCCATGTAAACGAGGGAGCGCTGATGACGAGTCTCTCGGCCGGCTGGCCGAAGAGTCGAAGCTGCCGGGCTTCAGCCTGGCGCATGAAACTTGTCACAAAGTGATCAGTTCCCAACCCCAAAAGGGCTACGGCGATTCCGGCTTGCGAAGCCGACCCGGTTGGCTGCCGGAGGAGCCCAGGAGGGCGAGCGCCCGTTTGTCGCCGGCCTTGATCAGCGTCCGCAGCCCGTGCGCCACGATCCGGGTGGTGCGCGCCGACGCGCTCCGGGCAAGCCAGCGGCTCGCGGTGGCAAGGGCGTACTCGGGATGGTCCTTCGAGATGTCGTTCAGGCTGTTCGACACCGACTTGCGCACGAAGGCGGACGGGTCGTCGTTGAGATGGTCGAGCAGCGCGACCACGGGCCGGGGGTCGCGAACGAAAGCCGCCAACCTGCTCGCCCAGGGTAGGCGCGGCCGGGTGCCCTCACTGACCAGGCGGCGCACGTGCGGGCTCGGATGCTTCACCCACCGGCGCAGATAGGCCATGGTCCGCTCCGGGTAGCGCACCAGGTAGGGGCGGATTGCGTACTCGGAGGTGTGCCGGCGGGTGATCTCCGCCAGAGCCTCCATCGACCGGTCGAAGTGATCGAGCCCGTAGTCCTCCACGAAGCGCGCCACGGGCATGAGGTACCAGCCGTGAGTGAACATGCCCTCATTGTCGGCCAGCTCGGGACCGAGGCTGGCCAGCAGGATGGTGATGGCGTCTTCATAGGCCGGCGGAAGCTGGCGCGCCAGCGCGGCCGCCATCACCGCCACGCGCGCCTTGAGCTCGAGTCCCGTGATCGAGCCGGCAACCTCATCGACGTAGTCCCGGACCCCGAACGCAGGGTGCACCGCGTGGATGCGGTTGGCGAGGATCTCGGCGGTCTCGGCGCCGAAGTGCTCCTTGTAGGCCCCTCGCCCGGTCATGTCTTGCGCCGGCCGAGCAGCGGATGCGCTCTGATCCTCGCCCCAGCCTCGACGAAGCGCTCGGGGGCCGCGGCGTCGGCTCCTGCCGCCGGTCCGGCGTCGGTCATCGCCCGGGCCGGGACCCCTGCCGCCTCCTCCGCGGGCGTCAGCCAGTAGCGCTGGCGCTGGAAGGGATAGGTGGGAAGAGCGACGATGCGCCGGCCCAGACCGGCCTCGAACCCGGCCCAGTTCAGATCACCCAACCCCTCCCCGTAGTAGCGGGCCACCGATCCCAACAGCTCCCGGTGCGCCCCCACCCCCGGGCGAAGCGTGGTGAGCCACACTCCCTGCTCGGGACCCAGCACCTGGCGCCCCAGCACGCTCAACTCCGGCTTGGGTCCCAGCTCCCAGAACACCGAAGCTCCCGCCTCCCCCAGCGCCCCGATGCCCTCCGCGAACTTCACCGGCTGGCGCAGATGCGCGCTCCAGTAGGCCGGATCGGTCGCGCTGGCCCCGGTGTGGAAGCCCCCGCTCAGATTCGCCCCCAGGGGAAGGCTCGGCGCCCGGCGGGGAGTGGCCGCCACCGCTTCGGCCACCGCCTGCGCCGCGGGCGCCATGGCGGCGCAGTGAAAGCCGTGAGAGACCGCCAAGCGCCGGTATGCGAGGCCGGCCCCCTCGCAAAAGGCGGTCACCGCTTCCTGCGGTCCGGCCACCACCGTGCTCCAGGCGCTGTTGATCGCCGCCACCTCCACCCGGGGATCCCCGTGGCGGGCAAGCGCTCGGGCCACCGCATCCCCATCCGCGCGCAGCACCGCCATGGCGCCTCTGGCACAGGACTGCATCGCCTCCCCCCGCCGAGCGATCAGGCGCAGGGCGTCGGGCCAGGAGAACACCCCGGCGCAGGCCGCCCCCACGTACTCGCCCAGGCTGTGGCCCAGCACCAGGTCGGGGCGGATGCCCCAGCTCCTC
>JBOGWM010000031.1:0-7100 GCA_050693695.1 Actinomycetota bacterium
CGGGGGAGGCAGCGGGGGAGGCAGCGGGGGACGTCCCCGCCACCGGAGGAGCGGGGACGCCGGCGTCCCGAGCGACCACGACGAGCGTGCCCACCATCCCGAGGGGCTTGTGGTAGAGGCAGTTGTAGCTGAGGGTCCCCTCCTTCTCGAAGGTGATGGACTTGGACTCCCCCGCATCGAGGTTGCCGGTATCCCAGGATCCATCGTCCGCGGTGGCGGTGTGAGGAAGCTGCCCGGTGTTCTTGAAGCTCACGCTGTCACCGACCCGAACCGTGACCTCGGGCGGGGCGAACACGTTGTCCCTGGTCTCGACGACCTTCTCCTCCGCAAGGGCGGCGCCGGTCACCCCGAGGGCCGCCGCCAGGCAAGCGGCGAGGATCAATCTCCAGCGCATCCAGCCTCCTTGATCGAGTCCGAGCGGAGAAGACTCTCCAGCTTCTTCCTCGATTCTACGGGCTGGACTCGTCTCCCTGCAGAAAGGACGGATGGATGGTCCTGCCCCGAAGCCGTGGGAACTTCACGCCCGTATGGGCAAAGCAGGTGTCTCGACGGTTGTAGCTGGAGAGGCGGGTGATGCAGTCGGGATGAGAGCAGAGGCGCCCGGCATGATATCGGCGAGACCGCTTCGGCATGCCGACGATCCGGGCTCCACCGATCGGACCGGTGAGACTGGACAACTCCCGACCTCCTATGTGCCGACTTGATTCGTACCCGGAGACAACTTGGATGACGGAAGATGTATTCCGTGGCGATGAAGGTACTGGTGACGGGAGGGACCGGTTTCATCGGATCCGCTCTCCTGGAAGCGCTCGCCAGCCGGGGCCATGAGCTGCGGGTGCTCAGCCGCGATCCCGCCCCCAAGCTGGCCCGCCTTCCCGCCTCCGCCACCGCCATGGCGTGGGATCCTCTTGCCGGGCCGCCGCCTTCAGAGGCGATCGAGGGTGTCGACGCCGTCGTCAATCTCGCCGGGGAGCAGGTCAACGGGCGCTGGACCGACTCGAAGAAGCAGGCGATTCGCGAAAGCCGTGTCCTCACCACTCGCCATCTCGTCGATGGCATCGGGTCGGCGGGCGCCCCCGGGGCACGGCGACCGAGCATGCTCGTCTCGGCCAGCGCCATCGGCTTCTATGGCGATCGGGGCGACGAGGAGCTCGGCGAGGAGTCGGCCGCCGGCTCCGGCTTCCTCAGCTCCGTGTGTCAGCAGTGGGAGAAGGAGGCGAGCCGGGCGGAGTCCCTCGGCCTCACGGTCGCCCGGGTCCGCCTTGGGATCGTCCTCGGCCGCGGCGGCGGAGCGTACCCGCGCCTCGCGCGCTTGTTCCGGCTCGGCCTGGGCGGGCCGGTCGGGTCGGGCCGGCAGTGGTGGTCATGGATCCATCTCGACGACGCCATCGGCTTCTTGATCCACGTGCTGGAGCACCGCCTCGGCGGGGCCTTCAACGTCTCAGCCCCCGAGCCCGTCCGGCAGCGAGAGCTTGCGGACGCGCTCGGCAAGGCCCTGGGGCGCCCGGCCTTGCTTCCCGCGCCCGCCTTCGCCCTCCGCCGGACGCTCGGCGGCTTCTCGGTCGAACTGCTTGCCAGCCGCCGGGTTCTCCCCGCACGAGCCAAGGGTGTCGGGTATCGCTTCCGCTTCCCCAGCCTCGAGCCCGCCCTTCGAGACCTCGCAGGGACGACGCTGGTCAGGATCGAACGCCAACCCGACGGGACGTTCCGGCTCACCACCGAGCTCCTGGTGGCGCGCGGGATCGAGGAGGTCTTCGAGTTCTTCTCGGACGCCCACAACCTGGAGATCATCACGCCCCCCGAGCTGCGGTTGCAGGTCCTCACCCCCCGCCCCATCGGCATGGGGTTGGGGACCCGCATCCCCTACCGGTTCCGCATGCGAGGGGTTCCGGCCCGCTGGGAGAGCGAGATCACGGCCTGGGAGCCGCCGCAGCGGTTCATGGACACCCAGCGCCGCGGCCCGTTCCGGCATTGGGTGCACACCCACGAGTTCTTCCGACAGGACGGGGGAACGGTCGCTCGGGATCACGTGCACTATTCCGTGCCCGGCGGGCGCGTGCTCCACGAGCTGTTCGTGAGTGAAGACCTTCGCCGCCTCTTCCTCTACCGCCGCACCCAGCTCGCCAAGATCTTCGGCAAAGCTTGAGCCCTGGAGCCGGAGGGGGGACTCGAACCCCCGACCTCTCGCTTACGAAGCGAATGCTCTACCGACTGAGCTACTCCGGCGACATGGCAAAAAGCTGGTGGGCAACCTACCCTAGATAGTACCGAGCTATCGCTCGGGCTCTCTGCGGCTTGCGCCCTTCACGGAAATCGCAGGACCTGCCGACGGCGCATCACCGGCGGCCACGGCCCCCAGCAGGACCGACTCCACCACCAGCATGGGCTGGGCGTTCTCCAGGATGGCGCGCTGGCCTTCCAGGGCGCTATCCACCATCTGGAGCCAGAAACCCGTCGAGGGGGCCTCCTCCGACCTCGGGAGGTCCCGGAGCTCATCGGGGATGCCCGCCTCCTGCGGATCGGCCCCCGCCGAGAGGGCGGCGAGGTCCCGGTAGGCATGGGCCAGCCAGGAGAGAAAGTCACAGAAGACCTCGGTCTCGACGCGCCGGAGCGTCCGCTTTGTCCGATCCTTGGCTCGCTTGCGGGCCGCGGCGGAGCCTCGGCCCGATCCCAGGGCCTGCTCGAAGGCGGCCATCTCGGCTCCCAGGGCCCGCTCTTTCGCCTCCCGGGCGGCGGTCGCCGAGGCTCGGAGGAGATCGGCCACACCGAGAGCCGCCGCAGGGCTCATCCGCCGGTCGGCCACACCGGCTACGGCGTCGATGGCCAGCTTCCGCAATTCTCGCGCCGTGGCGTCGCTCGCCAGAGCGACCGCCCGCTTGAGGTCGCCTCTCGCGGCGGTGACCACCTGCTCGATCTCATCCCGTCCCAGCCCGAAGCGGGAAGCCAGCAGGTTGATCAGAGCCTCCTCGGGGACCGGGGCGAACTCCAGGACATGACAGCGGGAGAGCAGGGTCGCAAGCAGGGGTTCCGCGCAGCGCGCGAGCAGCACCCAACTGAGCGAGGGATTGGGTTCCTCGAGAGCCTTTAACAGCGCGTTCTGGGAGCGCTCCGCGATCCGGTCCGCCTCCTCGATGATGATCACCCGCCGGCTCCCCTCCATCGGCGTTTGAGCCGCGGAAGCCACCATCTCCCGGATGAGCTCGAGCGGATAGGTGTAGCCCTCGGGCTCGAAGGAGGAGACGTCGGGATGGACCGCCTGCTCGACTCGGGTACAGATCGAGCAGCTCCCGCATGCCCGGGGACAGAGGATGGCGGCGGCGAAGGCCCGGGCGGCCTCTCGCTTGCCCACCCCGGGCCCCCCCACGAAGAGATAGGAGTCACCGCCAGACGCGGCGGCCGCCTCGAGGAAGGTCCGGACTCGCTCCTGTCCGGTGAGGCGGTCCCAGACCCCGCTCATCTCACGCGGTGGGGACCGCGGTATCCGACGTCTCCGCCGCCGGCGCCCTCGACTGCTCCAGCAGGCCAAGGACCCGATGGCGGATCTCGGCCTCGATCGCCTCCGGGCTCCGGGCGGCGTCGATCACGACGAAACGCCACGGGTAGCGTTCGGAGAGCGTGCGGTAAGCCTCCCGGACCCGGATGTGGAACGCGGATCCTTCTTGCTCGATCCGGTCGGGGGTCTGGATGCGCTCGAGGCCCTGCTCGGGCCGGAGGTCGAGCAGGAACACGACGTCGGGTAGCAACGCCCCCACCGCCCACTCATTGAGATCCAGCACCCGCTGAACGCCCAGTCCCCGCGCGAGGCCCTGGTATGCCAGCGAGGAGTCGAGGTAGCGGTCGGAGAGCACCACCATCCCGCTGTCCAACGCGGGGCGGATCACCTCCTCGACGTGTTGCGCGCGGTCGGCCGCGTACAGGAGGGCCTCGGCCTTGGAGGACATGTCCCGATGGCGCGGGTCCAACAGGACGGACCGGATCCGCTCTCCGATGGCACTGCCTCCCGGCTCCCGGGTGACGAGCACCCCCGCGCCGCGGGCCTCCAGGAAGGTTGCCAGGCGGTGGATCTGCGTGGACTTGCCCGTCCCCTCCCCCCCTTCGAAGACCAGGAACAGACCGCAGCCGCGCTCCCGGGTTCGCCGGCGAGCGCCGACCGCACGGGCGGTGAGGCCCGCCGCAACCAGGATGAGCATCCCTCCCAGCCAGAGCGTCACTCGCTCCCCTTCCAGCGCGAGCTGCTGGTCCAAGACGGTGATCCGGTGATCCCAGGGCTCGAGAGCCTCGTTGATCAGACGGGCGAGGACCGGAGCGGCCGCGAGGGATCCCACCAGCGCGAGGCGAACCACCGAGTACATCGATGCCAGGGTGCGACCCCGCAGCTCGTCGGCGACGTTCTCCTGCACCAGCGTCAGCCCCGCGGGGTAGGCGACCCCGGCAAAGAGCCCGCATGCCACCCCCATGAAGCTCCCGGCGGAGAGGGTCTCGACGCTGCCGAAACCAATAACCGCCGCCCCCAGCCCGAAGACGGTGGCCGAGAACAGCACGTCTCGCGGCACCACCCGAGCCACGATGGCGGAGAGGGCGAAGCCGAGACCGAGACCGATGCCGACCGCGGTCACCAGAAGCCCGAAGCTGGCAGCGCCTCCTTCGAGCACGCGCCGGACATAGATGACGGCGATCGACATGAAGCCCCCCAGCCCGAAGAAGATGGTCCCGATCCCGAGGATCCAGGGCCGGATCATGGGGTGCTCACGAATGAAGGAGATGCCGTTCACGAAGTCCCGCCAGACCTGGCGCACATTGAGGTCCCGGCGAGGGCGCGCCCGGTGAGGGATGGCCAGGGTGGCCGTGATGGCCGCGCTCACCGCGAAGGTGAAGCCGTCAAAGACGAGAGCGACGTGCTGGGGGGTGGATCCCAGCCCGATGGAGACCGCGGCCAGCAAGCTGAAAGCCACCCCCGAGAGGGGAAAGGTTCCGTAGGCGGCGGTCAGCATGAGGGTGTTGGCGTGGAGAAGCTGGGGGCGACTCACCATGTGGGGAAGAGCCGCGTCCTTCGCCGGCTGCCAGAGCAGGGTGAGGATCTCGAGCGCCGCCGAGACGGCGAACAGGACCACCGCCGGCAGCCAGGGGAGGGAGGAGGGGATCGACTCCACGAAGGGCAGCAGAGCGAGCAGGACGCCTCGTCCCAGGTCGCAGAGAACCATCACCCGCTTGCGATTCCAGCGATCCACGATCACGCCCGCGACCGGGCCGAAGAACAGCGCGGGGGCCAGCCGGGCCAGGAGGGCGGCGGCGACCGCGAACTCGTTGTTGGTGATCTCCTGGACCAGGTAGAGGATGGCGATCATGCCCATCCAGTCCCCGAAGGCTGAGAAGCCCTGAGACAGAATGAACCGGAAGAAGGTGGGCTCTCTCAGAAGCGCTACATAGGAAGCTCGCCTCCGGCTGTTCCCGACATCTGGCGGCATTCTCAAGCCAGCTTTGATGGGTACCTCCTCGAGCCGATGCCTGAAGAAAGATTTTAGGCGGGTGGGGTGGCTACGGGGGCGCTTGCTTCATGAAAGCTAAGGAGCGGAGGCCGTTCGGGGCAGCGCAACGTCGCCGCCCGCGCGGTGGCGGGGATCGGCGTTCTGCGTATAGCGGCAGGAGGGGTAGTGGCTACATCCGAAGAACCGGCCCCGGGCCCCCGATCGCTCCAGCAGCTCTCCCGGCGCCTCGCCCTTCTTGCAGGTCTTACACGGACCATCGACGCATTTGGGACAGGGAGCACCGGTGGAGACGGGCGCGCTCTTCTTCTGGATGAAGCGGCACTGCGGGTAGTTGGAGCACCCCACGAAGGGACCGTAGCGTCCACGGCGCCGGGCCAGCGGCGAGCCGCACTCGGGGCAGGGCTCCCCCAGCAGCTCGGGCTCCTCCCGCTCCTGACCGGGGATGGGCAAGGTCTTCTTGCACTCGGGATAGTTGGTGCAGCCCAGGAACTTACCACGGCGGCCGAGCTTGACCGCCATGGGATGGCCGCACTCGGGGCAGACCACGTCGCTGCGCTCGCTTGTCACCTCCTCTTTCGGGACCTCCCCGGCCTTCACCAGCCGGTCCTGGAGGGGTAGGTGGAACGACTTCACGGCCGGTCGGAACGTTCGCTTTCCCTCCGCGATCTCGTCCAGATGCTCCTCCATGTCGGAGGTGAACTTGTAATCCATGAAGTGATCGGAGAAATAGCGCAGCAAGAAGTCGGTGGTGACCTCCCCGGTATCGGTGGGTACGAAGCGACGGTTATGGAGCCGGGTGTAGTCCCGTTTCTCCTCGGTCAGGGTGCTCATGATGCTGGCATAGGTCGAGGGCCGTCCGATCCCTCGCTCTTCCAGCTCCTTGACCAGGGATGCCTCCGTGTAGCGGGGTGGGGGCTGCGTGAAGTGCTGCTCTGGGCGGAGCTCGACCGGGTCCAGGGCCTGGTTGGGCTCCAGGGCGGGCAAGCGAGCTTCTCGCTCCTCTTCCTCGTCGTCACGGCCCTCGCGATACAGGCGCATGAACCCGTCGAAGCGAAGGGTCGAGCCGCTGGCCCGGAAGAGGTGCCGTTGCGGGGCGGGAGAGGTCTGCGGATTCCCGGCACGGGCGCCCTCCGGGCGCGCCAGGATATCGACCGAGACCTGGTCGAAGAGGGCCGGGGCCATGAGGGAGGCCACGGACCGCTTCCAGACGAGATCGTAGACCCGGATCAGGGCCTCGACGTCCCGGCCCCCCTCTTGCCTGAGAGCCGCCTCCACCTCCCGGCGCTCCCTGGCGATCTCGGTGGGGCGGATACATTCATGGGCCTCCTGCGCCCCGGCGATCTTGCGGTCGTGGTGACGGTACCGACCCGCCCAGTATCGCTCGCCGAAGGACCCGGCGACCAGGCCGGCGGCTTCCGCGATCGCCTCCGCGCTCATGGCGGTCGAATCGGTCCTCATGTAGGTGATGTATCCCGCCTCGTAGAGGCGTTGCGCCAGTCCCATCGCCCGGCGCGCGCCCAAGCCGAGCTTGCGGGAGGCTTCCATCTGGTAGGAGGAGGTGATGAAGGGCGCCGGCGGGGTCCTTCGCACCTCCTTGGTGCGCACCTCCTCCAC
>JBOGWM010000032.1:0-3646 GCA_050693695.1 Actinomycetota bacterium
ACGACGAGAAGGAGGGAGGCTGCCCCCAGCGACATCGTGGCCCCATAGAGCGCCCGCCGCCCCGAGGCGGCCAGGCGGCGGTCCCGCCGCCGCAGCGAGGCGAGGCAAGACAGCACCGACCAGGCCGCGGCCGCCACGGCCAGATAGAGGGTGATCCGTCCCGCCGCCCCGATGTCCATCCCGGTTCGGTCACGTCCTCCCTAGGCGCTCGCGGAAACCATATCGACAAAAGATTGTCCATGCGGCATGCGGCGCCTCCAGGGCCGGGGTGACTAAAGCTAAACCTTCGCCTTGAACTTCGAGGGACATTTGGCGAGGACGGTGGAGGCGGCAAAGACTCCCCGGGTGGTCATGGCTCCCTCCGCCACCACCTCCACCCCGGGTCCGAAGGTGTCGGGCAGCAAGGCGTCGGTGGAGACCGGCAGCTCGGCCTTCCCGTCACTCACCGCGAAGGCGGTGATCGTTCCCCGGTGAGAGACCGATCCCTCGACCACCTTCCCGGCCACCCGCACCCGCTCCTGGTCAACCGGCGCGGCCAAGAGCTCCGCCGGCGTGCGGTAGTAAGCGGTGGATCCCGAGGTGGCCCAGACGATCAACCCGAGCACGCAAGCCGCGACGAGGGCCGCGGTGACGGCGAAACGAGCGCGGGGAGAGGCCATGGGCCCTCATATTAGACACGGTCTGCGAAGCTGGGGCCCCCGGAGCAGGCTTCTTGGCCTCTCGGGAAAATTCTAGTTCGATTCGAGTCATGACGCTGCCTGGAACAGAGCTGTGGCCGCTTCGTTGAACTCCTGGATCGGGCCCTGGCGCTTGTGCGGCGCAAGCCGGCGCTGGAGGTTGCCGATGACGTCGAGACCACGGCAGGATGGTGCTCGGTCGCGTGAAACCGCAAGGATCGCTGCTGGAGACTCGTCATGCCCGCCGGCATCTGGTAACCAAGGGCTCGTTCTACGAGCACCTCGCCGAGCACGGCCAAGACTCGTGGGCCGTCGGTAGGGCCGGCGGCTTCAAGGCATCCGATATGCTCCCTATGCTGGTGGACGACGATGCGCGCCGCTGGGTCGTGTACATGGTCGGCACTCAAGAAGAAGGCAGGGTGGTCCCGGACATTGAGGAGCTGGCGCGCCGAGACCCGGAGGTGTACTTCGCGGTGACGGTCCTTTGGAAGATCATCTCGAGCTGGGTGTATGACCTTGAGGAATACTGATGCTGACTCTCCCCCCGCCCATCTACAGAACCAAGCTAGGGAGCGCCCATGTCGGCGATTCTAAGGAGCTGTTCAAAGCCTCGATGCGGATTCCGTCGATCTCCTAGTCACTTCTCCGCCGTTCGCGCTTCAACGCCAGAAGCCGTATGGCAACGAGGACCAAGACGGATACGTCGACTGGCTTCTCAGCTTCTGTGGCGAGGTCCGGCGCGTTCTACGACCTACCGGAAGCTTTGTCCTTGATCTTGGGGGCGCCTACCAACGCGGCCGACCAGTCCGGTCTCTCTACAACTATCGCGTTCTAATCCGACTCTGCGACGAACTTGGATTTCGTCTTGCTGAGGAGTTCTTCTGGCACAACCCGGCGCGGTTGCCTTCCCCAATCGAGTGGGTAAACAAGAGAAAGATCCGAGCGAAGGACTCCGTAAACACCGTATGGTGGCTTTCGAAGACCGACGAGCCGAAGTCTGATATTCGCAAGGTTCTCGTCCCATATTCCGATCGGATGCTGAAACTGCTGGAAGATCCTGAGCGCTTCTATTCAGCGAAGAAGCGACCATCAGGGCACGATGTCAGTATGCGGTTCGCTGCTTCGAACGGAGGCGCCATCCCTCCGAACCTTCTTGTGATTCCCAACACGGAGAGCAACTCGTCATACTTGAGGCTCTGCAAGCTCGCCGGAGTGGGCGCGCATCCTGCACGCTTTCCTGAGAGGCTCCCAGCGTTCTTTATCGCCTTCCTTACCGACCCCGCTGATCTCGTAATCGACATCTTCGCCGGTTCGAACACGACGGGGATGGCTGCGGAAGCGGCGGATCGGCGGTGGCTCGCCTTTGACCTTGAGGCTACATATCTTGCGGCATCGGTCTTCCGTTTCGCGGAGCACCTTGCCGATGAAGAGGCGTTGACCCTTCATGAGGAGCTATCTCAGGACCCCACGGCTTCTCTTGAGGTAACACCGCCCCAAGGAGAACTGTTCTGCCGTTTTTCCCAAGACTAGTGGTCTCGCGCGTAAATCATAAGGCGTAGGATCGATGAGCTCTCTCCTACAGGCGGAAGCAGGACGGAAGGCATGCTCATGGTCTCAAGAGCTGAGCGGAGCGGCTGCGGGTTCTCCCAGGCGGATTCCCGGCGGCCGAGGTTGTGGGCAACTTGGCGCTCCTGCGATTTTGCGAAGGACGCAGGCCGCAGAGAGCCTGAGCGAACCTGCGGTCTTCACCCCCGCTTGATCTGCCCGCAAGAGACGTAGATCTTTGCCTCAGTCTGTGACCTGTGGGCGTTGATGGAGTAAGTCCCGCCGACCAGGTCGACCAGCGAGATGTCCACGCTGGTGTCCGAGTGTCCGTTTTGAAGGGCGGTGAGCGGCCGGAAGACCGGGCCCAGGTTGGCGCAGGTCCCCTGGTGAATGTGGACCGGTTGGGGGCCGGCGGGAGAGCTCTCGAGATCGATCACCACCCGAGTCTTTCCCGCCTCCCCGGTCAAGACAGCGTTGCCATCCTGGCCGGAGCCGTTGCGACCGGTCATCTGGATCGTCAGACTCTGAAGGGGGGCCGAGTTGTCCGGGGTGGGGGAGGCCGGGCGAGGTGGTGGGGTGAGCGTCGGGTCCTGGCCTCGGCAGGCCATCGAAGCGATGACCACCAGGGCCAGCGCGGGGAACATCCCTACCCTCCGACTCCTCACCTCCTGGATGACTCCTCCGTAGCCCATCTGTGCCGCAATCGCAAACGCCTCGCCCTGAAGCACCGCGGCCCCCGCCGTGCCCCGCAGCAGGCGGAGCGCCTCCCGGCGTCTCACCTCTTCGGCCTCCGATCTCGGGAAACTATCCGCCAGTCTCCCACATACCGAAGGAGGCCCGGATGCCAACAGCTATCGCGAGCGAAAAAGGGATTTTGCTCCTACCATGGCGAGATCGCCGCGGGGACGATGGAGCAGTATCTGCGGTAGCTCTGCATCCTCGCGTCTTCAGCTTGCCATCTGTACCGCTATCGGGTCGGCCTGCGCCGAGTGTGCCCTGCGTAACTGCGCCAGACAGGCCCGGGCAACGATCGCCAGCTCCCGGCCCTCGGGGATGGGCCCGTTCTCGGCCCGGAGGGCGGTGAGCACCCGCTCGTCGAGCTCCAGGGGCAGCTCGAATTCCGTGTCCATCTGAAGCCGGTACCGAGGAGGCATGGCGAAGTCCTCCTGTTCTGCTAGCTGAGCTGAGATAAACGGCCCCATCGCACAACCCCTTTCTCGGGTTCTCTCCAAGATTCGGAATCCTTCACGATTCAGATTCCCTACAGCTCCTCTTTTATTCCTCTTTTCCTTCTCCTAAGAGAGCGCCCTCGTGGGGACGGAGATACGCTCGCTTGCATCAACCCCATCGACTGAGGGTTGTCTATGCGGCGCCTCCAAGGTCGAAGCGAGTTGAAGAGGGCCGGCTACGGCGGCCCGTTCAGC
>JBOGWM010000033.1:0-24714 GCA_050693695.1 Actinomycetota bacterium
GCCATCGACAACGGCTGGGCCCTGGCCGTGGAGTTCACCGACGACCCCCATCCCCGCAACGTCTACTGGGAGATGTGGGGGCTGCCCATGTTCGACCTCAATGACCCCTCGGGCGCCCTCTATGAGATCAACCGCTGCCGGGAGGCCTATCCCAACCACTACATCCGGGTGACGCTCTACAACCCCAAGCTCACCAAGCACACCACCGCGCTGGACTTCATCGTCAACCGGCCGCCGCACGAGCCGGGGTACCGCCTGCAACGGCAGGAGACCAACGATCGGGTCATCAACTACACTTTGCAGCCCTATGCGGCCGAGCGCCCCCACGGCGAGCGTTACCGGGACGGTTCTTAGCGGGGAGAGATGATGGAGAGGCCTGGAGGCGGCGAGCTCGCTCCCGAGGTCCCCCCCGCCATGCCCACCAAGGGGGTGGGGTGGTCGGGACGAGACGAATCCGCCTCGAGGGCCTCGGAGGGGCCCAAGCCCATCAAGCCCATCGGGCCCCCCTCGATGGGCACGGGGATGGTCGAGCGGGAGGGCGGCCCGGCATACGGCCGCTGGGAGCCTGACGAGCGTTTCAGGGACCTGGAGGATCCTCTCCTTCAGATCCCGGAGGACGCGGCCGTGGACGTCATGGCGGTCATCGCGGATGCGAGGATCGACGAGGTGCTCGCCAGGCTGGACCGCGAGCTGGTGGCCCTTCACGAGGTGAAGACCCGGGTCGAGGAGATCGCCGCGCTCCTGCTGGTGGACCGCTTGCGCAGGACCATCGGTCTCGAGGCCGAGCCTCCCACCTTGCATATGTCCTTCACCGGCAATCCCGGCACCGGCAAGACCACGGTGGGTGCGCGGATGGGTCAGATCCTCTACCAGCTCGGCTACGTGCGCAAGGGCCATCTCGTCCGAGCCAGCCGGGACGATCTGGTCGGTCAGTACGTGGGGCACACCGCTCCCAAGACCAGAGAGGTGCTCAAGCGGGCGATGGGAGGGGTGCTCTTCATCGACGAGGCCTACTTCATCTACCGCCTCGACAACGAGCGCGACTACGGTCAGGAGACGGTGGAGATGCTCCTCGAGGTCATGGAGAACAACCGTCAGGACCTGGTGGTGGTCTTCGCGGGCTACAAGGACCGGATGGACAGCTTCTTCTCCGACATTCCGGGGCTTTCCTCCCGGATCGCCCACCACATCAACTTCCCCGATTACTCCCTCGGCGAGCTGATGGACATCGCCCGGCTGATGCTCGCCGGGGAGCGGTATCGTTTCTCCCCGTCGGGGAAGAAAGCCTTCGAGGACTACATGAAGCTGAGGATGGACCAGCCCCGCTTCGCCAATGGGCGCAGCGTCCGCAACTCCCTGGACCGGGCCCGGATGCGCCAGGCCATCCGCCTCTACGAGGCCGGGAAGCGGGGGCGTCGCCTGACCAAGAAGGACCTGGTGACCATCGAGGCCGAGGACATCCTCAAGAGCCGGGTCTTCGAGGGAGGCTACTACGAGGGAGTCGAGGCGGAGCCAAGGCCGGCCACCACGACAAGATAGCCCTCTCTCCCTCTTTCTTATTTCAGGTCGACGTCGGGGTCGATCGTGAGGTCCTCGTAGGTCAGGACCGTGCGGTCCGCGCCCCCCACGATCCGCAGGCCCTCGATCACCATCCCATCCGCGCTCCGGGTCGTACGCCGCACCTCGAGCACGGGCACGCTGTCTCCCAGCCGCAAGATGGAGCTCTCCTCGGGGGTGGGCATGCGAGCCGAGACCTCCTCGGTGAAGCGCGCCGGACGCAAGCCGGCCTCTGCGAGCGCGGCGTAGCTGCCTTGGGGGACCGTGGTTGCGCTATCGAGGGCCATTCCCCGCACCAGGTCGCGAGGGAAATGAGAATCGAAGAGCTGCATCGTTTCCTTCTCTATCAACCAGTAACGGCGACGGATGAGCACCTCCGCGCCCTCCGCGATCTCCAGCCAAGCCGCCAGTTGCGGGTCGGCAGCGACCACCTCCACGCGCAGGATCCGGATCTCGCTGTTTTCCAGGCGCCGGCCGGCAGAGTCGGTGTGAAAGGGACCACCGCGTGGGATTCCCGGCTGATACCGTCGAGTCAGTTTGGCCGGGCGTGACCGGACGAAGGTCCCGATTGGCCGGACGATGTCCACCCAACCCTCACGGCTCAACTCCGCCAGCGCCCGGCGCATCGTGTCACGAGAGACCCCGTAGAAGTCCGCAAGCTGATGCTCGGTCGGAAGTTTCTCCAACGGATCGTAATCCCCACGCTGGATGGCTTCCCGCAGGGCGTCAAAGACCTGCCGATAGAGCGGTCGCTCAACCATTCTGTCTCCTTGACGGATAATGGCATTATAGGCAACAATGCATACCTTAGCTTCTGGAAGGCTCCACAACTATAGGGGGGAAAGGTTATGCACGCGGAAGTCGGGGCGGAAGTTGGAGTTGTCGAGCAGGTCGAGGCCAAAGGAAGCGATGCTCTTTGCCGCCATGACCTCCGTGCCTGCTGGTGCGCGCTGTGCCAGGGTGATACCACGGACCCGCGGCCGCTCTCGTACCTTGCGACAAGTCCGGTTCTCGTAGCGGACACCCGCAGGGGGGCGAGCTCCGAGAGTGGCGGATAACCGCCGCCGCTTCCGGGGACTCTCACCACGGGGTACCGGGAAGCGACGGGGCGGGCGAGCCTCTTGGATGCCACTGCACTACCATCGACGGATGAGTGACTCCGGTAGGCAGCGGCTGGATTGGGCAAGGGACGTGGCGGGTCAGGTGGGAAGCCTTCTCCTGCCGCAGTTTCGGCGAGGAGTTCGCGTGGAGGCCAAGGCCCGAGGGATCGTCACCGAGATGGATCGTCGGGCCGAAGATCTCATCGTCGCCGCTTTGGCGGAATCTTTCCCGGGCGACGGCCTCTACTCCGAAGAGGGGGCGGCGAGCGAGGCGCGAGATGCCGAATGGCGCTGGATCGTGGACCCCCTCGACGGAACCACCAACTATGTGAGCGGCCTTCCCTTCTTCTCGGTATCCCTGGCCTGCGTGAGCGTCGAGGGGCCGGTGCTCGGGGTGGTGCACGCCCCGGCGTTGCGGGAGACTTTCTGGGCGCTCCGGGACGTCGGGGCATGGGGTCCCGACGGCCGGCTGGCCGTCACCGCCACGCAAAAGCTCGAGGATGCGGTGTTTCTGGTCAACAAGGCCTACCACCCCGCCTCGAAGATGTGGGCGGTGGCGGGAGACCTCCTCGGCGCCATCCGCGCGTACCGGACCCTGGGATGCGTGAGCCTGGATCTGGCCCTGGTGGCGGCCGGGCGCTGCGACGGCCTGGTGCTGCTGCCCGCGGAGCCCTGGGATGTGGCCGCCGGTCTTCTCCTCGTACGGGAGGCGGGCGCCCGGGTGGGAAACCTGACCGGCGAACCCGGCGCCATCGTGCCCGGAGAGCACCCGCCGACCGGGCTCCTCGCAGCGACTCCGGCCCTCTATGACCCGGCTGCGGCGCTCCTCGACCCCCGAGCCCTTCTCGCGGGATGATCACAGGGATCGCATCGGGGGTCGTTGCGGATCGTCACCCGGGAGCCTAGACTCCCCTCGTGCTCCGTCCCAAAACATATCGCCCTGATTGAGAAACGGTGCGCTAAGTGCTCACCGTACTTTCGGCGGGGTGCACTTAGATTGGTCGACCCTGGTTTAATCGGCCCTTGGAGCTCTTGGTAGCTCCGAGGGCCGATGCTATCTACCGCCGGTTGTCGAATGGGGGTATGGAAGATGTCCAGGATTGACGAACACATGAAGAGCTTCGTGCTGACCGTGGCCCCCGATCACACTCTCGAGGAGGGGGCCGCGGCCATGATCGAGCGGAAAGTGGGCTCGGCCGTGGTCTTAAGCGGAGCATCCCTGGTGGGAATCGTGACCGAGCGCGACGTGATGCGGGCGGTCGCCAGAGGGATGGTCCCCTGGAATACCAGGATCGAAGACGTCATGACCGCAGACCCCGTCTCGGTTCCCCCGGACATGGCGACGAGAGACGCCATCGCGCTCATGCTGAAGGGGGGGTTTCGTCACCTTCCGGTCGTCAAGGAGGGCCAGGTCGTCGGTGTCGTGAGCATTCGCGATCTGCTCTCGCCAGCCGAGCCCACCCCGAAGCCTCCCACCGAGGGATCGGAGACGCCGTAACGCTGCGCTCGCCGGCTGTGGGGCGTAGGATTTTTCATCGTGGAGGGCGATGAGGCATCCGACGGGCTCATGGTCGAGCTGTTGAGCAGGGCGCAAGCCGAGAATCGGGTGCTCAACCGGATCATCGAGGTGTTCTCCTCGGGGATCGATCTCGATCGGGTGCTCTCGGCCGCGGTCGACCTGGTGCTCGAAGCGATGGAGGTCGACGCGTGCTTCCTCCACCTCTACGATCCCTCCCGCCAGCGGGTGGTGCTCCGGGCCGCCAGTGAGCCCTATCGGGAAGCCATTGGCCAGGTGGAGCTGGCGCTTGGCGAGGGCGTGACGGGGTGGGTGGCCGCTCACCGGGAGCCGGCGGTCATCGCGGAGGACAAGCGGTCCGACCCCCGCTATAAATATTTCTCGGTCCTGGAAGGAGATCGTTATACCTCGATGCTCTCGGTCCCTCTCATCTCCCGCACCGACCGGCTGGTGGGAGTGGTCAACCTCCACACGCAGCAGAGGCGGGACTTCGGACGGGGCGACATCGGACTCTTACGCCACGTTGCCTCGTTGCTCGCGGCTGCTATCGAGCACGCCGCCTTGTTCGAGGAGCTCGAGACGAAAGAGGAAGCGCTTCAGCGGATGGTCAAGCGCACGGTCCAGGCCCAAGAGGAGGAGCGCCGCAGGGTGGCCACCGAGATCCACGATGGCGTGACCCAGCAACTCATCTCGATCTGGTACCGGGTTCAGGCTTGCGAGCGCCTCCTGGAGCGAGATGTTCCCGCCGCCCGAGGGGAGCTGGAAGTGGCGAAGGGACTCATCGGGGAGGCCCTGAACGAAGCTCGCGCCGCCATCTATGACCTCCGCCCCGCCACTCTGGACGATCTCGGCCTCGTGCCGGCGGTGGAAGCCCTCTCCCGCCGGACGTTTGAACCGGACGTGGAGGTGGACGTGGCGACAGACGTGAACTTCCGCATACCGGCTCACCTCGAGACTGCCCTCTACCGGATCGCTCAGGAGCTGCTCAGCAACATCCGCAAGCATGCTGGCGCCGCCCGGGTGGAGCTCACCCTCGAGGCCGACCCCGAGGAGGTCCGGATGCGGGTGACCGACGACGGGCGGGGCTTTGATCTGGACGGGTACCGCCGGGCCCGCCCGGAGACCTCCTTTGGGTTGGCCGGCATCAGCGAGAGGGTGGAGGTGATCGGCGGCACGCTCGACATCCATTCCGGGATCGGGAAGGGGACCTGGGTGGAAGTGCGGGTTCCCGTGGAGCGAATGGCGGCGGTGGAGGGGGCCGAATGATCGAGACGACCGCCACCCGCATCCGAATCATCATCGTCGACGACCATCGAATGGTTCGGGAGGGATTGCGGGCCATGCTTGCGGACTCCAAGGTGGAGATCGTGGGCGAGGCGGAGAATCTGGAAGGGGCCCTCGCCGAGATCGAGCGCACCTGCCCAAAAGCCGTCCTTTTGGACGTGCGGCTCCAGGGTCAGTCGGGGCTTGAAGCCTGCCGGGTGATCACCCAGAAGCACCCGCAGGTGGCCGTGGTCTTCCTCACCGTCTACGAGGATGAGCAGTACGTCTTCGAGGCTCTGCGGGCCGGAGCAAAAGGATACATGTTGAAGCGAGCGTCTCCTCAGGATATCGTCCGGGTGCTCGAGGATGTGCTCAAGGGCGAGACCATCGTGGATCCGGCCCTCACCGGGGCGATCGCCTTACGGGCGGCTCAGGTGCGCCCCGGCCACATCTGGCCCGGCTCCGAGCTCGGGCTCACGCAACGAGAGAGCGAGGTGCTGCGAGCGATCGTGGACGGTCTGAACAATCGGGCCATCGCGGAGCAGCTCGTGATCTCCGAGGATACCGTCAAGACCCACGTCCGGGCCGTCTTCCGCAAGCTGGGAGTGACCGATCGCGCCCGAGCGGTCTCCGTCGCCCTGAGAGAGGGCATCTTCAAGTAGAGCTCGCGGCTCAACCCGGAACGGTGGCCTCGATCTCGATCTCGACCGCGTCCTTCACCTTTAGAGCGCCCATGAAGGCCTTGAAGGGCTTGATGCCGTACTTCGTCTGCACCACGGTCATGGTCCCGGTGATGCGAGTGCCCGATGAGGTCAGATGGAGATCGGCTGGCTGAGAGACTCCGACGATGGTGAGATCTCCCGACACCGTCGCCCGATTCTCGCTCAAGGGACGCACCGAGGTCGACCGGAAGCTGATGTCCTGGCGGGGGTCGAGGATCTTGTTCTCGATGGTCTGCTTGATGTCTGCCCGGTCGCTGTCGCTGAGTGGCTTGAGGCCCCCGGCGCCCTCCCGCACCTCGAAGGATCCGATCTCCGCGGTCGCGTTGAGCGTGGATTGCGACACGTCGTTGGGGTCGATGATCACGGTCGCCTTCCAGCGCGTCACCTCGATCACGAGATCGTGGCCCATCTTGCCACCCACGCCCTCACGACCCGTCTTCACGAGCAGCTTGCCGTTGGAGGGGCCGAATTCGTAGGTGCCCGGAGGAATCACGGCGCAGACATTACTAGAGGTCGAGGGGAAAGTCCAGCACTCGGTGTCTCAGTGCTCCCCGACGAAAGTACGGCGGGGAGCACTTAGCTTAGCGGTGGTTGGCCCGGGCGCTCTCACGGACGAAATACATGGTGAGCGAGAGGGTCTCGGTCGCGGAGGGCTCTTGCGACAACAGGAGATAGCGAAGCTGCATCCGGGCGAAGCGGATCTGAGGACGGAGATGGAGCCTGCCCAGGAGGGATCGTCGCCGTATCGCGAACCAGCGGAGGTAGCTGGCCGGCTGCTCCTGCCGGTAGCGTTGCAGCCGTTGATGGATCCACGCGGCGTACCAGACGAAGGAGGCGAGCAAGACTCCCCCAGCCATCAGGCCCGGGGCGGCGCGGGCGGAGCCGAGAAGGTAGCCTGGCCCCCAGAAGGCGAACCACGCCGGGATGAGCAGGGCCGAGATGAAGAAGGCGAGCTGGCCCACTCGTGCCGGGAGCGAGCCCCGGATCAGGTAAGTAAAGTGGTCGCCGACATAGTCTGGCAAGCGACCATCGTTCTCCACCGGCATGAATTCTGGATCGGCAACCCGCGGTGTGAACTGAAGGAACGAAAGGGAGAGGGAAGGGAAATGGAGGACTGCCTCTTCTGCAGGATCGTCAGGGGGGATCTCAAGAGTGACGTCGTCTGGGAAGGCGCCGAGGTCCTTGCCTTCCGGGACATCAACCCCCAAGCGCCGACGCATGTCGTGATCGTCCCGAAGGGCCACATCCCCGACCTTCCCGGAGTGACTGATGAGCAGGGACCCATGCTGGCCGAGATGGTGCGCGCCGTGCGAGAGCTTGCCGCCCGGGAAGGAGTGGCGGAGGACGGGTACCGCGTGGTGACCAATGTGGGCTCGGATGCCGGACAATCGGTGGCGCACCTTCACTTCCACCTGCTGGGTGGGCGCCGCCTGGGCTGGCCCCCCGGGTAGAGTCCGGGTACCGGTGAGCGGTGTGCTAGCCTGAGCCGTGGCCCCTATCGAAACGACCGACACCTTCTCTCGGGGGTCGATAGACCTGCGGCTCGTCGGCATTCACCACATCACCGCCATCACGGGGGACGCTCCGACAAACGTCGACTTCTACGCCCGCCTCATGGGGCTGCGCTTGGTGAAGAAGACCGTGAACTTCGACGCCCCCGACGTCTATCACCTCTACTACGGCGATGAGCTGGGCAACCCGGGTAGCCTCATCACCTTCTTCGAGTTTCCCGGGGCGCCTGCCGGCCGGGCCGGGGCGGGGATGATCCATCGCCTGGTCTGGCGGGTGCCGGGTCCCGAGGCTCTCGATTTCTGGGAGGGGCGGCTCATGGGAGCCGGGACTGCGTTCACCCGGACGGATGAGTCCCTGCGCTTCTCCGATCCCGAGGGGCTCGATCTGGAGCTTGCGGCCGTGGAGACGGGAGATCTCCCCCTCATCGCCGAGGCTGACGATATCCCCCGAAGCCACGCCATCGTCGGCTTTGATGGGGTGCGGGCCTACAGCCTGGCGCCGGATGAGAGCGACCGGCTCCTCGGCGAGGTTCTGGGCTTCGTCTCCTCGGTTGAAGGTTCCCATCGAATCGAGGACCGCCGTCATGGCGGGTATGCATACGATGAAGCACCGCCCGCCCCGGGGATCCGGGGGGCGGGTACGGTGCATCACATCGCCTGGGCGTGTCCCCCTGCCCAGCAACCCCGGTGGCGGGAGGTCCTCATGGCCGCCGGCGCCAATCCGACCCCGGTCATCGACCGGACCTATTTCCGCTCCATCTACTTTCGGGAGCCGAGCGGGGTGCTCTTCGAAATCGCCACCCTCGGCCCGGGCTTCCTCATCGACGAGCCTCCCCCGGAGCTGGGCAATACCCTCAAGCTTCCGGCGCGCTACGAATCGATGAGAGAGGAGCTGGAGGCCTCGCTCAAACCTCTCAACAACCCGCGAGCCGGGGTCCGCCCCCGCTGAGAAGTCATGGCCAGCCGATAAGCTGGTCGATATGGGAATGAAACGACTCGAACCCTCGGAGTTCGGGGCGAACGTCTGGCTGCTGGAGGAGATGTACCGGCAGTACCTGGAGAACCCGGATTCCGTGAGCGGCGCCTGGCGAGAGTTCTTCGGGGACTATCAGCCCCGCCAGATCTCGGAGGTTCCGGACGGCGACTCGCGCTCGGAGGGGCCCCGGGGGATGCCGCGGGAGACAGCGGAGCGAGCCGGCGTGCCCCGAGCTCCGGCGGCGACCGGGCCCCGAGAGGACCCGGGGGGCGCCCCGTCGGCGCCCCCCGACCAGGAGGGGCGGGCATCACCGCTGCGGGGTGCGGCGGCGGTCATGGCGGGGCGGATGCAGGAGAGCACCTCGGTGCCGACCGCCACCTCGGTCCGGCTGGTGCCCGCCAGGCTGCTCGAGGTCAACCGCACCATCCTCAATCGCCACCTCGGCCGTCATCTCCAGAAGAAGGTGAGCTTCACCCACCTCATCGGATGGGCCGTGGTCAAGGCCCTCGCTGGGGCGCCGGCCATAAATCGCACCTTCCGGATGATCGACGGCCGCCCGCACGTGGTGCGCCACGACCACGTCAACCTCGGCCTCGCCGTGGACGTCAAGCGGCCTGACGGCGCCCGCACCCTCGTCGTGCCGAACATCAAGAAGGCCGACATCGGCGACTTCGCCGCCTTCGTGGCCGCCTACGAGGAGCTCATTCGCAAGGTCAACACGGCCAGCGTGGCCCCCGACGACTTCTCCGGAACCACGGTCACCATCACCAACCCCGGAATGATCGGCACCGTCCAGTCCATCCCCAGGTTGATGGCCGGCCAGGCGGTGATCGTCGGGGTGGGATCGATCGATTATCCGGCCGAGTTCGCCGGGGCCGATCCCGACACCCTGGCCAAGATCGGGGTGGGCAAGGTTCTCACCCTCACCAGCACGTACGACCACCGGATCATCCAGGGGGCCGAGAGCGGCGAGTTCCTGGGCCACATCCATCGGCTCCTCCTCGGGGAGGATGGCTTCTACGACCAGGTCTTCGCCAGCATGCGCGTCGCCTATGTCCCGGTGCGCTGGCGCCGGGACCGGAACCCGGTCCCCGATACGGCGGAGGCAAGCGAGAAGCAGGCCCGGGTCCTCCAGCTCATCAACATGTACCGGGTGCGAGGACATCTCATCGCGGACCTCGATCCTCTCGCGGCCAAGCCTCCGCACATGCATCCCGAGCTGGACCCGGCCACCTACGGGCTCTCCATCTGGGACCTGGATCGCAAATTCGTCACCCAGCAGTTGGCCGGCCATTCCCAGCTCTCCCTCGGGGAGATCCTTGCCATCCTGCGCGACGCCTACTGCCGCACCTTCACCGTGGAGTACATGCATGTCCAGGAGCCGCAGGAGAAGGTCTGGATCCAGCAGCGGGTGGAGGGAATGGGCTCGGGGATCACCTTGGAGGACATGGCCCATATCCTCCACAAGCTCAACGAGGCGGAGGCGTTCGAGCGCTTCTTACACCAGCGCTACGTCGGCCACAAACGCTTCTCGCTGGAAGGGGCCGAGGCCCTGATCCCCATGCTCGATGCCATCCTGGAGCGGGCAACCGAAGCCGATCTGGTCGAGGTGGTGATGGGCATGGCTCACCGGGGCCGTCTCAACGTCCTGGCGAACACCATCGGCAAGAGCTACGCCCAGATCTTCCACGAGTTCGAGGGCAACATCGACCCCATGAGCGCCCAGGGCTCGGGCGACGTCAAGTACCACCTGGGCGCCACGGGCAAACATACTTCCCGGAACGGCCGCGACATCATCGTCACGCTCGCTTCCAACCCGAGTCATCTGGAGTCCGTGGACCCGGTCGTGGAGGGCATGGCCCGCGCCAAGCAGGACCTGCTCTCCGAGCACCCTCGAGGCGTACAGGCGGGCGACTGCGAGGCCGGCCCCGCGGCGTCACCGGTGCTGCCCATCCTCGTGCACGGGGATGCCGCCTTTGCCGGGCAGGGGGTGGTGGCGGAGACCCTCGCCCTGTCCCAGCTCGGCGGGTACCGTACCCGAGGCACCATCCATATCATCGTCAACAACCAGCTCGGCTTCACCACCGGGTCCAGCTACGCCCGCTCCTCCACGTACGCCAGTGATGTGGCCAAGATGGTGCTCGCTCCCATCTTCCACGTCAATGGCGATGATCCCGAAGCGTGCGTGAGAGCGGCCCGCCTTGCCTTCGATTTCCGCCGGGACTTCCGCAAGGACGTGGTGATCGACATGTGGTGCTATCGCCGCTGGGGCCATAACGAGGCCGACGACCCCTCCTTCACCCAGCCCCTGATGTACGCGGCCATCGCAGCTCGACACTCGGTACGCAAACTCTATACCGAGACCCTGGTCAAGCGGGGCGACCTGTCCCCGGAGAAGGCCGAGCGCTCTCTCAGCTCCTTCCAGGAGCGCCTCGGCCGGGCCCTCGATGAGACTCGCGGACCCTCCTCCACGGCCCGGATCGAATGGAAACGCCCTGCTTCCCTCAACATCGGCCCCATCGAGACCGGCGTGGACCGGACCGTCCTGGAGCGGGTGCTTCAGGCGCTGACGACGACCCCCGAGGGGTTCCACCTCCACCCGAAGCTGGCCCGCTGGCTCCAGAACCGCCGTGACTCCCTGGAACGAGACGCCGTCGACTGGTCGTTGGCCGAGGCCCTGGCCCTCGGCTCGCTCCTGGTGGAGGAGATCACGATCCGGCTCACCGGCCAGGATACGAGACGGGGGACGTTCAGCCAGCGCCACTGTGTGCTGGTGGACCAGAAGACCGCTGAGGAGTACACGCCGCTCGCCGGGGTCGGCGAAGGAAGGACGCGGTTTTTCGTCTACGACAGCCTTCTGTCCGAGATGGCGGCGGTCGGCTTCGAGTACGGATACTCGGTGGCCAACCCCGACACCCTGGTGATCTGGGAGGCTCAGTTCGGCGATTTCGCCAATGGGGCACAGGTCATCATCGACCAGTATCTGTCGGTCGCCGAGGACAAGTGGGGTCAGACCTCGGGCCTGGTCCTGCTGCTTCCCCATGGGTACGAGGGCCAGGGTCCCGAGCATTCCAGCGCTCGCCTCGAGCGTTTCTGTCAGTTGGGCGGGGAGGACAACTATCAGGTCGTGGTCCCCTCCACGCCCGCCCAGTACTTTCACCTGCTGCGCCGCCAGGCCCACCGAGCGGTGAGAAAGCCGCTGATCGTGGCCACCCCAAAGTCGATCCTGCGTCTCTCAGCCGCTCGTAGCACGGTTCGAGAGCTCACCTCCGGTCACTTTCGAGACGTCCTTGCGGACCCCAGCGCCCCGGAGCCAAGCCCGGGTACTCCCCCGCTCCGGCGAGTGATCCTCTGCTGCGGCAAGCTCTACTACGAGTTGGCCCGGGCCCGGGAGGAGCTTCAGGTGGAGGGGGTGGCGCTCGTGCGCCTCGAGCAGCTCTATCCCTTCCCGGTCGAGGCGCTGCGCGCCTGCCTGGAGCCCTTCGGAGCCGGGGCAAGGATCTGGTGGGTCCAGGAGGAGCCGGTCAATATGGGGGCCTGGCGCCACGTCCAGGTCAACATGCGGGAACGCCTTGGAATCGAACTCGAGGCAGTGACCAGGGAGGAAAGCGCCAGCCCGGCCACCGGCAGCCTCACCATCCACCAACTCGAGCAAGCCGCCCTCCTGGAGCGAGCCTTCGCGGGGCTCTAGGGCCATAGGTGAGCGGGGTCGTCGCGCGCAACCTCTTGAAGCGCTTCGGCTCCTTCGAGGCCGTGGCGGGCATCGACTTCAATGCCGAGGCCCGGACCTGCTTCGGCTTCCTCGGTCCCAACGGGGCCGGGAAGACCACCACCATGCGGATGATCTCCTGCGTGTCGCCGCCCTCGGGAGGGTCCCTCCAGGTCCTCGGCATGTCCGTGCCGGCCCAGGCGAGGGCCATCAAGGCCCGGATGGGAGTGGTTCCCCAGGAGGACAACCTGGACGAGGAGGTCTCCGTCATCGACAACCTCATCATCTACGCTCGCTACTTCGGGATCGCCAAGCGCGTGAGCCTTCCGCGGGCCGAGGAGCTGCTCGGCTTCGTCGCCCTCGTCGACAAGGCGGATTGGCAGGTGCAGAAGCTCTCAGGCGGGATGAGACGCCGCTTGCTGATCGCCCGGGCCCTCATGAACGAGCCGGAGCTGCTCATTCTGGACGAGCCGACGACGGGGCTCGATCCCCAGGCTAGGCACCTCGTCTGGGAGAAGCTGCGCTCTCTGCGGCGCCAGGGGGTGACCTTGGTCCTCACCACCCACTACATGGAGGAGGCGGCGCAGCTCTGCGACCGCCTGGTCATCATGCACGAGGGGCGCATCCTGGTCGAGGGCGCCCCCAGAGAGCTGATCGCCCGTCTCACGAGTCCCCAGGTGGTCGAGGTGTTCGAGCCTCCCGAGGAGCTGCATCCGGTGCTGGAGACGCTGGAGTCCTCCGCCGAGCGCGCGGAGCGGACCTTCGATCGCTGGCTCTACTACACCGACGACGGGGAGGCGCTGCTCGGCAAGATCCGGACCCTGGCGCTCGATCCCGGGTCGGTCTGGCTCCGGGGATCCACCCTCGAGGACGTCTTCCTCGCCCTCACCGGCCGGGGGTTGCGGGAGTGAGAGCTGCGGCGATCCTGCGGCGGCCCCAGGTCTCGCTGCGGATGGCCTGGCGCCTCTGGGCGCGCAACGCCTTCATCTATCGCCGAACCTACAAACTCAACATCCTTCCCAACTTCTTCGAGCCCCTATTGTATCTGATGGCGATGGGCTTCGGGCTGGGGGCCTACCTCTCCCGGGTGAACGGGGTGCGCTACATCGATTTCATCGCTCCCGGCCTCGTGGCGGTATCGGCGATGTACGGGGCGTCCTTCGAGGTCACCTGGAATTGCTTCTTCAAGATGGCCGAGCGCAACGTCTATGATGGCTGCATCGCCACGCCGCTCACGATCGAGGACGTGGCGCTCGGGGAGATCCTCTGGGGCGCCACCCGGGCTCTCATCTACGGGGTCACCTTCCTCGCCACCGCCTCGCTGTTCGGGGTGGTCCACTCCTGGTGGGCGCTGGCGGCTCCGATGGCGATCGGGCTGGTGGGGCTGATGTTCTCGGTTATCGGCCTCACGTACACGGCGGTGATCCAGAACATGGACTTCTTCGCCTATTACTGGACGCTGTTCATCACCCCGATGTTCTTGTTCTCGGGGATCTTCTTCCCGCTGGATCGCTTGCCGGGGTGGGTGCAATCGGTCGCCTGGTTCGTCCCCCTGCACCAGGCTGCCCGGCTCATGCGAGCGCTCATCCTCCAGGGAGATCCCTGGACGGCGCTGCGAGCAGGACTCTGGCTGGCGATCTTCACGGCCGCGCTCTTCCTCCTGCCGCTCAATCTCCTGCACCGGAGAATGATGCAGTAGCCTGCCTGACCGCCGGCGACCTCTCTCCAGCAGTTCGTGATGAGAGGGCGATGAGGCGCAGTCCGCCCTTGGCGCCTCAGCGGATGTCCGTGGCTCGGCGTTGGATCCAGTCCGCCTGGGCGGGGTCGGCCACCTGGACGTAGGCCGCCACCTCCCGACCGAGCGTCACCCTGCCCTCTTCCCCTTCGATGGTGAGTGGGCCGGAGAAGGGGCCCACCTCGGTCACCTTCACGACCGTCCCCGGCCGGACCCCGATCTTGTCGAGATAGGCCAGCAGCTCCTCTTTGATCTCGGAGATCTGGGCGATGGCCACCTCCTCGCCCGGCCCTACCTCGTCGAGGGGGCGCAGCTTGCGCCGGTCGACCGGGCAGATCGGGTGCCCGTGAGGGCAGTACTCCGGAAATCCGAGGGCCGCCGCCAAATGCTCCTCCACCCGGCTAGAGATGGCGTGCTCCAGCCGATGCGCCTCGCCGTGGACCTCGTGCCAGGGCATGCCGAGGATGTCGGTGAGGAGCCGCTCCACGAGCCGGTGGCGCCGGAGCACGACGTGGGCCAACGGCCGGCCGTGCTCGGTCAAGCTGATCGAGCCGTCCTTGTGACGCTTGAGATAGCCTTCTTCCCCCAGGCGCTTGAGCATCTCGCTGGCCGACGGGAGCGAGACGCCGAGGGTCTGAGCGAGGACCGTCGCCGTGCACCGCTGCCCGTCCTCTTCCAGGCGCTTGATTTGCTGGAGGTAATCCTCGACGCCGCGCACCAGCCCATGATAGACGGGGTCCCATTGAGGCCTCCGAGGACACTGACGAAATTTCGGTACACCTCCGTCATAAAATTCATTTAAGATCTTGCTCCAACCCTGCCGATAACTTGTTTGGGTACGGAGTTTGGGCAATCGAGGGAGAGCACCCATGACCGATAGGCCACGCAGGAAGCTGGATCGCATCCTGGATCCGACCTACCTTCACGATCTTGAATCGATCCCGACTGAAGAGCTTCGCGCCAAGAAGGCGGAATGTGAGGAGCTGGAGACAGAGGTCTCCTATGCCCGCCGCCTACTCCAGGGCAAGCTCGACATCCTACGCCATGGCATGAAGCTGGGAAGAACCGGAAGTCAGTCCCCGGTCGCGGCCTTGGTGGAGAAGCTTCCGGCGATTCTGGCGGAGCGTTCCACGACCAGGATCGGACGCTTGCCGAGAATCTTCATGCCGTCCAACGCCACGAGGCTTCGCCGCGATGCCGAGCGACTGGCCTCGGAGGAGAGCCTGGCCCGGATCGAGGAGTTGTCACCCGAGGAGCTGGAGATGATGCTCGATCGACTCGGAGAGGCGGAGCGGGAGACCTCGCAGCAGCGGCGCCGGGTTCAGGCGGTGGTGGACGGGGTCTCAGCCGAGCTGGTTCGTCGCTATCGAGAGGGCCGGGAGGATCCCACCGCCCTGCTGACTCGCTAAGTGCTCCCCAGCGCGGGCGAGGCACGACTCGATTGCCCGAGTCCTGAGCGCGGTACTCTCCCGCGCTCACGAGATCCCGGCTTTGCGTTCCCGGGCGACCACCCGCTCCCGGGCTCGCGCCCGAACATCCGACCCGGCCTCCGGCGCCGTCAGCCGACCAGGGATCAGCGTCCGCTTTCGCATGTGTCTCGGTCTCTCGGACCTCCCGGAGCTGGCCTTCGAGCTCCTGTATGCGATAGCGTCCAGCCTGGCTCTCCTCAGAGATGGAGGGATGAAGGCGGGCAAGCGCGCGAAACCGTACGAAATTTGAGGTGACCTGAGTATCTTTCGCTCATCTCCGGCGCTTTCTTCGTTGATGAAGGTCGAGACGGCTGGAGTGTCGCAATCGGGTGGGCGAGGGACCGCGACCCTGACGGAGTTCGACGCCATCAAACGTCAGCTCCTCGCCAACCCTGTCGGGATGCGCGAGGCCGACCGACGAGAGCGCGTGCAGCTCGATCAGCTCCCGGATCAGCTTCAGTCAACCTACCTTTCCATCGTCGAGACGTTGGCCTTCATGGTCGAGATGAAAGATAAGGACACCCGCGATCACCTGGAGCGCTGCCGGGGTTACGCGCTCGCCCTGGCCCTCGAACTGGACCCCACGCTGGCCACCCCGCAGCTGGAGTACGGCTTCCTCCTGCACGACATCGGGAAAATCGTGATCCCCGAGTCGATCCTGAGAAAACCCGGGCCCCTCACGATCGAGGAGGCGGCCATCATGCGGACCCATCCGGTTGCCGGAGTCCGGATCGTGGCTCCGCTCAACTTCCTCACCAGGCCCGCCCTCGACGTCATCCGCCATCACCACGAGCGGTTCGACGGCGAGGGGTACCCGGACCGGCTTGCGGGCGAGGAGATCCCGGTTGCCGCCCGTATGTTCTCGGTGGTCGATGCCTTCGACGCCATGACGACCAACCGACCCTACCGCAGCGCCCTCTCGACCGAAGAGGCCCTCGACCGCCTGGGGGATGCCGCCGGCTATCAGTTCGATCCGGAAGTGGTCGAAGCCTTCTCCTGCCTGGTGCAGCGCCCCGTCTTCGAGTTCCAAGGGGTGGCCTGCTAGGCTAGGTGCTCCGGCAGAGGCCGACTATAGTCGAAGGGTGCTGATCGGCCTCTTACCCGACCCTCACGCCAACCTTTCGGCTGTCGAAGCGGTGCTGAAGGATGCGGAATCGGTGCGCCTGGACCTGCTGGCCGAGGGCCGGTAGGGCGCCTTCGGTGGACGTCCGGCTTACCGAGGGAGAGGCGGCCTTTGACCTGCCCGAGTGGCGAGAGCTCCTGGCCATCGACCGGCATCGTCACATCTTCGTCACCCCGCAGTGGTGCCGGGTCTGGTGGGAGGAGTTTGGCGCCGGCTGCCGGCTGCTGGTGCTCACGTTCTTCGACCCCCATCCGGTGGGGCTTGGCGCGCTGGTCCTCGATCCGTCCGACGGAGCCGAGCGATCCCGCCTCTCATTGCTGGGCGGGGAGGACCTGACCGACTACATGGGCCCCCTCTCGGCGGGGGACGAGCACCTCCCCGCGATCGCCGAGGCGCTGGTCCGGTATGCCTCCGAGGAGATCCCCGGATGGAGCTGCCTGGACGTGCGTTGCCTGCCGGTCCCCTTCGGCTTCGCGGAGTGGCTGGTGGAGGCGGCCGACCGGATGGGCCTGGACTTCGGGCTCGAGCAGCACGAGATGACTCTGGTCCTCGACCTTCCCACCTCCTTCGAGACCTATCTGGAGGACCTCGACTCCAAGGCCCGCCGTGAGCTCCGTCGCAAGCTCAGGCGTTTCGACCGGGAGGCCGGTCCCGGTGGCGTTCGAAGTGCGGACCCATCCTCCCTGGAGCCCGATCTGACGAGCTTCATCGACCTGCACCGGGGAAGCGAGGGGCTGAAAGGCAAGTTCATGGTGGCGGAGCGGGCGAGCTTCTTCCGCCGGATCGCTCATGCCCTGCAGCCGGCGGGCCTGCTCTCGCTGGACTTCCTGGAGGCCAATGATCGCCAGTTCGCCTCCACTTTCTCCTTCACGTTCGACGGGGTCTTCTCCCTGTACAACTCCGCCTACGACGACGAGCTCCGGGCGCTTTCTCCCGGGGTGGTGCTCGCGGCGCTCTTGATCCAGCGGGCCATCCAACGGAGACTGCGACGCTTCGACTTTCTCCGGGGCACCGAGCGCTACAAGTTCGACCTCGGCGCCGAGCCGCTGCCGCTTCACTCGGTCCGGATCAGGCGTCCAACCTGAGGGGGGTGAGCCTAGTCCGAGGAATGGGTGGACACCGCTTCGGCCCTCCGAAGCAGCTTGGCGGCCCGGACGAGAGCTCCCAGCTTCTCATAGGCGACCCGGGCGGTGGCGACCGGGCGCTGTGCGAAGGTCCCGAAGCCGCAATCGGGGTTGAGCCAGATCCGCTGTGACCCGAGGACGCTCGCGGCCTCCCGGGCTCGGGCCGCGATCTTCTCCGGACTCTCGATCTCGGCCGTGCGGGGGTTGACCACACCAAAGCCCAGACCGCTCGCTTCTGGAAGATCGCTCAGGACCTGCACCGATCCCGCCCGGGGAGTCGCGTACTCCAGGACGAACTGGTCGACATCCATCCGGGCGAAGAACGGGACCAGGGCGTCGTAGGAGCCCTGGAGAAGCACATCCTCGTTGCGGCTCCAGTTGCCCCGACAGACGTGCAGCGCCCGTACCGGCCCCTGGATCCCCTCGAACACCCGGTTGATGAGGTCCACCGCGAGCTCGAGCTCCCGGGTGGGGGAGGCGCTGGCGGCCAGGGCCGCGCACATGAAGGTGCGGGTGGAGGACTTGCCCGCGAACACCAGCTCGGTGAGCACCGGCTCGTCGAGCTGGATGACCTGCGCGCCGGCAGCCGCCAGGGCCGCCACCTCCTCGCGCAGGATCCCGACGATGTCGTCGCAGAGAGACTCCCGGGCGGGGTAAGCTCCCGCGGAGAGCTGCTTCACCCAGGTCGATCGGCTGAGCAGGTAGGGCCCCGGAAGTGTGATCTTGACGGGGCGGGCGGTATGGCTGCGGAGGAAGTGGAAGTCCTCGAGCACCAGGGGCTTGGAGGGTCGCAGCTTTCCCACCACGGTGGGGTTCTTGATGGCGAAGGCGGGAACATCAAGCGCGCTCAAGAGGCCCTCGAAAGCGGCCTTATCCTCGACGTAGTCGAGCAGCTCCGCCATGCTCATGAGCCGGAGGCCCTCGAGACGCTCCACGATGAACGAATAGAAGTTGTCCCGGCGTTGCTCTCCGTCCGATATCACGTCGATGCCCGCATCCTCCTGATATTTGATCGCCAGCAGGGTCGCCTCGTCCTGGAGCTCCTCGAGGTTCGAGGCCTTCTTGCGGGCGGCCTCGAGCAGCCAGCGGGGGCGAGGCCAGCTTCCCACGACGCTCACCGGGTAGGCAGGAAGCTCGCACATCAGACCCTCTGGAGCTCGACTTGGACGGGAACGCTTCGCAGGAGCGATTGGGTCACGGGGGAACGCTGCAACGTCTCCTGCCAGAGAGCCTCCAACTCGTCGTCCTCGCCGTCCGCGTCCACGTAGAGCTTTCCCTCGATCGCCTCGAACCCGGGGTGACCCTCCTGGTCGACCCCCAAGAACACGAGGATGTTGGCGCTGCGACCCTGAAGGGACACCTCCAGGTTGCGGACCTCGATGCCGGCGCTGCCCGCCCGCCACCGGAACCCCACGGCCAGGCATCCCGCCAACCCCGCCAGGAGGAGCTCGACCGCGCTGGGAGCCGGATCCTCGGTCTCGAAGCTCGCCGGCTGGCCGACGTCGAGGGAATGGTTGCGCACGAAGGCCGTCGCCCCCATCCCTTCCCTCCAGCGGGCCCGTACCCTCCAGACGAAACGGCGAGCCTCCTCGAGGTCGGCCGCAAGCCGGTCGTCCGCGCGCTTCTTGCGGATCGTGTAGTGGGTGTAGCGGTTGTCGGCCGGCGTCGCTCCGAGGAGGGCATGGCCGACGAGGCGGCACCATGCCGGGAGGTCTTCCTTGACGCTGATCTCCCGGCTGCGCACCTCGAGGACCCCACCCGGCGAGAGGGGGTCCATCGCCTTGCGGATGATGAGCAGGAGCCCACTCCCGCAGTCGAGGTCTCCCCCGTCACAGACGGCGTCGGGGCTCGGCGGGGATGGCTGTTGGATCGTCATGGGTTCTCTCGAACTCTTCCCGGGACCTGGAGCTTTGGACATTGTGACAAATTTTCATCCGCAGCCTCTGAGGGTCGGGGTGAATTGTTGAGGGCCGGCTACGGGGGCCCGGACGATGTCAATCGGTCAAAGCTGGATGTGGGAGGGGCCGGGGAGGAGGACTTGTCCTCCCCCCCGATGAGCCGATGAGCTTGCTGAAAGGGTATCTCTTGCTTCAGCCGGCCCGGGAGGCTCGTTGCCCGGGGGAGGGGGCGAGGCAGTACCTCCCAGGCCGGCTGAAGGAAAGGCGTGGATAGCCTTAGCTCCGGGGAGAAGCGTCGGCGATCCTCGGAATGGGGTGGAGGATGGGAGTGGACAAGCTCGCGCCGCGAAGCAAGCTGACCCGGCGAGGGCTCGGGTCAAGCTTGCTCCGCGGCATCATGCGCCTCGACGTGTCCCGGACTCGCCTAGCCAGGCTTCGCCTTGCCCGGGCAGTTCCCTTCTCGTACCCGCCTTGGTGACAAAGCCTTGCTCAGTCCTGGCCGCGGTTACCGCCGGCGCCACCGCCACCTTGGTTGCCGCCGTCGCCCCCGCTGCTGCCGGAGCTGGAGCTGCTGCCGGAGCTGCTGGAACTGCTGCTGGAGCCGCTGGGGGCGCTCCCGCCGCCGCCAGAGCCGCTCCCGCCTCCTTGACAGTTCGTGTTGGAAACGATCGGGACAGGGCCTGAGTTGCGCTGTTGGTCGGCAATGGCGGATCCACCGGTGAACAGGGTCGCGGGGGCCATGACCCCTCGAACCGTTGCGGCCGATCCGATAAGCTTTCTGCATCTCATAGAAACCTCCGAATTGGCGGGCTTTCTTTTAAAGGGGCGTGTCCGAGCCGTATCGGCTCGTCTCGGGCTGATTGGCGCTCCCGTTGGCCTTGGCGTTCACCTCCTTTCAAGCTTGCCTGCTCACGCCGAGGGAGTTATTTGCGGGGGATCGGCAGATATCTGCTATCTGCCCGACCTAGCAGGAGACTAGAAGATTGACTATTGCAGCTTTATAGCCGGGTCTGGCAATGTGAAGAGTGTGGTCATCGAGATCCATCTGCTCGGGCACTTCTCCGTCCGCCGGGGAGGAGAGGAGATCCCTCCCGCTGCCTTCCATGGCCGCCTCGTCCGGACTCTGGTCCGCATCCTGGCCACGCGACGGGGCACCTTTGTACCTCGAGACGTTCTCATCGAAGCGCTCTGGCCGGCGACCTCACCGGCCAACCCCGATCTGAACCTGAACGTCACGATCAACCGCGCGCGGCGCGCCCTTGGAGACCCGTCTTTAATTCTCACCGGCCCCCGTGGCTATTCCTTCGCGGACGGCGACTGTTGCCTCGTCGACGCGGAGATGTTCATGGGAAAAGTCGAGTCGGGGCGGGAGCGCCTGGCCGCCGGGCAGGCGGCCACCGCCTTGAAGGAGTTCCGAGCGGCTCTCGAGGTGTGGAGAGGGGAGGCGCTCCCCGAGGACGCTTACGACGAATGGGCGCAGGAGTATCGCAGCCGGCTTTCGCGGGCGCACCTGGAGGCGCTCGAGGGGGCTGCCAGGGCCGCGCTGAGCGTGGGGGAGCCGGGCCATGCACTCGTCTTCGCCGAGATGGCGACACAGCGGGAGCCTCTCCGGGAAGCCTCCCATCTCCTCGCGGTGGAGGCTCTTTTCGCCTGCGGAGATACCGCGGGCGCGCTCAGCGCCTTCAACAAGTTTCGCGATCTCATCGCGGAGGAGCTTGGCCTCGATCTCTCGCCGCAGGCCTTGGAGCTCGAGAGGAATATCCTTCGGGGCGAGAGGGTCGAGGCCCTTCCCCGCCGACCGGTTGCCCTTCCCGCTGAGCCCGCCTTGGGGGAGCTCACCTTCGTGGGTCGCGATGAGGACCTCCAGGCCGTCCTGGATATCGTTGAGCCTCCCGTCCGGGGGATCGCCGTCGTCTCGGGGCCGGGTGGGGCGGGAAAGTCCCGCCTGCTCGCCGAGTTGGCGCGTCACGCAAAAGTCCCGGTAGTTAACGGGCGCGCCTTCCAGGCCGACCGTGAGGAGGCCTGGGCTCTGGGACGCATCCTGCTGCGGGAGGCTCTCTGCCTCGATCTCGACGTGGCATCCACGATCCCGGAGCGAGCCGCCCAGGCCCTCGCCGACATCATTCCCGAGCTTGCCGAGGTCCGCTCCCTTGGCGCGGTTCCTCTCGACGCCGAGAGCCGGGGCGTCCTCGCGATCCAGGGCGCCGCCAGCCTCCTCGAGGCAACCGCCTCGAGGGGCGCCATGATCTTCGTCGATGACCTGCAGTGGGCCGACCCCACCACGCTGCGTCTCCTACGCGAGCTCGTCCGGCGCCCTTCCCGGGTGGGTCTCGTCCTTGCCTATCGTCCTGAGGATGTCCTCCACGAGGGGCTGATAAGCGCCTTTCTCAAAGATCTCGATCAACTGATGGGCAGAGTCTCGCGCTGCGAGCTGGGCGCCTTTTCGGCCGACGCCATCGCTCGACTCATTGACGACGAGAAGCTGGCCGGGTTGATCGCCGAGGAGACTGACTGCAGCCCGCTCGCCGTCACCGAGGTCGTGAGGGCCCTTGCCGCCAAGGGTCTCATCGAGCCAAACGGGCTCGGTGGCTGGCGGTCCCGGTCAGGGGGGATCTATGAACGGGCCGCCCGGGCAGCCCGGGCCGGGCAGCGCCGGGCTGTGAGGGCCCGGATCGAGCATCATCCTCCGAAACAAAGGGAACTTTTGGGCCTCCTGGCGCTGGTCGGCGGTGAGACTCCCGCCCGGGTCCTTGCCACCGCGAGGCAGACGGAGCAGCAGGTGATCCTGGACGACCTGGACGTCCTCGCGCGGGCGGGGCTGGTACGCCTTGGGAACGAGGGATGGGCAACGGCTCACGATGTGATCGGGGAGAGCATCGTGGAGGGGTTGGAGCGGGCGGAGCGGGGTCGGTTGCATGAGATGCTCGCTCGGGCGCTGAGCGCGGAGGAGGGCGATCCGGCGGAGCTCGCCCAGCATCTGCTGGGCGCGGGGGATCGTGAGGCTGCCGTGGAGGTCTTCGCCCAGGCCGCCCGCCGGAGTCTCGACCGCTTCGCGAACGGGGAGGCCGAGCGCCTGGCAGACGCGGGTATCCAACTCGAGCCGGGCCCCCTCCAGTGCTCTCGGCTGCTGCGGATCAGGGCCGAGGCCCGGTTCCGACGGGGAGATCTCCAAGGGGCCCGAGCGGACTTCCGTGCAGTTCTGGCGATCATCCCCGCAGGCCCCGAGAGGTCGCGGGTTCTCACCCGGATGGCGATGCTCATCTCCGGCTCTGAGGACCCCGCCCAGGCATGCGAGCTCATCGAGCTGGCACTTGCCGAAGCTGGAAATCTCCCTGAGGCCAGAGCCGAAGCACTGGCGGTGGGGTCGATCCTCGACGCCAACACCAACCGCTTGGAGCGAGCCGAGGCTCGAGCCGCCGAGGCGCGGGCTCTCTTCGAGCAGCTCGGCGACGCCGAGGGGGTGGCCCGCACGCTGGAGGCGGAGGCAACGGCCGTCTTGGGTCGCGGGCGTATCCGGGAGGTTGCGAAGATGCTGGATCGGGCGGCCCGCCTCTTTCGGGATGCCGGCATGCTGATGCGCGTGGGGACGGCCCGCAGCTACCGGGCGCTCGCCCTGGTCTGGATGGGCCAGGCGAGCCAGGCGCTCGTGGACGCCGAGGAGGCGCTGGCGCTCGAGCGCATGCTCGGGCACCTGGAGGGCGAGATCCTCTCTCTCGGGATACGCGGCCACGCGCTGGCCGCCCTCGGGCGCAACGACGAGGCGACGCGGAGCGCGGAGGAGGGTTTGGCCATTGCTCGCCGCCTGGGCCATCGGGAACTTACAAGCGCTGGCCTGATCATCCTCGGCATCGCCTGCCAAGCAGCGGGCGAGCTCGATCGGGCCGAGACGTGCTTTCGAGAATCTCTGGAGGTAGCCAAAGGGATGCCCATATTTTCCGCGTGGGCGGCGGCGTGCCTGGCGCTCCTACTGGTGGCGCGAGGCGATCTCGCCCAGGCGCAGCTCTACGTGGCTCGGGCCATGGCGGAAGCGGGCATCCCGCTCATCCAGTACGAGGCGCGCCTGGCCCAGGCCGAGCTCGCAGTCGCCTGCGGAGATCCCGACGCCCTGCGAATCACGGCCGAAGCGCTGGCTCTAGCCGAGGGTGGAAGCCACCTGACCAGCGCCGCACGCTTGAGGGAGCTCGCCCGGCTGGCCCGAAAGTCGAGCGACGACCCCGACGCTGAACCGGGTTGAAACCGGTTTCAGGCCGGCAAGATCGTTCGGCAGGCCCGTCACCGCTGCGGCTGGCGAGCGAAGTGAGCCATCAGTATGTGACGCAAGGGCTGCCGTCGCTCAAGAACTCCACCAGCTTCGCCCCACCCACAATCGTGGCTCCATCGATGAGCTTCTCCTCGTTGAGACCCCGCTTCTTGAAGCAGGGGGCGCAGACCCAGACGATGCCTCCGGCGTCGACGAAGCCGTCGACGAGATCCTTGAGCGGAGCGAAGCCCTCCTCGTGGATGTCGTCGGCGAACCCCGCCTCGGAGATCCGGACGCCCTCGACGCTGAGGAAGACCATAGTCTCCTTGTCGGAGGCCACCGCCGCGTTGGCGACCACGAAGGCGACAGTCGCCTTGTCGGTGTTGTCGCTCGAGGAAGTCAGGCTGACGCAAAACTTTCCGGCCATCGTTTAGCTCTCCCTTCGTCGTATCCAGTACCGGTGACCATCCGCGGCCACCAATGTGTGGCCCGTCTGGCGGCACCAGGCGGGCAGGTCTTCGGGGGCTCCCCGGTCACGTGCCACGAGCAGCAGGATCTCTCCGGGCTCCATGGCTCTCATGCGGCGCGCCAGCTCGAGGACGAGCTCGCCGCAACCCATGTCCCCCGCGTCCCAGGTTGGCCCGGAAACGGGATCAATGTCGACCAGCCATCCACCTCCTCGCTTTCTTTAGTAGGCGTTTGGGGAAACCATATCGACAAAAGACTGTCCATGCGAACAGGAGGGGGCCGGGGGAGAGCAAGCCCTCCCCC
>JBOGWM010000034.1:0-11084 GCA_050693695.1 Actinomycetota bacterium
GAGAGGGACCCTCCCCCTCCAGCGGCGGCTTTGGAGAAGCTTCCGAGCCCGGCCGGGGATTGTCCTTGTCACCCCGCGCGGGGCGAAAGGTGGAAGGAGGGAGCTTCATATCGCAACCTCCTTGGAAAGGCCCCGGGCCTCTCGAAGGCCCTCGAGCTGGTAGCGGACCCACTTGGCGTGAGTATTGCGCTCCACCACCTCTCGGGCCACGCGGGCTCGTCGGCGGCGGCTCTTGACATCCATGGTGAGCGCGGTGTGGATGGCCTCGGCCATCTCGGTCACGTCGTAGGGATTCACCGAGATGGCGGCATGTTCCAGCTCGTACCACGACCCGGCGTTTCGGGAGAGGATCAGCACCCCGTCGTTCTCATTGACCGCGGGCCCTTCCTTCGACACCAGGTTCATGCCATCGGCGATGGGGTTGACGACCAGCACGTCATAGCGGGAGAGGCAGGCGAGGGCTCGGCAATAGTTGTCCTCGTTCACCATGACGACGGGCTGCCAATCATCGCTTCCGAGCTCGGAGTTGATTCCATCGATCTTGTCGAAGATTTCCACCTCATAGGCTCGGTATTCTCGAAGGGCTCGCCGGGAGGGGTAGAGAAGGGCGAGATGGGTCACCTGGCCTCGCCACTCCGGGTGCGCCTTCAAGAGCTCCTCGAAAGCCTTGAGGCCTCGGATGATGTTCTTGGAGAGCTCGAGCCGATCCACCCGCAGCACCAGCCTGCGCTCCATGAGAATCCCGTCCAGCCATTCCAGGTGCCTTCCGGCTTCCTCGGAAGAGGCGATGGTGCGGAGGGCCTCGCAGTCCACGGAGATGGGATAGTGACGCACCAGTGTCTCCCGCTCACGCAGGCGTACGCGGCCCGCCTCCATGTCCACCTTCGTGCCGAGGACCTCCTGGCAACACCAGAGGAAATTGCGCACCCAGCGCACGGTCTGAAAACCCAGGAGGTCGTTGGCGAGCATGCCCTCCAGAACCTCGGAGGCCATCGTGCCGGGAAGCACGCTGAGCTGATCCGGAGGCGGCCATGGGCTGTGGGTGAAATGGTAGACCAAGGCGTCGGGGATGATCTCCCGCAGGTACCCGGCGGCCAGCATGAGATGGTAGTCGTGCAGCATCACCGGGGATCCCGGCGCCAGGGAACGCACCTCCTCCGCCAGGGCCCGGGCGAAGCTTTTGTTGACCTTGCGGTAGCACTCCCACGCCTCGAGGGTGTGGGAATCGAAGTTGGGATGGAGGGGAAGGTTCCACATGCTGTGGTTCATGAACCAGAAGACCCGGTTGGAGATGTGGTTGTAATAGCGGTCAAAGATCTCTCGCTCGAACACCAGATACCGGAGAGAAAGCGTGGAGCCATCGCTCTCCACCGCGATATGGCGGCCCTCCAGGCTGCGCACCATCTCCCGATCTCCCGGGGTCATGGCGGCGGCCACCCAGAGTCCTCCGGTGGAGACCATGACATGGGTCAGGGCGGTGACCAGGCCCCCGGCCCCTCGCCGGGCCACGAGCTTGCCGGCCGGACCTCTCTCGAAGGCCACCGGACCGCGATTCGAGGCGATGACCAGCGAGCGGCCGGAAAGAAGCTCCCGGAGCTCGACGCCGGAGATGCCCGCGGCCCCCTGGCTCACCTGGCTCTCACTCAAGTTCCACCTTCCCCCAGCCTACTCCAACGTTACGGGCATGTAGCCTCACCCCGGTTCGAGAGCAGCCGATTAAGCTTGGAGGCGTCGGAATGCGATCACTTTCAACCTCCGGTGCTCCGTTACGGTTAGCGGCCGTCATCGGCGCTGTGGTTGCCGGGCTGGCACAGAAGTGTGAATCTCCGAAGGCGTGACTCGGGTAAGCTGACGCTATGGCGTCTTCTGCCGTCCCGCCGCCTCCACGTTCCGGTGTCCGGTCAGGCTGGCTTCACACCGCCACTGTGGCCTGGGCCCTCGTGGGAATCGCGGTGCTGTCCGTCATTTCCTTCCGGTTGCTCTCCATGGTGCGAGGTGTCTTTCCTCCCCTCGTGCTGGCGTTGGCGTTCATCTTTCTACTCAACCCGGTGGTCTCGGCCCTGGAGCGGCGACGCGTGCCGCGCCTGTGGGGTACTCTCGCCGCCTACCTCCTCTTCCTCTCATTCCTGTTCGTCGCCGGCCTCTTGCTCATCCCTTCCGTGGCCGGCCAGATCCAGGACCTCGTCGCCAGGTTGCCGGAGCTGGGCCAGCGCACCACGCGATGGGCATCCGGCCTGGCCGGCCGTTTTGGAGTCGACCTGCAAGCCGGCGCCGACGATCTCTTCAAGCGGTTCGGGGGAGAGTTGTCAGGGCTGGGCCGCCAGATCGCCAACTTCACTCGCAGCGCGCTCCATGTGGTGGTGATCTTCGTGCTCGCTCCGATCTTCGCTCTCTACCTCCTCATCGACCTCCCACGCCTCCAGCGGTCCTTTGTCGAGCACCTCCCGGCCAAGCACCGGGACGAGTGGTGCATGCTGCTGGAGCGCTGCGGCCAAGCGGTGGGGGGGTTCTTCAGGGGTCAGCTCTTCGTCGCCCTGATCGTCGGACTCCTCTCCTCTCTGGCCCTCTGGCTGGTCGGGATTCCCGCCTGGCTCGCCATCGGGCTTCTTGCCGGCCTCTTCAACCTCATCCCGCTGGTGGGTCCCTTTGTCGGCGGGGCCCTGGCGGTGCTGATCGGAGGGGTCGCCGGAGGCCCGACGAAGGCGCTTCTCGCGGGGCTGGCGATGCTCGCGGTCCAGCAGATCGATAACCACCTCATCAGCCCGAACGTCATGGGAAGAGCCGTGCGCCTTCATCCCGTGACGGTGATGGTGGGGTTGCTCGGCGGAGCGACGGTGGCGGGTCTGTGGGGGATGCTGCTGGCGGTCCCCACGATTGCGGTCGGTAAGATCCTGGTGTTGCACTACTACTCTACGCACGTCCTCAATTACCAGACCACCCACGTGTTGCAGGTGCCCGGAGGCTCGGAGATCCAGAAGGTGGAGAGGGGAGCGGGGGAGGAGCTCGAGCTGGTGGCGGGAGAGGCCGCCCGCACCGGCCCCGTCCACCCCGGCTCCGACACCGGCTGAGCCGTATTGGGAGGAGGGCAGATCGGTGGGGAAAGTCGAGCGGTTACGGTGCCGGGAATGCGAGCGAAGCTATCCGGTCGCTCCGATCCATGTCTGCGAGTTCTGCTTCGCCCCGCTGGAACCGTTGTATGACTATGACGAGATCGCCCGCACCATCAGCCGGGAAGCGATCGAAGGGGGTCCCCTCTCGATATGGCGCTACGTGGGACTCCTGCCGATCGAGGAGAGCGTCGAGCGGGTGGATCTCGGGGCGGGCTTCACCCCGCTGCTCCCGGCGCCCCGTCTGGGGGCCGTCCTGGGCATCCCCAATCTCTATCTGAAGAACGAGACCGCCAATCCCACTCACTCCTTCAAGGACCGGGTGGTCACCGTGGCCCTCACCGCGGCTCGAAAGATGGGATTCGACACCGTGGCATGTGCATCGACCGGCAATCTCGCCAATGCGGTCGCGGCGCATGCCGCCCGGGTGGGGCTGCGCTCCTTTGTCTTCATCCCCGCCGACCTTGAGGCGGCCAAGGTCGTGGGTACCGCGGTGTACGGGGGCCACGTGGTGGCCGTCAAGGGCAACTACGATCACGTGAATCGACTGTGCTCCGAGATCGCTCAGACTCTCGATTGGGGCTTTGTGAACGTCAACATCCGTCCCTTCTACTCCGAGGGATCCAAGACCCTGGCCTTCGAGATCGCGGAGCAGCTCGGCTGGGTCCCGCCGGATCACGTGGTGGTCCCGGTGGCCTCGGGCGCCCTTTTGACCAAGATCCGCAGGGGTCTGGAGGAGCTGCACCGGGTCGGCCTGGCCCCCGAGCCCCATACCAGGATCCACGCCGCCCAGGCGAGTGGTTGCAGTCCCGTCGTCACCGCCCTCAAGGGCGGGTCCGAGCACGTCCGCCCGGTGAAGCCGGCCACGATCGCCAAGTCCCTGGCGATCGGCAACCCCGCGGACGGGTACTACGCGGTGAAGACGGTGAGGGAGACGGGGGGCCGGGGTGAGGACGTGAGCGATGAGGAGATTCTCGCCGGGATCCGCCTGCTGGCCTCGACCGAGGGTATCTTCACGGAGACCGCGGGGGGAGTTACGATCGGTGCCCTCATGCGGCTGGCGAGGGCCGGCGCCTTCGCCCCGGAGGAGAGCGTCGTGGCGCTGATCACGGGCATGGGACTCAAGACCGCCGAGGCGCTCACGGAGCGGGTGGGACCCACGTTCGAGATCCCGCCTCACCTCGACGTCTTCTTGGGGGAGCTGGAGCTGCTCGGAGAGTAGGAGGCAGGAAATGAGTGTGCGAGTCAAGATTCCCACCCAGCTCAGGATGTTGGTCGGGGGCCACCAGGAGATCGAGGTGGACGGCGCCGCCAGCCTGCGGGAGTTGTTGACGAAGATGGGAGCGGGGCATCCGGAGCTGATCGACCGGGTACTCGACGAGGAGGGCCATCTTCGCCGGTTCATCAATGTGTACGTCGGCGACGAGGACGTACGTTTCCTGGAAGGCCTGGACACCACGCTCGAGGAGGACCAGGCGGTCTCGATCCTGCCCGCCGTGGCCGGGGGTTGAGGGACGGTCGCCTTAGCATTTGGCCGGTTGATTTGCCAAAGCTCGATTAGCACTCTAGATTAGTGAGTGCTAACACTCGGAGGCTGAGGTTGCAAGTCGTCGTCACAACATAGGAGGTGGTTCATGCCGTCGAAGATGATTGCCTTCCATGAGGAGGCGCGGCGGTCCATGGAGCGAGGGATGGATCAGCTGGCCAACGCGGTCCGCATCACCCTCGGTCCCAAGGGCCGCAACGTCGTCCTCGAGAAGAAGTGGGGGGCGCCCACCATCACCAACGATGGGGTATCGATCGCCAAGGAGATCGACCTGGAGGATCCTTACGAGAAGATCGGCGCCGAGCTGGTCAAAGAAGTCGCCAAGAAGACCGACGACGTGGCCGGTGACGGCACAACCACCGCGACCGTCCTCGCCCAGGCCATCACCAAGGAAGGCCTGCGGGTGGTGGCTGCGGGCGCCAATCCGATCGCGCTCAAGCGCGGGGTTGAGCGGGCTGTGGACGCTGTGGTGGAGTACATCGGCAGTCAGTCCAAAGAGGTCGAGACCAAAGAAGAGATCGCGTATGTCGCGGCCATCTCGGCGAACAACGATATGGAGATCGGCGAGATCATCGCCGAGGCCTTCGACAAGGTCGGCAAGGACGGGGTCATCACGGTGGAGGAGTCCCAGACCTTCGGCCTCGAGCTCGAGCTCGTGGAGGGGATGCGCTTCGACAAGGGCTTCATCTCCCCGTACTTCGTCACCGACCCGGAGCGAATGGAGGCGGTCCTCGAGGATCCCTACATCCTGGTGGCCAACCAGAAGATCTCCGCGGTCAAGGACCTGCTGCCGGTGCTCGAGCGGGTCATGCAGGCCGGCAAGTCCCTGCTGGCGATCGCAGAGGATGTGGAGGGAGAGGCCCTCGCCACCCTGGTGGTCAACAAGATCCGGGGCACCTTCCGCAGCGTCGCCGTCAAGGCGCCGGGATTCGGTGATCGCCGCAAGGCCATGCTGCAGGACATCGCGGTTCTCACCGGCGGCGAGGTGATCTCAGAGGAGGTCGGCCTCAAGCTCGAGAACGTCACCCTGGACCTGCTGGGGCGGGCCCGCAAGGTTGTCGTGACCAAGGACGACACCACCGTCGTCGAGGGCACCGGAGACGCCGACAAGATCAAGGGCCGGGTCGTCCAGATCCGCTCCGAGCTGGACCGCAGCGATTCCGACTACGACCGGGAGAAGCTGCAGGAGCGGTTGGCCAAGCTCGCCGGGGGAGTGGCGGTCATCAAGGTTGGCGCCGCCACCGAGGTCGAGCTCAAGGAGAAGAAGCACCGCATCGAGGATGCCGTCCAGGCGACTAAGGCCGCGGTCGAAGAGGGGATCTGCCCCGGTGGGGGCGTCACCCTGCTGTCCGCCCAGGCGGGGCTGGAGAAGCTCGAAGGGGACCTCGAGGGCGACGAGCGCACGGGAGTCACCATCGTCAGGCGCTCCCTGGAGGCGCCCCTCAAGCAGATCTCGGCCAACGCTGGCCTCGAGGGCGGCGTGATCGTCGCCCACGTCCGGACCCTGGACAAGGGTTGGGGGCTCAACGCGGCGAACGGCGACTACGAGGACCTGATGAAGTGTGGGATCACCGACCCTGCCAAGGTCACCCGTTCCGCCCTGCAGAACGCGGCTTCCATTGCGGCCCTCTTTCTCACCACAGAGGCGGTCGTCGTCGAGAAGCCCGAGAAGAATCCACCCCCGATGCCGGGCGGTGGCGCCCCCGGCATGGGCGGGGACATGGACTTCTGACCGACGGAAGCCCATTTTCGAGACGAAGGGCCGGGTTTTCCCGGCCCTTCGTCGAGGATGGCTCCTGCAGGCGTAGCACCCGGTCGTTCAGGGAAGGCGGAGCGTCCGGGAAGAGATCCCCTCCGCCAGCTCCTCCAGGGCGGCACGAGCCAGTCGGGGAATGATGGTTTCCGCGTCGGGTGCGAGAGCCCTCCTGGCGTCCTCGACCAGGCCGTCGATGCAGGCGAGCGTGGCTCGCAGGCCTCCCGAGAAACGCACCGCGGCGCGCAAAACCTCGATTTCCTCCGTGCCTGCCTCCGGGTTTCCCCAGTGCTTGGTGATGGCCTCCCGCTCCGGGCAAGCCGCCCGGCGCAGGGCCTCCGCGATCAGAACCGTCGGCTTGCCCGCCCGGAGATCACCTTCGACGTCTTTTCCGGTGACGTTTGGATCTCCGAAGAGACCCAGCACGTCGTCTCGGAGCTGATACGCCTCGCCCAGGGCCGAGCCATACCGGGACAGGGCTCGCTCGATCTCCTTGGTATTTGCACCGCCCGCGAGGACGGCCCCGATGAGCAGCGGTCCCTCGACGCTGTAGCTCGCGGTCTTGAGCCGGGCAATCCGATGGGTCATCTCCAGGTTCCGGGGCCGGGTCCCGCCGTAGAGAAGGTCGAGATATTCCCCGGCGATGGCCTGCACCCGCATCTCGCCGAGGGGCCGGGAGGCTCGTGCGAGCGCTGGGGGAGCGAACCCCGAGTCGGCCAGGAGCCGGTCCGAGAGGACGAAGGCCAGGTCACCCGCCAGGATGGCGGCTGCCGGCCCGAAGCGTTGCGGATCCCCTCCCCGCCCCGACCGGCGGGCCTCCCCGGCCAGACGGCGCGACGTCGAGGGCTTGCCCCTCCGAAGCGCGGCTGCGTCGATGACGTCGTCGTGGATGATGGCGAAGGTGTGGAGCAGCTCCAGGCTGGAGGCTGCGGCCAGGATCTCGCCGCCATGGGCCCCGCCCCCCGCCCGGTAACCCCAGTAGCAGAAGATGGGCCGGATCCGCCCTCCCCCGGCGGCCACGGTGGCGACCACCTCGTCCAGGAGCCTCACCGCCTCGGGGTCGGCCGCGCTCAGGGAGCCGCGTTGGGCGGAGAGGAAATCCTCCAGGACCCGGTTGATCAGGCTTCGCAGGTCGTCGAAGCAGTGTGAGAGCTGTGGGCTCAATGCATCATGATCCATTTTGGCCCGGTCGGCCTCCTCGGCAGTGTAGAGGTCCCCTGGCGCCCCTGCCGGATGCGCGTCGGGATAGCGGGCGGGAATATAGTGCTTGTCGAGGCCGGGGGGAGGGCAAGCCCTCCCCGCTATTCCACCATCACGATGATCGTTTTGTCATGTCCCGGAAATGAGGTAGCCCTTCTGTTACGATTCCCCGGCGTGAAGGGGCGTCCGGGGGAGGGCGTGGGTCTCTCCACCTCATCTGGTTCCGGTGGGGCCGATTAAGCCCCGCGACGGTCGCGCGCGCCGCTGCGCCCTTCTCCTTTTGTTGCTTGCGGCGCCGGTTCTCGCCGCCTGCAGCCTGGATACTCCCCAGTCCACCCTGGTTCCCGAGGGAGAGTTCGCTCGCCGGGCGGATACGCTGTTCAAGGGAACCTTCATCATCGTCGTCGTGGTCTTCGTCCTCGTCGAAGGCGCCTTGCTCTACGTGCTCGCCCGCTACCGCCGGCGCTCCGACTCGGACGCCCCGGTGCAGGTCCATGGCAACACCCGCCTGGAGGTGATCTGGACGATCATCCCCACCCTGATCCTGGCCGGGGTCGCCGTCCCCACGGTCAAGTTGATCTTCGACTTCGCCGCCAGGCCCAAAGGCGACGTGCTGGAGGTCAAGGTGGTCGGCCAGCGATGGTGGTGGGAGTACCAATATCCCGGCCTGGGAGTGATCACCGCCAACGAGCTGCACATCCCGGTGGGACGACCGGTGGTCTTGAGCCTGGAGTCCAAGGACGTGATCCACAGCTATTGGGTCCCCAAGCTGGCGGGCAAGCAGGACGTGGTGCCCGGGCAAACCAATCACCTGACGCTGAAGGCGGACCGCCCCGGGGAGTACCGGGGCCAATGCGCCGAGTACTGCGGACTCTCTCACGCCAACATGCGCAACGTGGTCATCTCGCATACCCCGGAGGATTTTGAGACTTGGGTGAAAGAACAGCAGCAAGCGGCCACCATCCCCACCGACGCGCTGGCCCGGGAGGGGATGGACTTCCTCGTCAACGGTCCGTGCGCCGGATGCCATGCCGTGAAGGGCACGAACGCTCAGGCCACCCTGGCTCCGGACCTCACGCACTTTGCCAGCCGGCAGACCTTCGCCGGATCGATCTTTGCCAACAACACCGAGAACCTGGCGGCGTGGTTGCGAGATCCTCCGAAACGCAAGGCCATGAATCCGAACGTGGAGAGGGGAGCCGGAATGCCCAGCTATAACCTCTCGGAGGACCAGATCCGGGCCCTCGTCGCTTATCTTCAGAGCTTAGAATGACCCGGCCAGTGAGGATCCGCGAGATACTTTCGGGGGGCGGCCCCCGAGGGGCAAGTAGGTAGGGAAGGGGAGAGGGCGCATGGCGACGGTGAGCATGCCTCGGTCGACCTTGCTCGGCCGCCCGACGGCCAAGACCGGCCTGTGGAGCTGGTTGACAACCGTCGATCACAAGCGGATCGGCATCCTCTACGGATACACCGCCTTCGTCTTCTTCCTCCTGGGAGGCGTCGAGGCCCTCCTGATCCGGCTCCAGCTTGCCGGTCCGAATGGAAAGGTGCTCGACGAGTCTCTGTACAATCAGCTCTTCACCATGCACGGCCTCACCATGATCTTCCTGGTGGTGATGCCGCTGTCATCCGCCTTCTTCAACTACCTCATCCCGCTCATGATCGGCGCCCGGGACGTGGCCTTTCCCCGCCTGAACGCCTTCAGCTACTGGGTATTTCTCGCCGGAGGCCTCTTCCTGTACAGCAGCTTCTTCCTGGGTGGAGCTCCCGACGGCGGATGGTTCGGCTACGCTCCGCTCTCCAGTCAGTTCTCACCGGGGAATGGTCTCAGTTTCTACGCCCTCGGGCTGCAGATCTTGGGCATCGCCTCCATCGCCTCGGCGGCCAACTTCATCACCACCATCCTGAACCTGCGGGCTCCGGGGATGACCATGATGCGGATGCCGGTGTTCGTCTGGATGACCCTGGTGGTCTCCTTCCTGCTGCTCTTCGCGATGCCGGTGATCGCGGTGGCTCTGTTCCAGCTCACCTTCGACCGGCAGTTTGGGACCAACTTCTTCAACTGGTCCAAGGGAGGCGATCCGGTCCTGTGGCAACACCTCTTCTGGGTGTTCGGCCATCCCGAAGTCTACATTCTCATCCTCCCGGCCATGGGGATCGTCTCGGAGGTCCTCCCGGTCTTTTCTCGCAAGCCGCTCTTCGGATATGCGGCGGTGATCTTCTCGGGCATCTTCATCGGTTTCATGGGGTGGGGCGTGTGGGCGCACCACATGTTTGCGGTCGGGCTCGGCCCGGTGGCCAACGCCGCCTTTGCGACCTCCACCATGTTCATCGCGGTGCCCACCGGGGTGAAGATCTTCAACTGGATCGCCACGCTCTGGGGTGGCTCCATCCGCTTCAGCACCCCCTTCCTCTTCTCGGTCGGCTTCGTCGCCATGTTCATCATCGGGGGCCTTTCCGGGGTCACCCACGCCCTGGTCCCCCACGATTACCAGCAGACCGATACCTATTACGTCGTGGCCCACTTCCACTATGTCCTCTTCGGAGGCGCCATATTCGGACTCTTCTCCGGCTTCTACTACTGGTTCCCGAAGGTCTTCGGCCGCATGCTGAACGAGCGCTTGGGAAAGCTGCATTTCTGGCTGATGCTCATCGGATTCAACCTCACCTTCTTCCCGATGCACGTCCTCGGGCTCTTGGGTCAGCCCCGGCGCAACTTCACCTATCCGGCCGGCATGGGCTGGGACTTCTTGAACTTCATCGAAACCGTCGGGGCCTTCATCATCGCCGCCTCGACCCTGCTCTTCATGTACAACTGGGTCGTGTCCAAGCGGCGCGGCAAGGCGGCGGCCGCGGATCCCTGGGATGGGCGAACGCTGGAGTGGACCATCCCCTCGCCTCCCCCGGAGCATAACTTCGACCAGATCCCCCACGTGAAGGCCCGGGATGACTTCTGGCACGGCAAGTACGCCGAGGACAAGAGGGGACGCCCGGTGCCGGTGCCCGTGGGTGGAGCGGGGGACCACGAGCAAGGCGGCCAGGACCATGGTGAGAGTGGGCACGGGATCCACATGCCGTCTCCCTCCTACTGGCCCCCGCTGGCGGCGCTCGGCTTCCCGATCATCGCCTACGCGGTCCTCTTTGGGACCGTGGTTCTGGGCGCCCTGGGGGTCGTCGTCCTCCTGGGCGGCCTCTACGGCTGGGTCCTCGAACCTCTCTCCGGGTAAGGAAGGGAAAGGGAAATGCAGGAAGCGGCGCATGCCGAGCACGAGACCTCTCTCGGCCTCGACAGTCGCAAGGTGGCCATGTGGGCCTTCCTGGGCTCGGAATGCCTCTTCTTCGGAGCGCTGATCTCGACCTACCTGCTGTATCGGACACGGGCCGAGGGGGGGCCGAAGTCGAGCCAGATCTACGACATTCCCTACACCTCGGTCTCTTCCTTCGTGCTGCTCATGAGCAGCCTGACCATGGTGCTGGC
>JBOGWM010000035.1:0-2069 GCA_050693695.1 Actinomycetota bacterium
CTGCGGGCAGCTCCTGGCCTTTGCCGTCACCCCGGACGGTCCGGGGCCGGAGGCGGCAGGCATCGTGGTCTGGGTTGGGCGCCGCTGCGATGGCGAACGGCGGGCCGCCACGGGGCTCTGAACGACCTTCAACTTCTTCCGGTCGGAAGAGCATGCGCGCGCATGGCGACAGGTGAACCCGGAGGTCGTCGGCACGGCGGTCACGGTGATCGAAGGCTTCAAGCTCGGCAAGCGGATCTTCGGCGATCTGCTCACGGGAGCGACGTCATGACCGCTCGACAGGTCACGGTGTACTGGTCCACGACCTGACAGTCTTGTCACGCGGCGAAAGAGTTTCTTTCGTCTCATGGAATCGCCTTTACCGCGAAGAACGTCGCTGAAGACCCGACTGCACGCGAGGAGCTTGTCGCCCGGACGGGCCGGATGGCAGTCCCGGTGGTCACCGTCGATGAGGAGGTGATCGTCGGCTTCGATCGAGGACGTCTCAAGCGAGTCTTGGGAATCTGAAAACCAAACGAAACCTCTTGAGTTGACCGCTGGCTACAGTACAGTCGGGATGAGCCTGACGCCGAGCAGCAGGGTCGTAATCTGACGGGAGGAGAGATGGTCATGAGATCCATCCTGATCGCAGGAATGCTGGCGTCGTGTCTTATGGCACCTGCATTGGTAGAGGCGGCCGAGAAGGAGTGCGACCGCTGGCTTAAGCTTGTCGACGGAGAAGTTCGGGAACGAAGGGAAGCTCTCGAGAAGAAGTCAGGGGTCGAGAAGGCGCGTCTGCAGGAGGTCTTGACCAGAGCGAATGCCCAACTCTCGGACGCACGAGCGGCCTGCAAGGCTGGCAACGACAAGGGGGCAACGCTGGCGGCACTAGACCTGTGGGACGCCTTCGTGGAGGATGAACGCAGGGCTAGAGCGCTCTCCCTCAACAGTCGTCTGAACGTCCTCGCCCTCCGGATCGATCGGCTCAAAGTCTTTTCCCAGAGGGGCTGGAAGGCGAGGATGTCCGGCGATGCGGAACTCCGATTTCTCGCAGAGCTTGACAGGTTCGATGGTGTGCTGGCCGAGGCATTGAAGCAGGCGCTGCGCTGAGGTCCGCGGGAGGTGTCTGTGCTACGCGTGGCCCACTCTGTGGCGCTGTTTCTCGTAGCGGGACTGTGTGAGATCGGAGGCGGCTACCTGGTCTGGCAGTGGTGGCGCAACGGCGCTCGCTGGTACGTCGGCGTGTTCGGCGCCGCCACCCTGATTCTGTACGGCATCGTCCCCACCTACCAGCCAGCCCACTTCGGTCGCGTCTACGCGGTGTACGGCGGGTGGTTTGTCGTGCTTTCGATCCTCTGGGGGTGGGGCATCGATCGGATTGCGCCGGACCGCTATGATCTCGTGGGCAGCGCCCTGTGCCTGGCCGGGGTTGGCGTGATCATGTACTGGCCGCGATGAGCGGTTCCGAGCGGACAGAGGACTATATCTATCCCGGCTTGATGTGTCATGGCTGTCCTCGTTTCATTCCCGGCTCCCTCCGTTTAAGGCATCCGCGAGTCGCACCCGGCCACACGGGTACCCCATGCTCCCCGCGTGCGACAGGCCCCTCCTTCCGACCTCATCCTCCCTGAAGGATGGCCACGGTCCGCTGCCCGGACTGCGGGGCCCACGTCGCGTTGTCGACGGGCGTGCAAGCAGGAGACATCGTCGAGTGCCCGAACTGCGCGGGCCACGGCCTCCGCCTCCAGCGGAGTGGGGAGCAGTGGATGGCAGCACTCGCCGACCGAGTGAGCTGTCCCGTGTGCGACGAGCTGGTCACCCTGCCGGAGGACGCCAAGCCGGGGGACCTGGTCGAATGCTGCGGCAAGCCGCACCGGCTGACCTTCGAATACGGGGCGTTTGCCGCCGAGCCACAGTAGGAGGACGTATGTGGCGAGACCGCCGTATCTCTGCTGCTCGGCTGCTCGGCTCCACCGGGCGGGTGGTCTATCGATCCTGGGCCGTGGGGAGGGGAGCGCGGTGAGGCTAAACGCGCTTGGCCCAAGCGTGGCGGCGTGGCTCGGCGCCCTGCTCTCGTCCCTCTGCTGCCT
>JBOGWM010000036.1:0-3395 GCA_050693695.1 Actinomycetota bacterium
GACGAGTTGAGCAAGCTGATGGTGGGCCGGGTGCCGTGGCGCGCCCTGGAGCTGGCAGCCGAGACGGGGCTGGCGGAGGAGTTTTTACCCGAGCTCCCCCGGCTGCGCCTGGAGCAGGATCCCGTGCACCGCCACAAGGAGGTCTTCAGTCATACCCTGGCCGTGCTGGAGAACGTCTGCCGACTGGAGACCGGTCCGCCCGACCCGGCGCTCCGGTTGGCAGCCGTCCTGCACGACATTGGGAAGCCGAAGACCCGCCAGATCACCCCGGAGGGGGTCACGTTCCACCATCATGAGGTGGTGGGGGCGGAGATGACGCAGGCGCGCCTCAGAGAGTTGCGCTACCCGGCGGACCTGGTCGAGGAGATTCGCCAGCTCGTGTATCTCCATCTGCGCTTTCACAGTTACCGTCTGGGCTGGACGGACCGGGCGGTCCGCCGCTATGTCCGGGATGCCGGAGCGCTCCTGGGCAAGCTCAACATCCTGGTGCGAGCCGACTGCACCACCCGCAACCCGAGGAAGGCGATGCAGCTCTCCCGACGCATGGACGAGCTCGAGGCTCGCATTCGGGAGCTGGCAGCCAGCGAGGAGCTCTCGCGCCTGCGCCCGGCGCTCGACGGCCATGAGGTGATGGAGCGCCTCGGGATCAAGCCCTCTCCCCTGGTCGGGGAGGCCATGGAGTGGCTCATGGAGATCCGAATGGAGGAGGGAGAGATCGGCAAGGTTGAGGCCTACCGGCGCCTAGACGCGTGGTGGGCAGCGCGCAGGTCTCGCCCCGAGTAGCTCATGGCGTCCGACCTTCGACCACCCGCGGCCGACTGGTACCTCCCGATAGCGGAGCACCTCAAGGAGGCGTATCTCCAATACTCCTTCACCTTCGGCGCCGCCCAGGAGGTGGCATTCCTCTTCGAGGAGCTCGGCGCCTCGTCGGGCATGCGCTTGCTGGACGTGGGGTGCGGCCCCGGACGACATGCGATCGAGCTCGCACGGCGAGGACTGGAAGTGGTGGGCATCGACCTCTCTCCCGACTTCCTGACAGTCGCGCGCCAGCGGTCCCGTGAGGCGGGAGTCGGTCTCTCCCTGTTCGAGATGGACGCTGCGGCGATGCCCTTCGAGGCGGAGTTCGATCTCGCGATCAGCATCTGCGAGGGGGCCTTCGGCCTGGGGATCTCGGATCTGACCGTGCTCCGGGCCATGCGTCGCGCCCTGCGCCCGGGGGGCCGTCTGGCGGCCGGAGCACCCAACGTCTTCCATTGGCTCAAACGGCTGGGGCTCGACGAACCTTCGGAGCCCCCTGCAAGGGGGTTCGATCCCGTAACGATGATCTCCAAGGAGACCATGGAGGTCATCGGGGCGGACGGAACCATGAAGACCTTCGAGATGTGGAGCTCTTGTTACACGCCGAGAGAGCTGGAGTGGATCGCCAACGGGGCTGGACTGGACCCGGAGGCGGTCTATGGAATCGCCCCCGGGGAGTACCGACGGGCGGTCCCATCATTCGATCACCCCGAGCTGCTCCTGATCGCGACGCGCCCAGCGCCTTCCAACAATCGTTAGCCGGTCACGCCCGGGGCGACGAGGATGAGGGCAAAACCCATCCTCAGCGGACCTGGAAGCTCTCTTCGCCGACAGGAGCCTCCCGAGCGACCTCGACGGAGGTCACCACCGCCTGGCGTGGCCCCTCCTGTGACCACCGGAGCATCGACTCCACCGCCGCCTTCGGCCCCTCGAAGACCGCCTCCACTCGCCCGTCGGGTAGGTTGGCGACCCAGCCGGCGAGGCCCCGACTCCGGGAGCGCCGGTACGTCTCCTGCCGGAAGAAAACCCCTTGCACCCGGCCAGAGATCCAGACGTGGACACGCATGATCTGCTCCATGAAGCCGAGGTTACTGCCGGCGCGGCCTCTGGCATCCCGGTCCGAGGGGAGGAGGTTTCGCGGGCCCTCGGGCCGGGTACAAGCCAACCGCCAGCCGGGGTTCATTCCGCAAGCTCGCAAGAGAGGGGGACCCACATGGACCCGATGAGCATCATGAGAAACACCGTGGAGATCGCCAACCAAGCCCTCGCCTTTCTGTCGGCGTTGGGGATAGCCGTACTCCTCATGGTAAGAGGCCCGATGAAAGCCCAGTGGCGCCTCCTGGCACGGGGGCCGCGATGGGGAAACGTCTGGAAGGACTTCGAGGCGGAGGAACGCGCGGACAGACCGACGAGCAAGCGGCGAGCTGCGTAGGGCCGTCCGGAGAGCGGAGAAGAAAAGGGAGACCCGGATGAGCGCCGAGGAGAAGGCTGAAGAGGAGATCCCGGCGTGATCGTCCCGGGCACGGCAGATCTCAGCGTCCGCGGCCTCCTCAAGGAGGCGCTGAAGGAGATCAAGCAGGACCGCCTCGGGGCCTTCGCGGGCCATCTGACCTATTTGGGGCTGCTGTCGATCTTTCCGTTCCTGGTGTTTTTGTTTTCCCTGCTCGGCATCTTCGGCGCCGAAGGCCTGGTCAGCGAGTTGCTCAGCCGGGCTGCGGCCACCGTCCCGAAAGAGGCCATCGACCTGATCGACGGCCCGATCCGGAGGGCTGCCGAAGGACGGGCCCAAGCCGGTTATACGATCGGCGCGGTGGTGGCCGTCCTCGGCTCCCTCTGGGCGATATCGGGGGCCATGAGGGCCACGATGGATGCGATGAACCAGATGTACGACGTCCAAGAGCGACGAGGTCTCGTGAAGCGCTACCTGACCTCCCTCGCCCTCTCGCTGGTGGTGGCTGTCTTGCTCATCGCGGCGCTCGGGCTGGTCGTTGGGGGCAGCGCGATCGCCGAGGTGATCGCAGGGGCCACCGGCGCGGGGAAGGCTCTGGTCTGGACGTGGAGCATCCTGCAATGGCCGGTGCTCGCCGCCTTCGCGGCGGCGGCTTTCGGTCTGATCTACTACGTCGCCCCCGACGTCAAGCAGCGCTGGCAATGGATCACGCCGGGAGCGGTGCTGGCGCTCGCGCTGTGGCTGATGTTTTCGCTTGCCTTCTCTCTCTACGTCAACAACTTTGGAAGGTACAACGCCGTCTACGGGACCCTCGCCGGGGTCGCCGTCCTCATGTTGTACATGCACTACTCGTCATTCATCCTGCTCGTCGGCGCCGAGATCAACCAGGTCCTGGAGCGCCACCTCCCCGAGGGCAAGCGCCCGGGCGAGCGGGTTCCGAGAACACCCGCGGTGGCTCAGGTTCGCTTCCATCCTCGAAGGGTCTTCATTGGTCCCGGCCGGGTCGGTCGCGCGCTCCAGAGGCAGGGAGGCGCGCAAGCTCCAGTACCGCCTGAAAGGTGAAGCAAACGGACGGCTCTTCACCGACGGCTTGCTCCACCAGCACGATCTGACGGAAGACGCCGCTTCCCACTGAAGACTTCACGGC
>JBOGWM010000037.1:0-5453 GCA_050693695.1 Actinomycetota bacterium
AGCAGCCTGACCATGGTGCTGGCCCTCGCCGCCCTCCAGCGCGGCGACCATCGGCGGCTGCGGATCTGGCTGCTCGCCACGGCCCTGCTGGGGATGAGCTTCGTCGGGGGACAGGTCTTCGAGTTCACCACCTTCGTCAAGGAAGGCCTCACGCTCTCCGCCAGTCCCTTCGGGAGCAGCTTCTTCATGCTCACGGGCTTTCACGGGGCGCATGTGACGGTGGGGATCCTGATGCTGCTCTCCCTCTACGCCATGTCCCGCCTGGGCCGCCTGCCCACCTCCGACGTGATGAGGGTGGAGCTGGTGGGACTCTACTGGCACTTCGTTGATGTCGTGTGGATCGTGATCTTCACCGTCGTCTACCTCATCCCCGCCCCGAGCTGAAAGAGAGCGCCAGTGGAGGCCAGGCAGGCAGATGTCCCGAGCGAGCACAACCCGGCTGCGCCCGCCCACGCCATGGAGCACGCCCATCCCGGGCCCCTCCAGTACGTCAAGGTGGCCGTGGTGCTGGCCGTGGTCACCGCCGTCGAGGTGATGATCTATTACATCCCCGCGGTCCGTCCCTATATCGCCCCCCTGTTGATCGTGCTCTCGGCCATCAAGTTCGGGATGGTGGCCCTGTGGTTCATGCACCTCAAGTTCGACAGCCGCCTGTTCCGGCGGCTCTTCATCACCGGGATCATCCTGGCCCTCGCGGTCTTCGCGATCGTGCTGCTCACCTTCGGGCTCCTCCTGAGATAGATGATGCAGGCGTACCCGGTCGCGTCTGGCGCAACGCTCGCTCTCTCGCCCTGGGCGTGGCATTTCCATCCGGACGTGTGGGCGACGGTGGTGTTTCTCGCCGCTTCGTATGCGTGGGCCCTCAAGAGCGTGGGGCCCAGGTACGTGGAGCCCGGGGAGCGGCCCGCCACGAGGCGCCAGGTCCTCTGGTTCTGTCTGGGACTCCTGGCCCTGTGGGCGTCGGGAGACTGGCCCCTGCACGACCTGGCCGAGCGCCAGCTCTACTCCGCCCACATGGTGCAGCATCTGACGCTATCCCTCGTGGCTCCCCCACTGCTGCTGGCGGGCGTCCCGAGCTGGCTGGCCCGCGCCCTGCTGTCTCCCCGGCCGGTCATGGCGGTGATGCGCCGTCTCACCCGCCCGCTCCCCGCGCTCGGGATCTTCAACGCCGTGCTGGTAACCACTCACTGGCCCCCGGTGGTGGACCTCTCCCTGACGAGCCATACCTTTCACCTGGTGACGCATACCGTCCTGACGGGCGCCGCGCTGTTGATGTGGTGGCCGATCCTCTCACCCCTGCCGGAGCTGCCCCGGATTCCCTACCCCGCCCAGATGCTCTACCTCTTCCTCCAGACCATCATCCCCACCGTGCCGGCCTCGTTTCTCACCTTCACCACAACTCCCATCTACCACATCTACGAGACACTGCCCCGGGCATTCTCTATCTCGGTGGTGGACGACCAGCGCCTGGCCGGCCTGATCATGAAGCTCGGTGGCGGGGTCCTGCTGTGGTCTGTGATCGCGGTGCTATTCTTCCGCTGGTCCGTGAAGGAAGAGCGACCGGAGAACCCCGACGTGCTGGAGTGGCAACGGGTGGAGCGAGAGCTGAATCGATTGGAGTCGTGAGCCGGTGAGCGAACCGGTCCCCCCCCCGCGTCCAGCGCTTGCCCTGCTCATCCCCTTGGGGGCTGTGGCGGTGATCGGAGCCCTCGTCTTCGGGTTCTCACGGATCCTTCTGGAGGTTCCCCCCACCGTGGCGGTCGCGGTCGCGCTCATGACCGCGATCAACGTCTTGTTGCTCTCGGCGATCCTCTCCGCCCGCCCCGGCCTGCGCGGCTTCGGCATGTTCTTCCTCCTGGCGGTGGCTCTGTTTCCAGTGGCGATCGGGGGCGGGGTGGCCGCGGGCATCATCCCCGCAGCCGTTGAGGAGGAGCACGGGGGCGAGGACAAGCCGGCGGTCGTGAAGATCGTCTCGGACAAGATCGCCTTCGACCGCAAGGAGCTGATCCTCCCCGCGCCGGAGGCGGTGATCCGGCTCCGCAACTCCGACACCGTTCCGCACAACTTTTCCATCTATAACGGAGAGGATGCGTCGAAGGCTCTGTTTCAGGGCAAGGTCATCAACGGTGGGGAGAACATCGATAACCGCGTGGATCTCCCCGGCCCCGGCGAATACTTCTTCCGCTGCGACCTGCACCCCACGCTCATGACGGGTCAGGTCGTGGTGGAGGAGAAGGGCGCCGGCGACCAGGCGGGTGGGGAGGCCACGCAGGTCGCCCTGAGGGCGAAGGACCTCGTCTTCGACGTGGCGGAGCTGGATCTGGCGGCGGGGACGGACGTGGTGGTCCGGCTGCGCAACGACGATACCGTGCCCCACAACCTTGCGATCTTCGCAGGCGAGCATGCGACCGACAAGAAGTTCTTTACCGGGGCGATCTTCTCGGGACCCGCCACCAGGGAGTATCGCTTCAAGGCACCTCCGGCCGGCGCCTACCACTTCCACTGCGACGTCCATCCCAACATGCAAGGAAAGGTAGTGGTCCGTTGACCGCGCCCCGGCGCGGGTGAGCCCTGCTCGATGAGCCGCTTCTCCAAGCTCGCCCTCGCGACCACCGTGACCTCGGTGGTGCTCATCACCGTCGGGGCCCTGGTGCGGGGGACGGGCTCGGGCCTGGGATGCCCTGACTGGCCGAGATGCCACGGGAGCTGGATCCCCCCCCTTCAGCTCCATGCCCTGATCGAGTATTCGCACCGGTTGGTGGCCTTGGTGCTCGGGCTTCTCGTCCTCATCCTGGCGATCCCGGCCTGGGCAAGGTGGCGCTCTCAGGCGGGCGTCTTCTGGCCCTCCTTCGCGGCCCTGGTGATCGTGGTGTTCCAGGGAGGGTTGGGCCGGCTCGTGGTGGAGCGGGAGCTGGAAGCCAGGCTGGTGGTTCTCCACTTCGCCACCTCGCTGGCTCTGCTGGGGCTCTTGGTGCTGACGACCGTCAACTCCGTGTTCCCGAGGGGTGGTCGGATGACCCGCCTGGCTCGGGAGTCATTTCTGGTCACCGCCGTTGCCCTCTCGGCGGCGATCCTGGGAGCCTATGTGGTTCAGGCCAACGCCTCCCTGGCCTTCTCCGACTGGCCTTTGATGGACGGAAGGCTCCTCCCGCGCCTTGACCGTCCGGAAGAGCTGATCCATTTCCTCCATCGGCTGGCGGCTCTCGCCCTCGGCATCGGTGTGGTGTACCTGACCGTCCGGATGCAACGAGGCGGCCGAGACCGGCTCCCGGTGATCCTCGCTCGCAGCTCGCTTGCTCTCTGGGTGGCTCAGGTGGCGATCGGGGCGGCCAACGTCTTCTCCCGCACCGCCGCCTGGGCGGTGGTGGCTCACGTTTTGGGTGGCGCCGCCCTCTGGGGGATGACCCTGGCGCTTTCGGTGGTGTCGTACCGCCGGCCGAGGTCGCATGAGGAGGATGCGGAGGCTCGGCGCGAGCCGACGGGTCTCGGCCGGAAGGTCAAAGCCTATTTCCTGCTCACCAAACCCCGGGTGGTGGAGCTGCTGCTGATAACCACCGTACCTGCAATGGTAGCCGCGGCGGAGGGCTGGCCTCCCCTTTCGATGCTCCTTGCCACCCTCATCGGAGGCTCCCTCGCCGCGGGGGGCGCCGGCGCCATCAACTGCTACCTCGAGCGTGACCTGGATGCGCGTATGGAGCGTACCTCGTCGAGGCCGATCCCCCGGGGAGAGATCGAGCCTCGAGCCGCGCTTGTATTCGGGATCGTCCTCGGGGCGGTGAGCTTTGCCTGGCTCGGCTTTCTGGTCAACTTGTTGGCGGCGGCGCTCGCGCTCTGCGCCCTCCTCTTCTACGTCTTCGTCTACACCATCCTGCTCAAGCGCAACACCCCGTCCAACATCGTCATCGGGGGAGCCGCCGGGGCGGCCCCGGTGCTGGTTGGGTGGGCGGCGGTGACCGGGAAGGTGCAGATCCCTGCTCTGGTCATGTTCGCGATCATCTTCTACTGGACGCCTCCCCACTTCTGGGCCCTTTCCCTCCGATACTCGGCGGACTACGAGGCGGCAGGCGTGCCCATGCTGCCGGTGGTGCGAGGCGTGGCCCGCACCACCCGCCAGATCCTCCTCTCCGCCCTCGTCCTCGTCGGGGTGAGCCTCCTGCTGTATCCCGCCGGACGGATGGGAATCCTCTATCTGGCGGCGGCCCTGCTGCTGGGAGCGATGTTCGTGGTGGAGGCGATGCGCCTGCGCCGGGACCCCACCGCCCAACGAGCCATGTCCCTGTTCCGGTTCTCGATCCTGTACCTGACCCTGCTGTTCGCCGCGATCGCCCTGGACCGGTTGGTCGAGGTGAGCGGGGCTTGGGCCGTTCTTCGGGGCGCTCCCTGGATGCAGACGGGATGGCTCTCCAGGCCGGTGTTCGTCGCGGGAGCGTTGCTGTTCCTGGCGTTCGAAGCGGTGATCTTCCTGGAGGTTCTCAGGGAAAGGCGGGCGAGGGCGGCAAGCCATGCCTGGGACTGAGGGGATCGCGGAGAAGCTCGCCGGGCTGCGCCGCGTCCTGGGGGAGCTTCCCGGGGCGGTGGTGGCCTACTCGGGCGGGGCCGACAGCGCTTTCTTGGCCGAGATGTCTCACCGGGTTCTCGGTCCTCGCTTCCTCGCGGTCACCGCCGATACGCCGTCGCTTCCCCGCCGGGAGCTCGAGGACGCGATCCGGCTTGCCCGCGCCAGGGGCTGGCGCCACCGGGTGGTCGCCACCAACGAGATCGAGGATGAGCGGTACGCGGCGAACCCCCTCGACCGCTGCTACTTCTGCAAGTCCGCCCTCTTCGATCGCCTGGCGCCCCTGGCCCGGAGGCTCCGGGCGCCGATCCTGCTCGGCACCAATCTCGACGACCTCGGGGACTGGCGTCCGGGACAGGCGGCGGCCGACGAGCGGGGAGCCCGTCACCCGCTCGTGGAGGCCGGCCTGACCAAGGCGGAGATCCGGCAGGCTTCCCGGGCCCTCGGGCTGCCCACCGCGGACAAGCCGGCGGCCGCCTGCATGGCCAGCCGCTTCGCCTATGGGGTTCGCGTCACCGGGGAGGGGCTGGCCCGGGTCGAGCGGGCGGAGGAGTCCCTCTTAAGGCGCGGGTTCCCGGTCGTTCGGGTGCGGGATCTCGGGGAAGATCGGGCCCGGGTGGAGGTGGCAGCCGAAGATCTCTCCCGTCTCATCCCGATCTCCGGAGAGGTCTGCGAGGAGCTATCCCGCCTCGGGTTTGTCAAGGTGACCATCGACGAGGAGGGTTACCGCAGGGGCGCCCTCAACGAAGGGATGTCCCTCACGGTCAGATCGCCGGCGGGAAGGGGGCTGGCGTAGATGGCCAAGCGCCGGGTGCACCTCACCTTTCCCGAGTGCCTCATCACCCGGCCGGTGATCTACGACCTCGGCAAGCGCTTCGACATCGTCACCAACATCCGG
>JBOGWM010000038.1:0-37396 GCA_050693695.1 Actinomycetota bacterium
CTGCCGGGTAGTCCAATTTGTCGAAGGCTACCTTGCCCAACATCTCCCGGGCATAGCCGAGAAGCTCCAGAGCGGGGACTCTGAGCCTCCCCTCCTTCCCGGCCACCGCGGTTTCAAGTCGGCGGATGATGCGAGCCAGATCGTTGACTACCGATTCGTCGCAGTTTCCATACCAGACCAGCCAGGACAGCTTGACGGTCGCTCGAGCCGGCTCGAGAAGAGCCCGGAGGAGAGCATCGTCATCATCGGTGACTTCCCGGCCTGAAGGGACGACATAGGGTAGCTGCTTTCCGATCGCCTCCAGGCGTTCGAGGGGGATATCTAGAATCCCTGCGAGCCTCATCACCGACTCCTCCCCATAAAGCTTGCGCTTGCCCAGCTCGATCTGGGAGACGTACTCGCGCGTGAAGCCCCATCGTTCTGCGAGTTGCTGCTGGGTCCAGCCCCGCTGCTCCCGGAAGGCGCGCACAAGGGTTCCGAAGGAGTTGCCACCGCCGCGAGTGCCCGGCTCCTGCGAGATCGTCATACGGCGTCGATCAACTTCGGAACACCTGTTCCGCAGGTTGTAACGAGCTGTTCCTTGCCGCCTCCACGCTGTCGCCGGATTCTACGTCCGGACGGGCGGAAGGGGAATGGTTGGCGTCATTGGCGGTCTTGTTGCAGAGGCCCTGGGGGGCGGGATGACGCCACCTCCTCCCCGCTCGTCAGAGGACAGCATAAACAAGCGCCTCTCCTGCGTCTGGCCCGTCGGCGGAAGTCTCCATGTTCCCTGTGGGAAGGCGAGTAAAAATGGCTTGGCCGTTTGTCCTGACCACGCACGAGTCCTCAGTTGCGAAGTGGGCAAGAGCTGCGCCTGGCCTGAGTGCCCTCAAACCATGCTCTTTCGCTCACTCTGCCAGTATCACGAGAAGCGGGTCCGGGGGATCATCGGAGCATATCGAGCATGAGCCTCCCTGATGACCCGGGCCTGGCCGTATTGCCTCATCGCGCCTCGGTCCGCCGTCCCAGCAGCTCGGCCACGGCCCTCTCCGGGTCTTCGGAGCGCATCAGGGTCTCCCCCACCAGCACTCCCTGGACGTGGGCGGCTTCCAGCGCCTCCACGTCGCCCCGGCTCCCGATGCCGCTCTCGGCGATCACCGCCACCTCGGATGGGATGGATCGGCGCAGCCGGGCGGCGAGGCCCCGGTCCACCCCGAAGGTGTGCAGGTTCCTCTGGTTGACGCCGATCAGCACCGGGTTGGCCTCGAAGGCGAGGTCCAGCTCCGCCCGGTCGTGGATCTCCACCAGGGGGAGGAGGCCGACCTCGGCCGCTGCGGCCATCAGATCCTCATACAGTCCCCGCTCCCCGGTGGCGGCGACGATGATGAGCACCGCATCCGCTCCCGCCGCACGGGCCTCGACCACCTGGTAGGGATCGAGGACGAAGTCCTTGCGAAGCACCGGCAGGGCGCACGCCTCCCGGGCCTGCTTCAGGTCCTGGAGAGAGCCCGAGAAGAAGACGGGTTCGGTCAGCACCGACAGCGCCCTCGCCCCTCCCCGCTGGTAGGCGCCGGCCCACCCGGCGGGATCGATCTCCATCCGGATCGCTCCTGCGGAGGGGGAGCGGCGCTTCACCTCGGCCACGAGCGAGATGCCCGGAGCCATCATGGCGGCGAGGAAGTCTCTCGGCGCGCCCCGCTGCGCGGCCTCTCGCTCCAGATCGCCCGGGGATCGCCGGCGGCGCTGCTCCTCCAGGCGCTCCCGGGTCACCTCCAGGATCCGGTCGAGGTAGGAGGCCATGTCGGTCTCAGGGTCGCCCCGGTGGGGTCCGATCCAGGATCCACCGCATGGTCGCCCGTCCGGCCCAGCCGACCACCTCGGGGCGGACCACCTCGAAGGTGTCGGCGGCCGAATGGTAGGCCGGGTGCGGCCCCGACCAGAGCCACGCCGCCGGGATGCCCGCCCGGGCGAAGGGTCCATGATCGGAGATGTCGCCCTTCACGATCCGCCGATGGGGGATGCCCGCCTGATGGGACGCCCCCACCAGCTCATTCTGGACCCCATCCGGAGAGCCGGCGAGGCGTCCCGCGGAGAGGACCGGACCGTTGCCCACCATATCGATCGACACCATGGCTTGTACCACCCCGGGAGTGGCCAGCGCCGCCACGTAGGCCGCCGAGCCCAGGTGATGTTCCCCGGTGGGAGGTTGGCGCTCCTCGGCGGCGAAGGCGATGAACTCCACCGCGAGCCTCCGGCCGGAGAGAGCTTCAGACAATGCCAGGACCACCGCGGTTCCCGTGGCGTTGTCATTGCCTCCCGGCGAGGAGGGCACCGTGTCGTAGTGACCCCCCACCACGAGGTAGCCCCGCCCGTAGTCCACGCCCCGAGCGCGGGCGATGACGTTGGAGGAGGTCCCGCCATCGGGGCGCGAGACGGGCTGACGCACCACGTCATGGCCGCCGGCTCGGAACACCGATTCGACGTAGGCGGCGGCCCGCTCCTCTCCGGGCGAGCCCGCCGGCCGAAGGCCGATGTCCACGGACAGCATCCTCACGTGCTCCATCGCCCTGTCGATCGGAAAGGAGAGCTCGGCTGCACTCCGAGGTGGGTAAAGGGTCGGGGAGGCCGGGAGGGCGGGCGCGGCCGGGGAGGCCGGGGAGACGGCGGCCGAAGCAACCGGAGACGGCCGGGCCCGCCGGGCCCGCTCGGAGACGGAGGCCGGCGGACGGTCCGAGCCGCATCCAGCCAAGAGGAGAGCGACCAGGACGAGTAGCGGGCGATGAGACCGGTGAAACGTTGACATGCGCTTGGGAGCTCAGTCCCCGAGCTGCTCGGCCATGCGGGCCGCATTGAGCAGGGCCGAGGCCTTGTTGACCGTCTCCCACCACTCCTTCTCGGGCTGCGAGTCGGCCACGATGCCCCCCCCCGCCTGCATGTGGAAGATGCCGCCGGCGACATAGGCCGTGCGGAGGGCGATGCACACGTCGAGGTTGCCCGAGAAGTCGAAGTATCCCACCACCCCCGCGTAAGGCCCCCGCCGGGTGGGCTCCAGCTCGTCGATGATCTCCATCGCCCGGATCTTGGGGGCCCCGCTGACCGTCCCGGCCGGGAAGGAGGCGTAGAGGGCGTCGAGAGCGGAGCAGCCCGGATCCAGATCTCCCGACACCTGGGAGACCAGATGCATGACGTGGGAGTAGCGCTCCACGGTCATCAGCTCCTCCACCTTCACCGTGCCGTACCGGCATGCCCTCCCGAGGTCGTTGCGGGCCAGATCCACCAGCATCACGTGCTCCGCCCGTTCCTTCTCATCCGAGACCAGCTCCCGCTCCAGGGCCAGGTCCTCCTCCTCGGTCCCGCCCCTCGGCCGGGTGCCGGCCAGCGGGCGCTGGATCACGTGCCCGCCCGTCACCTTGACCAGGGGCTCGGGTGAGGATCCGATGACCGTGATCTCTGGGTGGCTGACAAAGAACATGTAGGGGCTCGGGTTGACCAGGCGCAGCACCCGGTAGACGTCGAAGGGGTCCGCCGCAAGCGGCATCGAGAACCGGTGCGAGAGGACCACCTGAAAGATGTCACCTTTGAAGATGTACTCTCTCGCCTTCTCCACCGCCGCCTCGAACGCCTCTCGGGCCATGGTGGAGGGTGGCAGCTCCACCTCACCGCGCCGAGGCTCCAGAGGCCGGTAGGCAAGCGGGGCGCCGAGCCTCGCCACCAGCGCCTCGCTGCGGGCCACGGCGTGATCGTAATCGTCTCCCTGGACCACGCTGGAGACCACCGTCATCCGCTGGCGGAGGTGGTCGAAGACCAGCAGGGTCCGGGCGAGCATGAGCATCAGCTCGGGCACCCCGGTGTCGTCCACCGTCGTCTGGGGAAGCCGCTCGAGGTAGCGCACGACATCGTAGCCGAGGTACCCCACCGCTCCCCCGTGGAGGGGCGGCAGGCCGGAAAGAGGTGGCGCCCGATAGCTCTCGAGAACGCTGCGCAAGATCTCCAGGGGAGTGCCCTCCGTGGGCGTCCCCGCCGGCGGCTGCCCCTCCCAGGACACCCGGCCTTCCCTGGAGACCATCACGAGGAACGGATCCACGCCCAGGAAGGAATAGCGGCCCCATCGCTCCCCGTGCTCCACCGACTCGAGAAGGAAGGCGTGCCCCGCCCCCCGCAGCTTCAGGAAGGCCGAGACCGGGGTCTCCAGGTCCGCGATGACCTCCCTCCACACGGGCACGACCGGGAATTGGCTCGCGAGAGACTCGAATTGGTCGCGCGAGGGCAGGTACCCGGCCATTAGCGCGGCGACGGCGACGGAAGGCCGGCGGTGTCGAGAGCGGCGATGGAGCGGTAGAAGCAGGTTCGTTCCCCCGTATGGCAGGCCGGTCCCCGGGGATGGACCTTGACGACAAGGGCATCCCCGTCGCAGTCGTAGAGGACCTCCACGACGTGCTGATAGTTTCCCGAGGTGGCCCCCTTGTTCCAGAGCTCCTGGCGGCTGCGGCTGAAGAACCAGGTGGTTCCCTGCGTGAGGGTCAGATCGAGGGACTCCCGGCTCATCCACCCCAGCATGAGCACCTCGGCGCTGGAGGCGTCCTGGACGATGGCCGGGATCAGCCCCTTTTCGCTGAAGTGGATCTCGAGAAGGCCGGCCATGGTCATCCGATCTCGATCATGCGCTCGATGGCGAGGCGGGCGGCTGCGGCGATGTCCTCGGGCACCGTGACCTCGTGAACCATCTCGCGCAGGCTTCGAAGGAGCTTGTGGGGGGTGATCGCCTTCATGTAGTGACACACCGCGCCCTGGTTCGCCGCGATGAACTCCTTATCGGGGTTCTCCTGGCGGAGCCGGTGCAGCAGGCCCGTCTCGGTGGCCACGATTATCTGCGCGGCGTCGGATCGGTGAGCCCGCCGGAGCATCCCCGCGGTGCCGAGGATGTGGGTGCGGCCCGGCGGGAGATCTCCGGTGGAAGCGAGGTACAGGGCATGGGAAGCGCACCCGCATTCGGGGTGGATGTGGAGCTCGGCATCCGGATGCTCATCGAGGCGGGCGGAGATGTCCGCGGGCTCGATGCCGGCGTGGACGTGGCACTCCCCCATCCAGAGCCGCATCTCGCGCCCCGTCACCCGCTGCACTTGGGCCCCCAGGAACATATCCGGAAGAAAGAGGATCTCTCTTCCCGGTGGGACCTGCGCCACCACCCGAGCGGCGTTGGCCGAGGTGCAGCAATAGTCGGCCTCGGCCTTGACCTCCGCCGAGGTGTTCACGTATGCGACCACCACCGCCCCGGGATGCTCCGCCTTCCAGGCCCGAAGCTGGCTCGCGGTGATGGTCGCCGCCAGCGAGCAGCCGGCCTGCGGATCGGGGATGAGCACGACCTTTTCCGGCGAGAGCACCTTGGCCGTCTCGGCCATGAATAGGACGCCGCAAAACACGATCACCTTCGCCTCGGTGGTCGCCGCCTGGCGGGAGAGCTCCAGGGAGTCTCCGACGAAGTCGGCCACCTCCTGGATCCAGGGGACCTGGTAGCTGTGAGCGAGGATCACCGCCTCGCGCTCGGCGGCCAGCTCCCGCACCGCGCTCGCCCAATCGCCGAAGGAGATCCCGGCCGGGGCCAGCGTGAGGAGGTCTCGCTCTGCGGTGACCATAATTCAGTGTGTTCAAGCCTATACCTGCCACCGAGATCGAGGATCTGGTCCGCCGGGCGTTGGCGGAGGATCTGGGCCAGGCCGGCGACCTCACGTCGGACCGGATCGTTCCCCCGAGCCAGAGAGCCCGAGGCCGCATCCTCGCCAAATCGGAGGGAGTGCTGGCCGGAGCGCCGGTGGCGGAAGCGGTCTTTCGGTGTGTGGATCCCACCCTCGAGATCCACTGGTCCCTGGCGGACGGGGCCCGTCTTCAGCCCGCAGCGGTGGTGGCGGAGCTCTCGGGAGCCGCCCGCCCGCTCCTCGCCGCCGAGCGGGTGGCGCTCAACGTTGCCCAGCATCTCTCCGGGGTCGCGAGCCTCACCGCCAGGTTCGTGCAGCGCTGCTCGCCGCACGGGGTGGCGGTGCTCTGCACCCGCAAGACCCTCCCGGGGCTGCGATCCCTCCAGCGCTACGCGGTGAGCGTCGGGGGGGGCGAGCTTCACCGGGCCGGGCTCTACGACGCCCTGCTGATCAAGACCAGCCACGTCCGCCTCGCCGGCGGCGTCACCGAGGCGCTGCGCCGGGCCAAGGCCGGCCCAGCCGTGGAGACCGAGGTCGAGGTCACCGACCTCGAGGAACTGCAAGAGGCGATCGCGGCGGGGGCGCAGCGAATCCTGCTGGACAACGCCAGTCTGGATCTGGTCGCCGAGGCGGTACGGCGGACTCGGGGCCGGGCCTTCCTGGAGATCTCGGGAGGGATCGGCCTCGACGCCGTCTCCGCCATCGCCCGCCTCCGGCCCGATGCGGTCTCGGTGGGCCGTATCACCCACTCGGCCCCGGCGGTGGACCTGGCCCTGGACCTCCACCGAGCTCCAGCAGCAGGCGGCCGAGGCAGTTGAGGTGGATCCGACTTGCCAGGCAAGCACTCTCTATGTAGAATCCTATATTGACTATGTAGAGTTCTGAATAAGGTGACCGGAGCAGTGAGCGGGGTGACCGGAGCGCAGAGTCTCGATCTGAGATGAGAGCGATGAGAGAGATGGGGTTCTTCTTCCGATCCACTCGTTCCTTGCGACCGCCGGGTGGAGTCTCGGTCACGACGGAGGTGTCGCGAGGCTCCCGCTACGTGCCTGGCAGAAGGAGATGGGGCCGCATGAGCCTCAAGGAAACCTTCACATCCCGGGAATCCAGAGTCTACCGGGTCATGATGTTCGTCGACATGACCGACTCCACGGCGATAAAGGAGCGGGAGACGGAGGCTCACTGGCTCACCACCTACGGCTATTTCTTCGATCTGGTCGGGCGCGAGATCGGGCCCGAGCCCACCGTCGAATATCTTGGTGATGGGATCTTGGCAGCCTACGAAGATGCTGATGCTGCCGAAGCGATCAATGCCGCGATCCGCATCCAGGAGAAGCTGGCCAACGACAACGAAGACCGCATCGTTTGTTGCCGTTGTTCCATCGGGGTCTCCGCCGGCGAGGTGATCGCATATCGGGACCCCCGAGGCGCAGGCCACTACATCGGGACCGTGGTCGATCGAGCCTTCCGCCTCTGCTCTCATGCGAGGCCGAAGGCAATCCTGGTTGACAAGGCCACGGTGGATACCGCCGCAATGAACCGGGTCAAGGCTGCGGCCGGTAAGCGGCTTCGGAAAGGGACGGTTGAGGACTACGTGGGAGAGCTGCAGCTAGTCACCCTGAAAGGCTTTCGGGCGCCCGTTCGCTACTACGAGATCTGGTGGGACCGAACCCGCTACGGCGTTGCGAGCGCTGAGGAAGGCCACAGGGCCATGTCAGAGCGGACCTCCCCGGACGGTCCGCCAAAAACAGCGGAGGGTACCGCGGGGAAGGGGAACGCGCCTAACCCGATACGGATCAAATCATTGAATGACGAGATATAAGCCCGCTACGGCGATAATCGACGATGTCCGGAGAACAAGAGGCGCGAGAGGGCGTTTCTGTGCCCTCATGACGCCGGGGGATATTCCGCTCCTCGCATCTTGGCCTCGGCGGCGATCTTGGCGTGCAGGTTGTCAAGCACCGGCTTAACCGGCTCCCCATCCTGCAGGATCCTGCGGATCGCCTCGTTCATCGCCTCGGCTACCTCTGGCCAGTACGGGACACCGGGACGGAGCCAACCGGATTCCAGGGCCTTGCTCGCCGCTTGCAAGGTCGATCTCCGATCCGATGGGATCCGGTCGTAGGCGTCCGAATAGATCGAGGGCCAGGAATTCTTCTCCGCCAGAAACTCCTGAGCTTTCCTCGACATCAGGAAGTTGGCCAGGGAGAGCGCACCCTCCTTTTGCTTGCCCGTGACACCTTTCGGAATGCCGAGTACGTCCCCCCCTACAACATGAGCTGCCCGGGCGGGGCCGCTCCATCCTTCATAGACCTGGAATCGGTCGAGCAGGCCCTCACCGTCCAGGACCCCGGAGGTGAACGTCCAGTTCTGGGCCAGCCAGGCGGTCTCACCGCGCAAGTTATCCACCTCCGTGTCGTATTGGCCTTGCAGGCTTTCCCTTGCCAGCAGGCCCTCCCTCCACATCCTCTGGAGAAACTCGAAGGCCGCCTCAGACCCTTCGTCGTTCAAGAGCAGCGGGTTTCCGCCGAAGGAGAGGATCCATTCCGAGATGGTGACCGCCGCGGGATCTCCCTGGGCCAGCGAGAGGGTCACCTTGCCGGTTCCCGCAGTCGCCTCGAGTTTCTGCGCCACGGTCCTGAGCTCCTCTACGGTCTTCGGCGCTGAAGCCTTGGCCTGGTCGAAGCGCTCCCTATTTACATAAGCCACGCGGACGTTGGGACGAAAGGGAAGGAAGTATTGCTTGCCCTCGAACGTTTCGGGGATCACGACGGGAAGGAGCCCATCGGGGATCTTGGTATCCGAGAGGTCCTCCACCAAGCCGTTGTCCACCAGGGATCTTTGAGCAAAGTTGTCCTGAGCGAACAGGTGAATGGTCGGTCGTCGGCCCGCTCTCAGCTCCACCTTCAGCTTCTCGGGGAGCAGGGGGGCGGTGACGGCGACCAGCTCTACCGTAGCGCCGGTTCTCTGCTGGAATCGGCCGAGGAGTTCCCGTACCGCTGCGTTCTCCTCTTCGGCGAGCGAGATGCTGAAAGTTAACGCCGTCCCGGCGAGCGGCCCCTTCAGCCGGGTTGCTTCTTGTCCGCACGCGGCTCCCAGCAACGCCAGGCAGACCAGCGCTATCAGCACTCGACCGTGTCTTCGCATACCGTTCGCCTCCTTCTCCTTGGACGAACCGGCCCCTTCCGGCGCCGGAGGTCTCGTTCCTATCCCTTCACCGCCCCGGTCAGGGCTCCGGGGCGCAGGTATCGTTGCAGGAAATACACCATGAACAGGGTCGGCAGCGTGAGCACCGCCGCTACCGTCGCCATCTGCTGTTTCCCTCCCCGATCGATGGCCGTGAACACCTGAAGAGGGAGGGTGTTTTGGGTGGTCGTGAGCAGGCGCGCATAGAGGAACTCGTTCCATGAGTACAGCCAGACGAACAGCGAGGCCGCTGCAATCCCCGGCGCCGCGAGGGGAAAGACCACTCGCAGAAGCGTTCTGAGCTTGGAGGCTCCGTCAATCGAGGCTGCCTCCTCCAGATCCGCGGGGATCGCCTGGAAGGCTCCCACCAGGATCCACGCGATGAACGGCAGGGAGCCGATCAAATGGGCCGCCACGAGCCCGGCGTAACTATCGACCAACCCCAGCCGGGCAAAACTCGTGGCCACCGAGATCCCGATGGTGAGTTCCGGGAACATACGGGTCACCAGCAGGCCGATCACGACCGAGTAACGAATCCCCGCCGGCAGGCGCGAGATGACGTAGGCCGCGGGGGAAGCGATGATGATCGCGGCCACGGTGGTGGCCGTGGCCACCACCAGACTCTTCACGAGCGGGGCGATCAGCTCCCCCCGGTTGAGAACCTCACGCCAGAAGCTGAGGGTGGGCTGAGACACCAACAGGGCGGGCCGCTCTCCGAACAGTGCACTTGGGGGGGCCACCGAGACCATGAACACCAGGTAGATGGGAAAGGCGACGACCAGGACCGACCCTATCACCCAGAAGGGAAGGAGGACCCTGAGAGAACCCTCCAGTCGGTCCCGCCTTCCCCCCTTCGCCCGCCGCCTCATCCTTGAACCTCTCCTCGGGCGGTCATCAGCCGGAGGTAGGCCACGATGAAGGCCATGATCATGGTGAAGAGCACGATCGAGGCCGCCGCGGCCGTGAAGGGGTCGCTGATAGGAGGTCCGTAGCGGCTCCAGATATAAGTGCCGATTACAGGTTCCACCCGTCCGGAAAGGACGAGGCTGAGCTCGAAGATACGGAAGGCGTCGATGGCGCGCAGGATAAGCGCGATGGTCACGTAGGGAAGGAGCAGGGGGAGCGTGATCCTGGAGAAGTGCTGCCAGCGGGTCGCTCCATCTATCTCGGCTGCCTCACGGATATCCTCTGACATCTCCTGCAGGCCGGCGAGAAAGATCAAGCTGACGACGGGCAGTACCTTCCAGGTGTCCGCGACCGCCACGGTGAGGAGGGTACGCCATCCTCCCGCCACAGTCCATGAGAGAGGCCGGAACTCCCAATCGATCCCCGGCATCTTGTTCAAAGCCTCGGATAGCGCAAAGAGCAACGAGTTTAGATAGCCGGAGCGGGAGAAGATCAGGATCATGATGGCTCCGGACACGATGGTGGGAATTCCCAGAGGAACCAGGATCACCGTGCGCGCGAGATCACGCAGTGGGAATCGGGCGTGGAGGGCAAGGGCGATTCCGAGGCCGACCACGAGCTCGAGAGCGAGGGAGACGATGGCCACCACGATGGTGTTCTCGACCGCGGAGTGGAATACCGGAGAGTCGAAGAGGTCTCGGAAGTTGGCCAGGGAAGGGAATTCGCCGTGGCCGGGCTCGGTGAGGGAGACGCCGAAGGTGTGCACGATGGGGGCCAAGGTGAGCAGGAAAAGGTAGGTGATCAAGGGAAGCACCATCAGCATCTCCAACCGGTGGTGGAAGAGCCACCGCCGGAGGCTCTCCGCCCACAACCCGGATGCCGCCGGCTCTTGCGCCGCGGTCACGGTCGAGCCCTCCGGCCAGCAACCTCCGGGAGCCCGCTTCCCAGGCTGCAGCGGGCGTGATTGGTCACGCCGGGGGGGCCACCACCCCGGGCCGAGACCCGGGAATGGCTGCCCGCTTCCAATCGTGAGCGGTCGCCGCTCGTCTCATGACTCCTTACCCGTCGGATGTCGCTCCCTTCCCGCCCCTGGAAAGGAAAGAACCGTTGCGCTTTCACTGGATCCTATGTAGACTACTACACCATGCAGCTCAGCAAGGCAAGCGCCAAGGTGCTAGGAGCATTCCTTGCCGAACCCACCCAGGACCAGTACGGGTTCGGGATCATGCGGGCTACGGGAGTGAAGAGTGGCTCGCTCTACCCGATCCTTCAACGCTTTGAACGCCTCGGCTGGATAGAAGGCCACGATGAGGAGATTGACGAGCAGGCCGAGGGGCGCCCGAAGCGCCGCCTCTACCGGTTGACGCCTGCGGGAGAACGGAAAGCCAGGAAGGCGGTCACCGACTTCTACCATGACCTCCCGGTTCCGGTCTGGCTGCCCGGCTTCGAGGGGGCCTGATGTCCGCACCGCGCCCGGCCGAAGTGTTCTCGCTTGGGTTGATCGCGCTGGGCGCCAAGAAAGCGCTCGAGCGCATCGTTGAAATGAACCACACGACCGGGGCCCCCGGGCTGGCTCGGCTGCTGCTCGGGGTAGCCGGTTCCGTGTATCGGCCACAACGCAAGAGGTGGGAAGCCGACCTCCAGTACATGCAGCAGACCACGAACGAGTCCGGGCTTCTCCTCGCGGCGTCCTGCCTTCTGAGCTCACCCTGGCTGATCTTTCGCCATGCTCCTCACTGGATTTGGGAACACGTCCGGAAAGTGGACCGGGAGTCTCCGCCCGGCCTGCTCATCGGCCTGGCCGTGGGCATTGGCTTTGGCCTGGTTGTCGGTGTCGTTATGGGCCTCGTGTCCGGTGTGGAGGCTGCACTCGGCGGAAGACTGAACGTCGCCCTGCGGCTCGGGTTGATCGACGTGGTGTGTAGCCTGGGGATCGGTCTGGCTTATGGCCTGGCTCTCGGTCTGGGAGCCCGGCGGCCCGGAAGGCGGCATGGCCCGAGTCCAAGTCATCCGTACTTCTGGTCGGCGTGGTAAGTGAGAGAGTTGGCCTCCGGCGCCATAGTCGGTCCATAATTCTTCTCTTCTCAATTCAGACCCGGATGGGGATGCCTCGTGCGGCGAGGTGGTCTTTGACCTCCCGGACCCGGAGCTGGCCGAAGTGAAAGAGGGAGGCGGCCAGCACCGCATCGGCGTGCCCGGTGAGGATGGCGTCGGCGAAGTGCTCCGGCGCTCCGGCGCCCCCCGAGGCGATGACCGGGATGTTGACCGTATCGCTCACCGATCGGAGCAGGTCCAGGTCATAGCCATCCCGGGTCCCGTCCCGGTCCATGGAAGTGAGCAGGATCTCACCCGCCCCGAGCTCTTCGGCCCTCGCCGCCCACTCCAGCGCGTCGATGCCGCTGCGGCGACGGCCCCCGTGGGTGTAGACCTCCCAGCCCCCTCCCTCGGGACGGCGGCGGGCGTCGATGGCCACCACCATGCACTGGCAGCCGAACTGGTCCGCCCCCTCCGAGACGAGCCGGGGCCGTTGGATGGCGGCGGTGTTGACCGAGACCTTGTCCGCCCCGGCCCTCAGCAGCGCTCGGACGCCGTCGATGTCCCGGGCCCCCCCGCCCACCGTGAAGGGGATGAAGACCTGCTCGGCGGTCCGCCGGGCGACGTCCAGCATGGTCTGTCGTCCCTCATGCGAAGCGGTGATGTCCAAGAAGACCACCTCGTCGGCCGCCTCCGCGTCGTACCGGGCCGCCAGCTCCACCGGGTCCCCGGCATCCACCAGGTCGACGAAGCGTACCCCCTTCACCACCCGTCCGGCGTGAACGTCGAGGCAGGGGATGACTCGCTTGGCCAGCACGCTCCCTTAGCCTCTCGTCACCGGGGCCGCCGTCAGTTGCAGGGCCTTCTCCAGGCCCAGGGCCCCCGAGTACAGCGCCTTGCCCACCACCGCTCCCTCCAGACGCAGCGGCGCGAGCCGCGCCAGGGCCGATAGATCTTCGAGGCTTCCCACTCCACCCGAAGCGATCACGGGGATCCGGAGGGCCTCCAGCACCTCTCGGATAGCCTCGAGGTTGGGACCGAGCAACGTCCCGTCTCGCTCGATGTCGGTGAACAGGACCCGGGCGACGCCGCCGTCCGCGAGGCGCCCGAGCACCTCCAGGGTTCCCTCCCCCGAAGAGCGCCGCCACCCCGCCACCTGGACCTTCCCCGACCGGGCGTCCACCGCAGGCAGGATGGCGTCCCCGAACCGCGCGAGGGCGCTGGCCAGGAAGTCCGCGTCCAGGGCTCGGGTGCCGAGGCAGACCCGGGCGGCTCCCCGGTCCAGCCAGCCTGCGATCGCTTCTTGAGACCGGATGCCCCCGGCGACCTGGACGGGGATCTGTACCTCCTGAAGGATGCGGGCGATGACCGGGGCGTTGCGCGCCTCCCCCCGCGTGGCGGCGTCGAGGTCCACCACGTGGAGCCAGCGTGCCCCTCGCTCCTGCCAGCCTCGGGCCACGGCCACCGGGTCCTTCCCGTAGACCGTGGCCCGGTCCATCTCCCCCCGAGTGAGCCGGACGACGCGACCGTCCGAGAGATCGATCGCGACGTAGACGATGAACGGCGGGCTCACCGAGAAGGCTCGCCCACGGCGGGGTTCACGACCTCCTGCACCATCGCGCCGAGGAGGGCCAGGCCATCCGCGCTGCTCTTCTCCGGGTGAAACTGGACCCCGATGATCCTGCCGAGGCGGATGGCACAGACGAAACCCTCTCCGTAGGCGGTACGGGCCACGTAGTCCCATCGAGCCGGCACGCAGGCATACGAGTGGACGAAGTAGAAACGCCGGCCATCGAAGGGCGCGAAGATCCCGGAGGCGCCCTCGAGGGTGTTCCAACCCATGTGGGGAACCTTCACCGCCCCCCGGATTCTCACCACCTCGCCGGGAAGCACTCCCAGCCCGTCCGCATCTCCTTCCTCGGAGCGCTCGAAGAGAAGTTGCATCCCGAGGCAGATGCCGAGCAGCGGCCGGCCGGCTTCGGCCCAGTGGCGCACGAAGGAGTCGAGCCCCAGACACCGAAGATTCGCCATGCCGGCGGCGAAGTTGCCCACCCCCGGCAGGACGAGGAGCTCGGTCTCATCCAGCAATGAGGGCTCCGTGCTCGGTACCGTCCGGACCCCGATCCGCTCCAGCGCCTTGGAGACGCTGGCAAGGTTGCTCATGCGGTAATCCACGATGCCCGCACTGAGCGGGGGGTGAGCGCCCGTCACAGCACTCCCTTGGTGGAGGGGATCTCACCGAAGCGGCGGGGATCCGGCGCGGTCGCCTCCGCCAGCGCCCGGGCGACCGCCTTGAAGACCGCTTCCACGATGTGGTGAGGGTTCTTCCCCGAGATCAGCCTGACGTGCATGGTGATCCCTCCGGTGCGGGTGAGGGCGGTGAAGAACTCCGCGGTGAGATCCGTGTCGTAGTTGCCGATCTGGGTGGCCGTTACCGGGACGTGGAAGTCCAGGTAGGGCCGCCCCGAAAGATCCAACGCCACCCGCACCAGCGCCTCTTCCATCGGGACGTGAGTGTCGCCGTAGCGGCGCAGCCCTCTCTTGTCGCCGAGCGCCTGAGATAGCGCCGCGCCGAGGGCCAGGCCCACGTCCTCGACCGTGTGATGAGAGTCCACGTGCAGGTCGCCCCTCGCCTCCACCTCAAGGTCGAAGCCGGAGTGGCGGCCGAGCTGATCGAGCATATGATCGAAGAAGCCCACGCCGGTGGCGCAGCGCACCTCTCCCCGGCCGTCCAGGTCCACCGAGACGTTGACCGAGGTCTCGGAGGTGATTCGCTCCACCTGCCCGGTTCGTGATCGAGGACGGCTCGACAGGCTCAACCCGTCGCTCAGCGGCTCGGGGTCCATGCCGCTCATTCTCTCAACGACTCGTGCAGGGCGTCGAGGAAGCGCTCGTCCTGCTCTTGGGTCCCCACCGAGACCCTCAAACAGCCCTCGCAGCCCGGAAGATCGGAGAAGTCTCGAATGAGCACCCCGCGGTCCAAAAGACCCTGCCAGACTTCCCGGGCGGGGCGCGCCTCACACCGAAAGAGGATGAAGTTCGCCCGGCTGGGAAAGGCCCGGATCCCGCGCAGGGTGGAAAGCTCTTCCCACAACCGATCTCGCTCGTGGCGGATGGTCTCCACGGTGGCGGTCAGCTCCCTTGCATGGGCAAGCGCCGCGAGCCCCGCCGCCTGGGTGAGGCTCGAGAGGTGGTACGGAAGGCGCACCTTCATCAGCTCCTCGATGATCCAGGGTTGCGCGATCAGGTATCCGAGGCGAGCGCCGGCGAGCCGCCACGCTTTCGAGAAGGTACGCACGCAGGCGAGATGGTCGTACTCCTCGATCAGTCGCGCACAGCTCTCTCCGGCGAACTCGGCGTAGGCCTCATCGACGATCACCAGCCCGGGAGCGGCGACACAGAACGCCGCCACCTCCTCCAGGGTATTGGCCCCTCCCGTCGGGTTGTTGGGCGAGCAGATGAAGACGATATCGGGGCGCTGGGCCCGGATGGCCTCCACCGACGCTTCCATGTGCAAGGTGAAGTCGGGGTTGCGCCGGGCCCGCACCAGGCGCGTGGCCGAGACCCGGGTGATATGGGAATGCAGCATGTAGGTGGGCTCGAAGGTCATCGCCCGGCGCTCGGGGCCTCCGAAGGAGAGCAGGAGCTGGAGGAGGATCTCGTTCGAACCGTTGCCCAGCCAAACCCGATCGGTGAGCGTCCCGGCGTGGGCCGCCAGGTCCTCTCGCAGCTCCGGGAAGTCCCGGGGTGGATACCGGTTGAGGCTGATAGCGCGGATTCGGTTGACCAGGTCGTCCATGAAGGTCGGGGGAGGCTCGTAGGGGCTCTCATTGGTGTTCAGCCGCACCGGGGCTTCAATCTGAGGCGCCCGGTAGGGGCGAAGATCGGCCAGGTCGAACCGGCCGGTCATGCGTTCCCGGACCTCCGATTCGCCCATCATCGCTGGAAGCGGGCCTCCACCGCCCGGGCGTGATTGGGCAGCCCCTCCGCCTCGGCGAGGACCTTGAGGAAGGGGACGGCGCGCTCGAGCGAGTCCCGGTCGTAGACGACCAGCCCGCTGGTCTTCTGAAAATGGGAGGTACGCAAGCCGGAGGCGAATCGGGCCGCTCCCCCGGTCGGCAAGACGTGGTTCGTCCCCGCCAGATAGTCCCCCAGCGAGACCGGCGAATACGGTCCGACGAAGACCGCTCCGGCGTGGCGGATCCCCTCCAGAGCCGCCTCGGCCCCTTCGAAGAGAAGCTCCAGGTGCTCGGGCGCGAATCGGTTGACCGCTTCTATGGCCTGGTCGATCCCGGACACCAGGATCGCGCAGCAACCCTCTTGCACCGCCGCTCTCAGGTCGCCGGACGCCTCCACGTCCGCCAGGATCCGATCCATGGCTTTCTCCACCTCCCCGATCAGCTCCTCCTCCCAGGTGACCAGGAGGAACGAGCCGTGGGGGCCGTGCTCGGCCTGGCTGATCAGATCGGCGGCGACGACCCGAGGGTCCGACTCCTCTCCCGCCACGATCGCGATCTCGCTCGGTCCCGCCACCGAGTCGATCGCCACCATGCCGGCCACTTCCCTCTTGGCCAGCGCCACGTAGAGGTTCCCCGGTCCCACGATCACCTCCACCCTGGGGATCGACTCGGCGCCGAAGGCCATGGCGGCGATCGCCTGCGCCCCGCCCACCCGATAGACCTCTCGCACTCCAGCCAGGTGCGCAGCCGCGAGCGTGGGCCGGGGGACCCTGCCATCCTCTCCCGGAGGGGTGCAGAGCGCAACCTCCGGCACTCCCGCCACCGCCGCCGGGATGGCGCACATCAAGACTGAAGAGGGATAGGCGGCCCTCCCCCCCGGGACGTAGAGACCGGCTCGATCGACCGGGCGGACGAGCTCTCCGATCACCCCGCCCCCGACCTCCGCTCGCCAGGACTGAAGGCGCTGGCGCTCGGCAAAGGCCCGGATTCTCGTCGCGGCCTCCCCCAGCGCCGCCATGAAGGGGGCCGGGGCGGCGGCGGCGGCCTCCTCGATCTCCTCCGGTGGTACCCGGAACTCGGTCACCCAGACCCCATCGAAGCGATCGGTCAGCTCCCTGATTACGCGGTCGCCTCCCGCCCGCACCACGGCGAGAATCTCGCGCACCATCTCCAGGGGCTCTTCGCCGCCCCGGGGCCGTGCAACGGGCAGGTCCGGTTCCCTGCGAAGGTCGAAGGTCCTCATGGGTCTAAGAGTGTAGCGGGCGCCGGGGACAAAACCGGGCGGCGGCGCAGCGGCCGAGCGAACGGCGCCCGCGATCCGGCCGGGCTACCCGCCGGCGAGGGTGGGGATGCCCGGCTCGAAATCGCCCCCGCAGTTCCGGCACACCACGGATCCGAGCATCACGGACAGCCGGGTGCTCGTGCAGCGCGGGCACCGGTCCGCCCGCTCCAGCCAGCCCGGCTGGCGGGTCTGGCATTCGGGACAGACGAGGGACTGCTGGCCGCCGATCACCAGGCAAGCCCAGGGCGAGGGACCCCTGACCGGATCGGTCTGACGCCTTCCACAGGCGGTGCAGGGCAACGTTGTCCTCTCAAGCGGCGTGCAGCCGGGCGAGGCCGGTGGCCAGCCCGAGAGCGGTGAAGCCCGTTAGCTCGTACGCCCAGTAGACCCCGAGATGATGGTCGGTCACCGCGCATGCCACCGCCACCCCCATGCCGAGGACGGAGGCCACTCCGGATGCGCCGAAGCTCCAGCGCCGGCGCCAGATGAGCCCGACGACGGCCCCCATGAGCGCGAGGTTAAAGGCGAGCATGAGCAGCTCAGCCCACCGGCCGACGGAGGCGGTCGGGTTGGTTGCGGGCTCCAGGACGTAGATCGCTCCCATGACCGCGATCCAGGCCCCCGCCAGGGCGGGGGCCGGCCACCCGGGCACCCTCGGGACGGATGCGGGGGTGGGGTGTTGACCCAAACCACCCCGGGAGGCATGGTCGTCGAACGTTTCCCGAGAGCGCTGCCTGACGATTGGCACGGGCCACCTCCTGGTCGATTCGGCTCCCATCACGATACCAACAACCCGGCTGGCCTCGTGTGAGACCGCCGGTGGCGCCTCGGCTCTTCCCTCCTAGCAAGAAAAGGGTTAATGAGAAATGGAGCAGCCGTGACGAGTGAACTGGTAGATCGCAAGCGAGCCCACCTGTTCAACTTGCCGGACCTCGACGACAATGATCCAGGTGAGGAACGTCCCGGACCGCCTGCACCGCGAGCTCATGAGGCGAGCCCGCGCCCGGGGCCGCACGCTCACGGACTATATCCAGTCCATCCTCGAGCGGGAGGTGGCCCGGCCGCCGTCCCAGGAAGTTTTCGATCGGATCGCCAGGAGGCCGCCGGTCGATCTGGGGCGGCCCGCCGCGGAGATCATCCGGGGCGAGCGAGACTCCGGGGCGCTCTCCTGAAGATCGTCGTCGCCGACGCCTCGGCGCTCACCGAGTACCTTCTGCGAACCCCGCTCGCAGAACCGATAGAGAAGGTGTTGCGAGCCCTGGATGTGGACGTGCACGTGCCGGGTTTTGGCCTTACGCCGGAACTTCTCGGCTTACGACGCCACCTACGTCGCGCTGGCGGAGGGGATCGACGGCCAACTGCTGACGGCCGATGGGGCTCTCGCCCGAGCCGTCCAGGCGCGCGTAAGGGTCGCCACGGTTCCGATATAGCCCGGGCAAAATCTCTACGCCGCGTTCGGCTCGGGGGCGCTTCGCTGCTCGCGGTAGGTGTCGATGAATCCTTCGACGACCTTCACGCTGAGCCGGTCGCAGACCTGGAGACGTTCCCACGCGCTGAGGGCTATCCTGGCGCCCTCGAGCCGGGGATAGGGAACCACGATCACCTTGCGCTCGTTGCCGAAGGCGTTGTCGAGGCCATCCAGCTCCGCGTCCGAGAGGTCCTTGTGCCACACGATGACGTAGCCGTGCTCCAGGTTGTGCACCGCCTTGTAGATCGTGGAGCCGGGGCCGCGCTCCTCGGAGAACGGCTCGTTGTAGATCCCTGCGGTGAGCCAGGCGGGATCGTGCTTCCCGCCCGTGGGGGGCGAGGTCGGATAGGTGGTGACCTCTCCTTCTTCCAGATGCTTCCATGCATCTTGATTGGAACCGAGCTCGAAGGTCTGGACCTGCCCGCAGCCGGCCGCCCGGACGGCCGCGGTGTACTGGCGCGCCGCGGCCCGCCGGCCGGCCGACCGCCAGATCACGAGCCCCCCGATGACCGCCGCGATGACAACGAGGATGCCCACGTTGCGGATCCTGGCGGCGCGCTGGGCGGCCTGTCGCCGTTTCCGCTCGCCCAGACGCCGCTGCGTGGTTGCGGATCTCGCGTCCGCAGGGATCCGGGCGGCGCCTTCCGGTTGCTCGCCCTCTGCCCTTCCCGACTGCCCGTCAGCGCTTCTCGAGGATGGCGTCACCGGCTTCCGAGGGCCTCGGGACCTCGCTGTACGCCCGGTGCCCGCGGGGCCGTGCGGTCGTCGCGATCCCCCCCGGCTCGCGGGCTTCTTGCCGCCTGCCATCGCTAGCCAGCTCCTTTTGCCTGCTGGCGGGCAAGCATCCTGCGGATCTCGCTCACGAGCACCCGGCGCGGGATGGCCGTAAGCACCTTGGCCGATCCCCGAGCGCCGATCTGGTCCCCCTGGGCGACTCCGAAGAAACGCCACCCGTGGTCCACGAAATAGGTCTCGGGGACTCCTCGCACCCCGAGGAGTCTGGTCAGCTTGTCGTCGACATCTCTCACGTTGGGGTAGGTTATCCCGAATTCCGTCAGGAATGCCTCTGCGGCGGGTTCGAGGTCGTTCCAGTTCACGCCGACGAAGCGCACTCCCCGCTCCCGGTATTCCCGCCAGGTCCGCTCCAGACCCGGAGCCTCTTCAGCGCAAGGGACGCACCAGGACGCCCAAACATTGATCACCACAGGGCCACCCTCGAGATCCCGGCTGGACAGGAAGCCCTCGCCGCCGAGGCGGGGGAGCTCGAAGGGGGGAGCAGGTGTCCCGGCCACCGCCTTGGGCCGGGTGGTCGTGAGAAGGCCGAAGGCGAGCAGAGCGACGAAGAGTCCGGGGACGACCACGAAGGCGAGGACTCGCAGGATCTTGGGGACTCTAGCCATTGACGCCTGCGAGCAGCGGCTTGGTCGCGACCCGGATCTGGGCGGCCGTCAGGGGACCCTCGAACCTCGACACGATGAGTCCGCTCCGGTCGATGAGGAACAGCCAGGGCTCGCTCTGAAGGCCCCATTCGACGAACGTGGGCGCCGTGAGCTGGTTGATGATCGTCTGGGTCTGGTCGTCCCTGTAGACCTCGGCGTGCACGAAGGTGATCCGATCCCCGACCTCTTGGCTGACAACGATCAGCTCCTCGAGGTTGGGTCCGCAGACTCGAGACCGGCAGAATCGGGGCGTTCCCACGGTGAAGGCCACGGGCTTGCCGGCGGCCACGGCGTCCGCCAGCGTGACCCGGTGCATGTCGCAGGGGGGCTGGCGGGTGCAGATCGGCTCGACACCCCGATGGTCGGCCACCGTGGGCGTCTGGCTCGGCAGGGCTCGCTCTCCGGGGATCAGGGTGTCCGCCGCTTCCTTCGCTTTTACCTGGAGGGCGGCCGAGCCCAGCAGGGCGCCGTTGCTCGTGGTCGCCTCGGCGACCAGCGTCCAGACGCCCGGACGCCCAAAGCGCACCTCGGTGGCGTTGATCCCCCGCACCGGTCCCCCGGGGTCCGGCTTGGCGTACGAATACCAGGGGGCTGCGAACGGGCCCTGCACCCCGACCGGAGCTTGAGGATCGGCGGAGGGAACCAGCCACACTAAGGCATCCGCCCCCGCAATCGGCGCACCCCGGCGTCTGATCAGCCCGAAGGCAAGGTAGTTGTCCGGCTCCGCCACGTAATCGCCCCCGGCCAACGAGACGTCGAGGCCCCCACGAGCACCCATCGCCTCGCGGGTGTCGAGAAGTCCGACGACCGAGCGCGCGGTCCCCGACGTCGCCTTCGAGCACCCCTCCAGCACGGGCAGGGCCAAACCGGCGGCCCCCAGCAGGCTCCGCTCGAGAAACTTCCTCCGGTCCAGCTTCATCCGGGGAGCACCCCGAGATGGCGACCGATGAGCTCCCGGAGGGACTCGGCGTCAAGCGGACCGAACTGGCGGTGAGCGATGGTCCCATCGGGGCGGATCAGCACGGTCGTGGGCATGAGGAGTCGAGGGGAGAGGCGGGAATAGAAGAGGCCATCGGAATCGAAGGCCAGTGGGTAGCGGACCCCGCTGCGGCGGGCGAATGAGGCCGCGGCCGCCCGGGACTCCCCCTCGACCCCGAGCAGGTCGAGGCCCAAGAAGGCCACCCGGTCCCCCATCGACTCATAGACCGCCTGAAAATCGGGCATCTCCCGGATGCAGAATGTACACCAACTTGCCCAGAAGTTGATGACCATCGGCCTGGCGTCCTGCAAGTCGGCAATGGTCCGCATGCCCCCGCCGGCCGGCATCTCCACCCGGCATTCTCCCGGGATCGGCTGGCCCTCCGACAGGACCGGGTCGGAGCTCCCGCAGCGGCGGGAGCTTGCCGCAGGCGCGCCCGAGGGCTTCGAAGCCCCGGGGCGCGACCTGAGCGCGACCACCACCCCGAGGGCTCCGACCAGGACGGCCATCAGTCCCCAGCCAACTCTCCGCTTCACGGAATCCCTATTCTGCACTCCTCTCACGGCGGCTGCCATACCCGGGCGGCGTGGGATGCAAAATGGGTCCCTTAAGCTAGATCGGGGGCCAGCCCTTTCGGACCAGGAAGCGGACCAGCGGCGTGAAGAGCTGCTGCCAGTATCCCGTCACGAGCAGGAGGCCTATTCCGACCAGGAGAAAGCCTCCCGCTCGCTCCAGGGCCCGTCCGTGGCGGCGCAGGAAGCGAAAACTGCGCCCCGTCGTCGAGGCTAGGGCGAAGCCCAAAAACGGGATCCCCATCCCCAGGGAATAGAAGAAGAGCAAGAGCGCTCCCTTCCCGGCGGTACTGGTAACCCCGGCGATCGTGAGGATTCCCCCCAGGACCGGCCCCACGCAGGGGATCCAGCCGAAGGCGAAGGCCATGCCGAGGGGCAGTGCTCCGCCCGGGCCCGAGCGGATCCGGCGAAGCTCGAAGCGCCGCTCCCGATAGAGGAAGGGAAGGCGCAGGATGCCGAGGGTGGCCAGCCCCAGCACGATGACGAATACCCCCGCGAGCTTGACAAAGAGGGGAAGCCGATCCAGCAGGAAAGATCCCAGGATCGAAGCGGCCGCTCCCAGGGCCGTGAAGACCACCGAGAAACCGAGGACGAACAGCGCGCCGGCGCCGAGCACCCGCTTGCGCTGCCCCTCCTGACCGGCGGCGAGGCCACCGAGATAGGAGAAATAGCCGGGAAGAAGGGGCAGGCAGCAGGGGGTGAGGATGGAGACCCCTCCCGCGACGAAGGCCAGCGCCCCAAGGCCGAGGACATCGCTCATCTCCCGATCAGATTACCCGGCGGGCTGGCTCAGGGCTGAGTACCGATGTCCCCGGGATGCAATGCTCCTCCATCGGGCTGCCGGGACGCCCGCGACAGCATCTTGAACTGGCACTGGGAATAGAAGCTGCTCGGGCTAAAGGAGGACACGCTTGCGGAGGGCCTCCAGGTTCCTGATCGTGATGCTGCAGCGCGCCGTGGCCCGCTGGCCCTGTGACTCGGCGCCTTCCATGACCGATGCCCTTCTTCTCGATGGCAACCTACTCGGTCCTCCTCGATATGGCAGAGAGGACTAACAGCAGGAAAGGGTGCAGGTACGACTGTTTGAGGGTGCTGGCCCCTCTCCTCCGGGAGCCCGGGGGGGGTTCAATCCCCCGCCTGGGGCGGCCCCGTGACAGATGCGGGCAGGGGCAGCCGAAAACCCCTCCGCCAGCGCTCGATTCCCAGCTCCACCACCCGCTCCCAGAGATCAGGCTTGAGCTCCAACGTCTGCTCCGAAGTGCCCGGCGCGTGATTGATCTCCAGGAACACGCGCCGCCCCCGGCTGTCGATCAGGTAGTCGACGGCCAACAGGTCCGCCTGCACTCGCTCCAGGATCGCCAGCGAGCAGGCGAGGAGTGCGGGATCGGCCGCGCCGCGCCCCACTCGCCCGCCGTCTCCGAGATTGGTGGTGAAGCTGCGGCTGCACTGGGTGTAGAAGCAGAGGACGATCGGGCGCTCGCCGAGAGGCTCCCGGCCCACCACCACGCGGGTCGCCAGGTACTCTCCCTGGTCGTTGCACGTCTTTTCCACCAGCTCCTGAAGCAGCAACGGGAAGTGGCGGCCGGCGAGTCGGCCGGCGAGCTCCCCGGCGTCGGCGACGGGATGGATCCCCCGTCCCAACGTGCCGTAGGGGTCCTTGAGCACCAACGGAAAGCGGAGCGCGGGGAGCGTCCGTTCGAGCGCCTTCCGAGAGGCGAAGAACAGCGTGCGCGGGTTGTGGACGCCGTGCTCCCGCAGCACCTCCTCGACCACCAGGTGGGACAGGTGCTTGTCCTGGCACACCTCGAGGAGAAACGGGTGGCCGTTGACAGTCGCTATGTCCCGGTTGCGGCAGGCCTGGAGGAAGTTGACGTAGGCCTTGACGATGCGGGGGTCGAAGGGACGGCGGATCTCGCACACCTCGGCCCTCGACATCACGATGTCGATCTCGACCCCGACGAGACCGTCACGCCCCGGCTGCCAGAAGTACCCTCTCTCGTCGATCACGATCCTGCGCGGATCGACAACTCTCGCCCGGGCGCCGCGGCTCGCTATGGCCGCGAGGATCCGCCGTTCCGTGGGCCCCGGCGTCCGGAAGTGGGTCAGGACGGCGATCAGCGGCCGGGGGCTGGGCGACCCTTTCAGGTCCGCCTCCCGGCGGCCGCCCCGGCGGCCTGGCAGACGATGCGATAGAGCTCCGCTTCGAGGGTGGTGGCGGCCCCCGTGAAGCAATGCCGGTAGAGGCCCGGGAAAGCGTTCTCGTCGATGATCCGCCACCCGTCGGCGGTGCGCACGAGGTCGAACCCCACGATCGCCATGCCGAGGGCCGCCGCCGCTCGCTCCGCGAGCTGGCGGAGCGGGGCTGTGAGCGGAACGTAATCGACGTGCCCGCCGACGCCGCTGGAGTCGAAGACTCGCCAACCTTCGCGAAAGATCTGCGGCTGCTTGCGGTAGCCATAGACCGCCCGGCCGCCGATCACCGTGACCCCAAGCCAGTCAGCGGGCTCCAGGCGGTATTTGATCTCACCGAACAGGGCGGTCCCCGAGACGAAGGGGACGTCGAAGGCGAAGTCGTCGGCCGCCGGCAGGCTGTGGCGCCGAAGGGTCCGGTGGGCGGTGAGCTTGTCGAGAGTGGTCGCGTACCCCTCGGGCGGGTTGACCACCACCGGACCGTCGGAGAGGGCCCGGAGTTTGTCGAGATCCAGGTGGTAGGGGAGCTTAGCGATCTTCGCGTACCAGACACCGGCCGCGCCTCCGACTCCCTCGGCGGGAGGAAGCAGGCGAGGCGAAGGGGCTCGTCGGCGTTCACGGTCGGCGTTCACGGGATGGGTGTGTCCCCCAAGAGATCGCGAACGCGCTCAAGCTCGCCTGTTCGCCTTACACCTCTTCGGGCCCGGTGCGGGTCGGAGCCCGACGTCTGAGCCTGAACCCCTCCAAAAGCCGCCTTGAGACGCCATCCCGATCTTCATGCCGCCCCTTTCCCCCACGCTTGGCCACGAGATTCCTTTGAAACGGGATCAGATGCCTGGACATGTCCAGATGTTCGGCGTGCGGCCCCCTGAAAGCAGGCCGCGTAATGGTGATCCTCCGGAGGTCAGCCTGTCAAGCCTGGAGATGGATCGTCTCGGGCGCCTGCCCGCCGAGGCCGTACTTCCATCTCGAGCCCGGTCAGAGCTCCTCGGACACGCCGTTCGCAGCCACGACCCCAAGAGCTAACCCCTGACCGCCGGAATCGGTCAGTCCGGTGGGGTTCGCCGGGCGGTGCCCGAGAGATGGCGATAGATGATCCCGAGCGCCAAGATGCCGAGGCCGGCGAGGATCGCGGACGGCGGCAGTGTCGCCGCCAGGATGAGGCAGCCGGTCAGGCCGGCGCCCTGGAGGGCGCGGGGCCAGCGGCGCTGCTCGGGGGGCTGGGTGAAAGCGGAGGCGTTGGCGATGGCGTAATAGATGAGCACCCCGAGCGACGAGAAACCGATCGCCCCTCGCAGGTCCACGATCCAGACGAGCACCGAGACCGCGATGGCCAGGGCGACCCCGGCGTGATGCGGTATCCGGAATCGGGGATGCACCGCGGCGAGCCAGCCGGGCAGGTCCCCGTGGCTGGCCATGGCGAGGCTGGTACGGCCGATGCCGGCGATGAGCGCGAGCAGCGCGCCCAGGCTCGCGGCGGCTGCCCCGATGCCAACGAACGGGCTCGCCCAGCCCCAGCCGCCCGCCCGCACCGACTCGGCCAGCGGGGCGGTGGATGCTGCGAGCCGGTCCGGGCCGAGTACGGCCAGCACGGCGACGGCGACCAGCGCGTAGAGCGCCATGGCGATGGCAAGGGCCACGAGGACGGCGCGCGGGATTGTCCGGTGCGGCTCCCGGACCTCCTCACCCATCGTGGCGATGCGGGCGTACCCGGCGAACGCGAAGAACAGCAATCCGGCGGACTGCAGGACTCCGTACCACCCGCCCGCCGCCCAGGCGGTGAGGTTGCTCGGGTTGGCGTCCCCGTGCAGGCTCGCGGTGACCACCAGGCCAAGAGCGGTGACCACCACGACCACCAGGACCCGGGTGAGCCCTGCGGTCCCGGTCACGCCCCGGTAATTGACCCCGCTCAACGTGAGGACGGCGGCGATCCCTACGGGCCGCTCGTAGCCGGGTGCGACGTAGGAGGCGAATGTCAGGGCCATCGCCGCGCACGAGGCCGTCTTGCCGACCACGAAACCCCAGCCTGCGAGAAAGCCCCACCACTCCCCGAGTCGCTCTCGCCCGTAGATGTACGTGCCGCCGGAAGTGGGGTAGACCGCGGCAAGCTGGGCCGAGGCGGTGGCGTTGCAATAGGCCACGACCCCGGCGAGCGCCAGCCCGATCAGCAGGCCGGCGCCAGCCGCACGGGCCGCGGGGGCGAAGGCGGCGAATATGCCGGCGCCGAGCATCGAACCCAGACCGATCAGCGTCGCGTCGAGCATCCCGAGTCGCCGGGCCAGGGGGGGTCGCGCCTCTGTGGTTCCGTCCACTACCTCGTTCGCCGCCTCACTCTGAACCGCACTCTTGGTGATCAGCGGCGACGGGATCCCAAGCGGCGACAGCGGTGGACGTCGTCCCAGTCGATCATCACCCGACCGCCCCGTTCCTCGTGGGTCCGCTCCCAGTTCGCGAGGATCTCGAGGGCTGCATGATCCAGGTGGGCGAGCTGATCGAGATGCACGTGAACCTCGGCGTCTGCGGGAATGCCGTCGAGAGCTTCGGCGATGTCGGGGAGGCTCAGGAACGTGGCGGAGCCCCGCAGGTGGAGTCGGCTCAGGTCCTGCTCGGGCACGTGCTCGACGTCGATGTGCAGCCGCGAGAGCCGCAAGAGCAGGAGGGCCACGGCGACGCCGAAGCCGGCGAGCACGCCGACAAGCAGGTCGGTGGCGACAATCGTGGCCACGGTGACGGTGTAGGTGACGAGCTCGGAACGCCCGTGGCGGTACAGCTCCCGCACGGCGTGTCGGTCCACCAGCTTCCATCCCGTAACCACAAGCACGGCGGCCAGGCTCGAGATGGGGACGAGGCGAAGGACGTCCCGGCCCAGCGTGGCGAAGAGGAGAATCCAGACGCCGTGCATGATGGCCGAGGCCCGCGTGCGGCCCCCGGCCTGCACGTTCGTGCTGGAGCGCACGATGACTGCTGTCATCGGAAGCGACCCCAGCAATCCGCAGACTGCATTGCCCATTCCCTGGGCGGCGAGTTCGCGGTTGTAATTGGACCGAGGACCGCGGTGCAGCCGATCGAGCGCGCTGGCGCAAAGAAGGGTTTCGGCGCTGGCGACCACAGCAAGGCCCAGCGCGGTCATCCACACGCGCGGGTCAAAGAGGTCGTGAGGGTGGGGACGGATCGCTTCGGCGAGGATGTTTCGAGGGATCTCGACTCGGGCCACGGCCAGACCGAGGAGGTTCACAACCGCCGTGGCCACCGTCACCGCCACCAGGGCTCCGGGGACCACCCGCAGCCTGGCGGGCACGAAGCGAGACCAGCCAACAATCACCACAAGCGTGATGAGACCCACGATTGCGGCTTCGGTGTGAGGCAAGTCCTGCCGGACGGTGAACGTCTTGGCGAGGCTCTCCGGAATGGCAAGGAGGTTCGCCAAGCCGCCCTCCCTCGGCTTGTCATCGATCATGGCGTGGAACTGACTGCCCACGATGAGGATCCCGATCCCCGACAGCATCCCGTGGACGACTGCCGGGGGGACCGCGCGAAACCACCGCCCACCCCGGAGCAGACCGGCGACGAGTTGGAGGATCCCCGCCGCGAGGACGGTCGCTCCCAGGAAAGCGACTCCGCGCTCCCGCACGATCTCGAAGATGATGACCGTGAGCCCCGCTGCCGGGCCACTCACCTGGAGGGGAGAGCCCTGGAGGAACCCGACCACGAACCCTCCGACGATCCCGGTGACCAGTCCGAGTGCGGGGGGCATACCCGAAGCCAGCGCGATTCCCAGGCAGAGCGGGAGGGCCACCAAGAAGACGACGAGAGAGGCAAGGAAGTCCGCCGCAACTGTCGCCTTCACTCCACTATGGCGACTCGGTTTCGTTAGCATGAACTCTCCATTACTGATGGAGTGCGATGATCGCCCGGCTCGGGCACGCTTCACCAATAGTAGGGACGGTGTTAAGGAGGCTGTCACCAGCCGCAAAGCAGCCGCGTTCTGACCTCGTGGAGTCGCAGGCCTCCCCGGTACATCACCACGATGAGCGCCCGGTTGCGGATGCCGGTTGGGGCTTTAGGGGAGCAGGCCAAGATGAGGGCCCGCACCTCCTCCGGGGTGAGGATCTCAGCAGGGTAGCGCCGTCCCCTGTTGGCGGGAGCCCGGCTGGAGGACTCCGAGGGCCTTGCCACGGCCTACAGTTGCGCTAACGGTCATAGGCAAACTACAGGTCTGACTCGGGTTGCGTTCGACGACTTAGACGCCGCTGACCGTTCATACTCCGGGGATGCGAGCTCAAGGTGCGATCCCAAAGCGCACATGAGAAGTTGGCGGGATCTCAACCGTTGGGTCCAGATCGCTGCGATTCTGGGGCCCCCAGTCGCGATTCTCGGCATAGTTCTACCTTTCGTTTTTGCCAGATACGACGGGAGACCTGCTCCATCGGCGCCGCCCATCCCGCCGCTAACCTCGATAGCGCCGTCGCCCCGAGGCGAGTGCACTCGCTTGTCGGAGGAGCACTACGATGTCCGGCGTAACCGCCCCTGGGAGGAGGTCTGGAGGTGCCCCAATGTACCCGGCACCTCTGTGTACAGGGAAGCCCAATCCTCGAGTCCTGTGGTTGGAGATTTGAAGACCAAAGACAGCTGGTTCGCATGTTGGGTCTTTGGAGAGCATCACGCCGGGCGCAACAACATCTGGTACTACACACAGGGAGACCGGGTTCGAGCTGAACCTGAGTTGAAGGCATGGGGGTTCGTCCCCGCCGTGAAGCTGAAGACACGAGTTGACCCCAGCCCGAACATGGCTCAATGCTCGTTCAGCAGTTAGGCGCTTCCCCCGGAACGCGAGAACGGGACCCGTCGTTTTCTCGAAGTCTGCCCCGGAAACGTCGTTTTGGGCGTTTGGCAGCCGCTGCTTCAGGACTTGCGAGGGACCTCCGGCAGCCGAGTCCGGCGCCACCACCGACCGGCTGGGCCTCCACGCTCTGCTCGGCTACGCCAGAACCGCCTGCTGCGTGGGCAGGGCCACACGATTGCGGACATCGTGGCCAAGACCGGCATCACGCGCTCCAGCCTCTACCGGCACTTGCCCCCTCGAGAGCCGGAGTCCGTGACGGCCGACCACGAAGCGGTCGACGACAACGCCACCTGACTTGGCTGGCAAAGGAGCCGGACAGACCTGAATCCTGTCCGGCTCCAGAAAGGCCACCCCTTGATTGAGGTGCTTCACCTCCGACCCAACCCTAGCGGAGCTCGACGCACCCGCTTGCAACCCATCCCCTAACGTTTGGCAGCCATTGAATCTGATCCCATAGTGGGCTCAAATCGTTGGGGCAACCAGAGTATTCCCCACCAAATGCAGAGGTGATATACGGGCGACACTCTCCCCGGTTCAACAGACCGAGAATGTCGCTTGTCGTATTCGGCTCGCGCCGAACCCGCACCGCGTCGACGATACTGCAGGCGTTCAGGCCAGCCCCAGCGCGTCGCCGAGCTTCGAGCGCCTCAGGATCTTGTTCTGCAGACATTTTGGCTCCTTTCTTTTTCTGCGGCGAACGCTCTTTGTCGTCCACCTCCTCGTGGTTCTCTTGCCTGTTCTATCTCGCAGGGAGATTACAAAAGTGACTATTGCAGTTTTATAGCCGAACCTAGCAATACGGAGAGTATAGTCATCGAGTAAGCCCTCGCCATCAGAGGGCTGCTCGGGCGGTCTCGCCGGCTGTGGCGGCGAGACCGAGAGGAGGGTCGAACGCTTCGGCACGAAGCTGTCCGCACTCGCGTGGCGTGGACGCTCGCCGGGGACGGCGTTCCGAGCAGCTAGACGGGTGGATCCGCGCCGGCGACGTCGTCCCTCTCTCCCGAGGACCTCGAGGATATCGAGCGGCAGGCGATACGCGAAACACCCGTGGACGAGACACACCACCGGGTACCTTGAGCTCTCCTGGCTGGATGGATGATCCGGCCTCCCCTCGCCAAAGAGTGTTATGTAGGGAGAGGGTGGTCACCGTGCATGATCGCATCGGCGGCGGTGCACTCCTCGCCTTGCTCGTTGCAGGAATTGACTGGCATCGCAGATCGTCACCCATCCCCGCCAGCCTGCTCCGGGCTCAAGGACGGCACCCAAACTGCCGACAGGGAGTAGACGTACTCCGATCGGTAAGTCCAAAGCTAGGCCCTTCGTCACGGAAAGAGGTATCCGCCGTATGAGCACTCCGATCACCCCCGAGCTGACCAACATCAGAACCGGCAGGCACGACACCTTCGATCGTGTGGTGCTTGATTTCAACGGCGTACAACCGGGCGCCACCTTCGAGCTCGTCGATGAGCTGATCGAGGACGGAAGCGGTGAGGTGGTATGGCTCACCGGATGCCAGTTCGTCGCGGTGAGGGCCGAACCCGCCGCCGCACACGACGAGGCGGGCAACCCCACCTATACCGGCCCGCGCAAGTTCCGCACGAGGAACTTGGTCAACGTCATGGCGGTCGCGATCACCGGCGACTTCGAGGCCGTGCTTGGTGTCGGCCTCGGGCTGCGGCACACCGCCGACGTCAAGGTCTTCACCCTCACTGGTCCGACGAGAGTGGTCATCGACGTCTCACGCTGATCACCGAGCAATTGAAACGTTGAAGAAAGGACCGGCGGCCACAGCGTCAAGTGGGGCTTCGACGGCAATGGCATCGGCGGGGCGGAATTTTACGACCAGATCAGCGTACAGTTCGTTCACAAGCTCCCGGGCGGAACCCATGTCTTCTTCGTCACCTCCGATTGCGGGGACGACAAGGTCGAGTTCACCATCGGCACGTAGCTGTTTCTCAGGACCCCCAACTCCTGTTAGCGGCTTGTCTCTCGGCCCGGCAGCGGCGCTGCCCCGAAGTGGTGGGCCGTCGAGGCGTGGGGGTCGCGGCCGTCATGGGGGCAGGGGCTCGCGTGAATGGTCGCCTGGGCCAGGCGGGGGATCTGGTGCAGGAGGCGATGGTGCGCCTCCTCGCCGATGTCATGGGCCTGGGGGGTCCGATACCGCAGCCGCCGGCGCAGCTTCAGCTCCCCGATGCTTCGCGCCGGGGTAGGGATACACCCGTCGACATAAAGCGAGCACCAAGACCAAAATGCCCCCAAGTCCACCTTTAAGGTGTTGTTAGTGTCCTCGCCTATATTGGGATGCTAGCACTATTTACTATGGATGCTCTGCCTGTCAACATTTCTTCATGGCTCATGGCGCCTGAAGAGCGAGAAGAAGAGACGGAGTATCCCTTGTGGGTTGAGCAATTCCAGGTTGAGGCCAGATTGGCCGGACTTCTCGGACGAGTGTACGGACCAGGGCTGATATGGCTCTCCAAGGGGGCTTCGCTAACGTTCGCAGGCACCGGGAGCAAGGGCTGTAGAGTCGGCGAGAGGCTAAAATAATGGACCTCGTCCCATGTCCGATCTGCAACGGAATAGCAGAGATCCAGGATCGTCTCAGGAAGGATCCCAGGGGAGCCATCACCCACGTCACGGTGGCTTGCGTGGCCGGTCACTGGACGATTCTGCCGATAGTTCAGGGGAAAGAAGCGGACAATCTTCGGATAGCAGAGGGTGAGGAGAACTCCGGGAGAGCTGTGACCTGATCATTCCTCAGGGGCCTATCGGAGGGCCGGGGGGGCCGAGTTTCGGGAGATCGGCCGCCGGCACGTCCTCGAAAACCGGGGAGGCATGGAGCTAAGTTAAGGCTTGCGGCCGGTGACGATCCCGTAGCCCCAGAGGCCCCGGCGCATCGCCCGCCACTGGTCGCGGGCCGCTCGCACGTTGCCGTGCTGGATGTCGGAGCGAACCCCAAGCTTGTGCAGGAGCTTGGCGGCCGGATAGCAGGCGACCGTGACATGGTGGAGTCGCCGGCAGGAGCGCGCCACGTTGGTCGTGCAGTCCTCCTCGGTGACATCGACGAAGCCCGCCTCTGCCGACCAGGTGGCGAACTCCTCCCGCGAGGCCAGATTGGGAACCATCCATCCAGAAAGCCAGGAGCGCTGCAGGTCGTGCTCCTCCTTCGAGAAGGGTCGCTCCACCCGGAACCCATCCTGGACGACCAAGCTTCCGCCGGGTTTCAGGATCCGGAAGGCCTCGCGGATGAAGTCACGCTTGTCCGTGGCGTAATTAATGCTCTCGAGGCCGTATACCGCGTCGAAAGTCTCGTCCGCGAACGCGGTCCGGCAGTAGTCCTGGAGGCCGAAGCGGACCCTTCGCTCGAGCCCCCGCTCGGCCGTGTACCGCTGCGCCCGCACGATCTGGCTGGGAGCGATCGTGATCCCCACGACGTTCACGTCGTGGTGCTCCGCCAGCCACATCGCGGTCCCGCCCACCCCGCAACCCGCGTCCAACACGAGCTGCCCGGGCTTGAGATCGATGTGGCGGGCCAGCACCCGGTTCATGTTGAGCAGGGACTCAGAATGGTTGGTGACGCTGTCATCCCAATAGCCGAAGTGGATGGCCCGGTTCTTCGGGTTGAGCCAGATCATCCGGTAATCGAGCCAGGTCTGCTCGTAGTAGTCCGCGATGTCCCTGCGCTCGCCGGGACGGATGGGGGCGGAGGAGGCCATGACCGAACTCTACCTCACCCCTTGAGGCTTGAGGCTTGAACGAAGGAGGGCCTCGATCAGGTCCCCGGCTGTCAGGCCGTCGAGCGGCAACAGAACGAAAAGTAACGTTAGATTCTGACCGCCCCAGGTAGCCGGCGGCGGGTGACAGCTACCCGAGCCAAGAGCCCTACATCCGACCCGAGCGAAGTCTCGGGTCGGATGGCCCCTTCGGGGCAACACAACAAGGCGATCGGCCAGTTCCAGCCCGTCGCCGTCACTCGACTCTTCTGTCCTGCCTATCGCCACGCCCTATGGGCTCTGCTGAGCCGAGGTGTCTGCGTTGGCTCTAGGCCGACCGAGTCGCGCGCGATGATCGTCCTCTTCGCAGCGTTATGGAGATTGTCCCGGGATCCGTAGAAAAACAGGTGGCGGTCCTCCACCCGTGATAGGTCACGGGTGGAGAGTAAGGAGGAACCGCCAATGGCCAAGATTAAACGGATTCCGCTCGGCGGGGAGCCGGGCTGCCACAAGATCGAGATTCCCGACCGGGTGACGGTCGAGCTCGCCTCCCTCGCCGGGAAGGCCAGGCAAGGCCTGCTGGCCTTCGCCGTGGGAGTAGGGCTGGAGGTGTTCCGCACCCTGCTCGAGGAGGACGTCGCCCGTATCGCCGGTCCCAAGGGCCGCCACGACCCCGCCGGCTGGGCCGCCTACCGCCACGGGAAGCAGGCCTCCAGCGTGACGCTCGGGGGACGCAAGGTCGCGGTCGCCCGGCCACGGGTACGCGGGGTCGCCGGCGGCGAGGTTGCCCTGCCGACTTGGGCGGCCTTCGCCGGCGAGGAGCTGCTGTCCGATCAGACCATGGCCTGCCTGCTCGCCGGGGTCTCCACCCGCAACTACGAGACGACGCTCGAGCCGGTCGGCGACGACCTGGAGGCCTCGGCGACCTCCCGCTCGGCGGTGTCCCGCCGCTTCGTGGCCCGCACCGCCACCGCCCTCGCCGAGCTCATGGCCAAAGACCTCTGCGGGTTATCGATCTGCGCCCTGTTCGCCGACGGCATCGAGGAGGCCGACCACACCATGGTGTGCGTCATCGGCGTTGATACCCAAGGCAGAAAGCACCTCCTCGGCCTGCGGGAAGGCACGACGGAGAGCAAAACGGTGTGCGCCTCCCTGCTGTCGGACCTGGTCGGGCGGGGGCTTGACTTCTCCCGGGGGATCCTGTGCGTGATCGACGGTGGTAAGGGACTTCGGGCCGCGGTGCGGGAGGTCTTCGGCTCCCTGGGCCCAGTGCACCGGTGCCGAGTTCACAAGCGCCGCAATGTACTTGATCATCGGTGAGGGGTTGGCCGAGCGGTTTGCCGTGGCGGCGTCCCACAGCCGTACTGTGTGGTCTCCGCTGGCGGAGGTCGAGGAGTCGCCGCCATGCCCAACGCCCCCTCTCTTCCGATTCCACTTCCTTCGAGCAGCAATGGAACGAAGAGTAACGATAGGCTCTTGAGCCTGGTCGGTGACCTTGCCATCACGCAGCGCTTCACCGACCGGTTGCTGGTGCGGAACCACCCCATTGAAGGCGGCGTCCGATCATTGATAACCCCCGATGCCCGTTGAGTTTCTCCACCCGAGGGCGCAGTTGCTGAGTGGGGCGTCGGGCAGCAGTTCCACGCCCACCCTCTCGACGCCGCGACGCGCCTCAAGCCCACAGATCATCGGCGCTTGCCTTGTCGATGAACTCGCCGACGACCACGTCCGACAGCGCCCTCACATGCTCACGGAGTAGACGTAGCCAAGCGCCACCATGACCGTTCGCCCTCCGCCAACGGGGCGTCTCAACATCACAACGTCGACCGTGTTCGGAACCGTTGTCCCCACGGGAGGCGGGTGGCGTGCGGCAGGCGATCGCGCAGACCGCCGAGCAAGTCTATGCCGGGCTCGATGCGAGCCAAAAATTGCCGGCCGGCAAAGACGCGAGCTACGACATAGGGGATCTGATGGTCAACAACGGGGTGGGCAACGACACGATCAGCTCACTGAAGATGCCCAACGACGGCGGACCCTACGGATGGGGGTACACGGTGACCCTGTATGCCGACGCTGGCTACCGAGGCGCGAGCAAATCCTTCATGTCCGACGCTGAATACGTAGGAGATGAATTGGACAACCAAACCTCCTCAATCCGGATCATGGCAATGATGGAATGACCTGTTCGGCCTGCGGGGCCCTGAAGCTGCAGTCCCGTCATGAGTTAGGAGCCAGGACATGGAACTCGGATCAGTGCTCCGAAAGGAACGGGAACGGGCGCGCCTCTCCGTCCAGGCCATGGCATCCCGTTTGAAGCTGTCGCAGGAGAAGTATGAGGCACTGGAGTCGGGGACGTCCCTCCTGGAACAATGGGGCACCGTCTGGGGGTATATGTCGGTGGCGCTCAAGACGCCGATGAGCCAGTTGGTGTCACCGACGGGCAAGTCGGCCGATGTCACGCCCGGACAGACGGCAACGCTTATCCGCAATAGCCGAACCAAAAGGGAACAATCGCCCGAGGAAGTGGCAGAGAAGGTCGGGTTGACCACAGACGTTTGCCAGGCCATCGAAGCTGGGGAGCAGCCTCAGTTCGAAGACTCCGGCCTCTGGCTGTTGCGATTTGCGGAGGCGATCCCAATGCCGGTCTTCAACCTCATCTACCCGTGCGGGCTACTCTTCACGGAAATCCCCGACTACTCCTAGCCCGGATCTTTCCAACCCAGTTACTGTCTCTTAGCGGAGGGCGAACGGTCATGGTGGCGATCCGGGGACTGGTCCAGGACGGTGATCTGGACCCGGCCGAGGTCCGGGATCTGCTCGATCTCGCTTGCCGGCTGAAGGCCGCTCGAGGCGCGGGGAGCGAGCGTCCGGTGCTGTCGGGCAAGGCGATCGCGCTGGTGTTCGAGCAGCCGTCGACGCGCACTCGGTCGGCGTTCGAGGTCGCCGCCGCCCATCAAGGTGCAACGGCCTGCTACATGGACCCGGCCAGCTGCCACCTGGGTGTGCGGGAGTCGGTCGAGGATACCGGTCGGGTGCTGGGAGGGATGTACGACGGAATCGCGTATCGCGCCCGGCGTCAGGACGCGGTGGCCATCATGGCGAGGTGGGCCGGCGTGCCGGTCTGGAACGCGCTGACCGATCTGTGGCACCCCACCCAGGTCCTCGCGGACATGCTGACCATGCGCGAGCACTCTGGCGGCAGGGCGTGGCCCGACCTGTGCGTGGCGTTCCTCGGGGACGGCCGGTCCAATGTCGCCAACTCGCTACGGATCACCGGTGCGTCGCTGGGCATGACCGTGCGGATCGTGTCGCCCAAGGTCCTGGCGAGCGCCCCAGCCGTGCGGGAGGTGGCTGAGCGGATCTGTCGCGCCACCGGCGGCACGACGATCGACACCGACGACGTCGAGGAGGGCGTGCGGGGTGCTGATTTCGTCTACACCGACACCTGGATACGGGTCGGAGAACGCTCGGACCAGTGGCGGGACCGGGTCGCGCTGCTGCTGCCCTATCGGGTCGACTCAGACCTGTTGGCCCACACCAAGAATGCCAGCGTGAAATACCTGCACTGCCTGCCCGCCATCCATGACACCAGCACCAACGTCGGGCAGCAGTTCCACGCCCACCTTGGCGAGCTCGGCGTCCTCCCGCGGCGCCAGCATCCAGCCCACCACCAGCCGGGAGAAGATGTCGAGCATCACGAGCAGGTAGTAGTACGTCCATTTGACCGGCCCGAGCAGCTTCGTCGTGTCCCAGCTCCAGACCTGGTTCGGACCCGTCGCCAGCAGCTCGGGGCGGGAGTAGGCGGGATGGCGGAGCTGGTTGCGGCGTTCCCGCACCTCGCCGTCCTCGGCGAGGATGCGGTACATCGTGCGGATCGAGCACAGGTAGCGGCCCTCGTCGAGCAGTGTCGCCACGATCGGGGCGGGTGCGAGGTCGGCGAACCGCTCCGAGTGTGCGGCGTCGAGGACCGCCTGGCGCTCGGTGGGGCTGAGCGCCCGGGGAGAAGGCCGCCGGGGCTTCTTCTCTTCTGCGGGTGCAGGCGGCTTGCGACGCCGGTACAGGGTGGCCCGGGCAACCCCCAGCGCGTCGCAGGCGGGCTTGGCACCGACCGTCACGGCGAGCTCCTCCGCTGCGGCGATCATGACCTGCCGCCTCGCCTGGTCGTCTCCGAGTCGATCCCAAGCAGCCGAGAGAGTTTTTTTTGGACATCGATCACGGCCTCGGCCTGCTCGACCCGCTGGCGCAGCCGCTCGTTCTCCGCCCGCAGGGCCTCGAGCTCCACGTCCTTGGGATCCCTGGCGGGCCGGCCGGGCCTGGCGGTGCCGAGGGTTCCCCCGGCCCGCTGGCGGCGCCAGTCGACGAGGTGCGACCAGTACAGGCCCTCTCTCCTGAGCAGCGCCCCGATGCCGCCCTCGGGCAGGGCATCGGCCTCGGCGAGGATCCGCTGCTTGTACTCGGTTGTAAACCTCCGGCGCTTCGGCTTCTCCGGCACCTCGGGGTCCGGGGGGCGGGTGCTCACGGCTCCAGCATCGGCGCGCGCGGGCAGGGTTGTCACGGTGGTGGTCAACGGATCGGTCTCCTCGCCCTCGAGGTCAGTAGTTTCGGCGGGGAAGTTGTCTCACGTCACGTTGTCACAGAGGGCTCCGGCACGAGCTCCGCAACGGGGCTGGTGCGGTAGGCACACCAGCACTACCGGGCCCGGGATGGTGGAGCCAATCTCGCGGCCGAACACCTAGTCGTTAGGCGCTTACCTCGAGCACCCCGAGCAAGGTGCTGTCCGCGTTGCTCGGCGGGCCGCCAGGTCAAACCTGTTTTCCATGTTGTTAGTTCCCTGTGATGACTCCATGCCAGGGAGCCAACAAGATTGGAATCGACACGACCAGCAACTTTGCCTCGCGGTTCTTTCTCACTCTGGACGGTATGTCGCTGCAGGCGCCTGCTTAGGAGCACCAGACCCAGATGGCAGATGGGCACATGCTCGCACGTACGGCCTGCGGGAGCCCACGAACCGATTCCACTCTTCTTGAGTCAGGTTGCGCCCGCCCAGCGCGCAAGCGTGCCGAATCCACGCATCGACAGTAACCGGCCACAGCAGCACCATCCCATCGCGTCCTCCGGCGGAGGCGACGGTCTTGCCGTCGGGGCTGAACGCC
>JBOGWM010000039.1:0-18969 GCA_050693695.1 Actinomycetota bacterium
GCCCACAACGGGAAGTATTCGCAGGACGTGGGCCGCGGATCTTCTCCACTGCCAGGAACTGCTGGTCGATGAGCTTCGCGGGTGGGATTCCTCGAGCGATTGCATCGAGGTCGGCGCCATCGACGAAGATGAGATTGACGCCCGTGGCCCTCATGTAGCTCTCGGCCGCCTTCCTGGGGGCGGTCCCCACCGACCCGGCGCTCACGAAGGCTATGACGTTGGAGCGTAAGAGGCGCGCCACCCCCATCTCACGATCGACCGCCTCGCGGCCAGTCATCGCGCTGACCTTGCACTGAACTTGCCAGACGCTGAAGCGACCGTTGGTCTGGAACGCCGCCAGATCAACCTCCGCCCCCCCGGTCTCGTTGGCCCGCTTTCGCCACCGTGCGAAACGAAGGCCGAGGGCCAGGATCACCTGGAGGGCGACGCCCTCGAGGGCCTTGCCCCGGCGGTCGGAGCCCAGGGAGGGGTTACGCACCTCTGCGAGCAGCTCCCCGAGTGACCGGCGAAGCACTCGCGAGTCGAGCGGCTCTGCCAGCCCAGCGAGGTTCCGCAAGAGCGGTTCCAGCACCTCTCGCGCTCCGAGCTCTGTAACCTGCACGAGGTAGGGCTTGGCGCCCCGGCCGATGGTCGTCTTGGCGGTCGCGAGAAAGCCCGCACTCTCCAGGGGGAAAAGGACCTTCTTGGGAAGCTGCTTGAGGTCGTAGCGAATAGAGGACCGCTGCTCCGCGAGCCTTGCCACCTCCGCCGACGAATACTGCTTTTCGGGGCCGAGGATGCTGGTCAGGGCCGCCAGGAACTGCCGCTGCTCCCACGTGAGGCCGGCCAAGACCTCGATCGTGGCAGGGGGAGTGCCGAGGATCCGCTCAACCGCGATCTCGTCGATCTCCCAGCGCTTTCGAAAGACGCCGACCTTCTCGAGCCACAGCCGCATGGGGTTTAATTTTTCTCCGCTTCGGCCCCCGGCGTCGATGCCCATCATCGCTAGCTGCTCGGCGATGTTGGGAGCAGTAAGCGCCACATTTCTCGATATCGCCGTCGCTACCGCCTGGAGAAGCTGGGCGCCGTGACAATCCAGAAGGATGTGACGGGCGAATCCCTCGTAGAGGTCCTTTGATCCGTCCGGCATCGCCTCAAGTTGCCGACCTACCTTGGTGAGCTGACAGTGGGCATCGAGCAGCCCGTACTGCTGCATGGCGATCCTCGTGTTCATTGCAAGTTTTCCCCGGCTGGTTGGCCGGGTGCTGAAATATCTGGCCAAGATAAGTTCCTGGAACTGGCGACAGTCACCGTTCGCGGTCGCGGCAAGCTCGAGCACCTCATGGAGGTTTATCTGTTCGGGGCTGAACTGCTTCCCGAAAGGCATCCGTGCGATGGTATGCAAGGCTGGCTCACGCCGTAGCGGTAGCGGTAGCACGAGACAGCGAGTAATGTCGCTCCTTGCGCGAAAATTGCCCGCCACAGAGCATCTCGAATGCCCGGAAGGATAGTCCGTCCGGGCGCCCCCCTTGGCGCACCACGCCCCCCACGGCGAGAGAGTAGAGATACTCCAGGCTTCGTTCCCTGCAGACGATCGGCAGACCCCTGCGGTCGGCCTCTGCGAGATGCTCGCGCACGGCCTCGACGGCGATCTCTCCCGCGCCGTTCAGATGGCAGGCGCGGGAGCGACCCGCGGTGAACGTGATGACCAGGTCGTAGAACGGGACGAGCTCCCGCCCGCTCCGGCCTCGGTATCCCTTCATCGATCGCTGTACCTTGTCAACGAGCGACACCTCGCTCTGTTGCAGCCCCCCAGCCTGGGCGGCACGGATCAACGCGCTCCATACCTGATCGTCCGAGTTGTGGAACACCACGCTCGCCCTACCTCCCGGACGCAGGACGCGGCTGATCTCCTTGAAGGCCTGACCCAGGAGCCGCTCGTAGTCGCCTACCGCCTTGCCCCCGAAGGCGCCAGCACGGGAGCGGTTGACGACGATCTCTTGAGCGACATCGGTGGTTGCGCCCAGCCAGGACTCCCAAATGAGGTTGCAGTCCGCATAGAAGATATTCGATCCAAACGGGGGGTCGGTGAACACGTAGTCGATGCTTCGATCCGCAATCCAGGACAGGTCGGTTGCAGATGAGCGACGCACCTCGGCGACGCACCCTCCACGTGACTGAAATGCGCGGTAGTAGCGTGCGATCCGGTGAACCTGGTGGCGGAAGATCTCGAACACATTCGCCTCCGCCACGAGCTGAGGGATGTAGAGCGTGCCGGTGAGCGGCCGCTGACCCCCACGCGTGTTGTAACGGCGCATCCGGCTGGCGTGCCACGCCGCGTTGGTGAAGGCGAAACACAACCCTTCCCGCACCGCTCCCGGCGCCACGTTATGAATGCGCGCCCAGAGTTCGCCCAGCGCCAGCCTTGCGCGAGGGAGATAGAAGTCGGCGACGTTGCGCACGCCATGAAGGTGCAGTGCCGAGCGTCGGTACATCTCGCGATGGGGGTCAACCGGGTCGCTGGGGTGCCAAGCGGTCACGGGCCAGCTTTCAGGGGTAAGGAGTCGCCGGCGCGCCTCCGCGGTCGCCGGGCCGGTCTGGAGGGTACGGCACCCACCCCCGCACGCGACTGTGAGGCTGACGGGCTCACTGCGGACAGGAGCAACCCCGGCGCGCGGCGCCCACCTCGAGCACGAGGGGCAGCGCAGGGACCGCGGCACGCGACCGTTCTCGTCGGCGAAGTCCCAGAGGACGATCTCCTCACCGCAGCTCCGGCAGGTGATCACGTCGCTCCAGATCGTGTGCCGGACCAAGCCGAGCGCCCGGCAACGAGGACAGGTCTCGACGTACAGCTCGCGTTCTCGCTGGCTCATCCACTCCTCGTCGAGACCGTTGAGGCCAGCAAGTAGCCGTGTCGGGTCGCCACGGTGGGTATGGTTCCGGGCCAGATGGACGGCTCCCGGCGAAAGGTCCGACAGGAGCGCAGATCTACCCGCTGAGAGAGCGGCGACGCCGGTCATGCCGGAGCCACAGAAGGGGTCGAGCACCATCGCGCCAGGACTCGTGCAGGCCTCCAGGAATGGCGCGATGGCGCCAGGCGGGAGCTTCGTCGGATAGCTGTGGACCTGGTAGGCGACCCCGTTCTTCGGCGCGCTTACCACGCTGGGCAAGGGCATGGCGCGGGTCCGACTCTCACGTTCGCGGCTCACTGGCCGGCATCCTTGCGGCGCAAGAGCCATCCGGAGCCGTCCCACGCAAATGCCCGGGCGCAGAGATCTTCTACCGACTGATACGTCCAGCCTTCCAATGAGAGGCCTTCCTCCAAGAGGATCCGCATCACGAGGGAGTGAAGGTAGGGAGTGGTGCGCCGGGACCGTGGCGCCGCCTCGAGGTGGGCCGTGAGCCGCTCCTGCACCAGCCCGGCCTCCCCCTCGCGGGCGGGAGCCCCCGGTCCCCGCTTCCGTTTCGGCCGGACGCCAGGGTGGCGCAAGTGTAGCACCAGGTCGAAGGAGGGAACGCGCTCGCCGGTAAGGATGGCCTTGACTCCTTTGAAGGACGGCTGGCTCTTATCGAAAGCCACTGCGGCGCCGATCTCGAACCCGGCGCTGTCGCTCGCTCGCTGGAGTGCGCTCCACACTTCATCGCTCGAGTTGTGAAACATGACACTTGCCCATGCTCCGGGCCGTAGAACCCGGCTGATCTCCTCGAATGCAGCGGTCATCAGCTTCTCGTAGTCGTGGACGCTCTTCCCGCCGTTCTCGTGCGAGAGCGACCGGTTGACCACCGCCTCTTGGTTGGGATCCGTCTTTTCGCCCAGCCAGGCCTCCCACAGGAACGAGGAGTCCGCATAGAAGATGTTCGAGCCGAACGGAGGGTCAGTGAAGACGTAATCGACGGAGCGATCCGGTACGTGGGCCAGGTTCTGAGCCGGGGCCTTGCATGCCTCGGCCGTTCCCGGCAGCGACCACGTGGCTCGGCAGAGGTCGGCGACGCTGCGGAGCTTGCGACGCAAGAGCGAGAAAACGTTGAACTCATATGACAACGCCGCAACGTACATCGTGGAGGTGAGCACGTTGGTGGGCCGCTTGGGGTTCCACTGGTAGCGGCGAGAGGCTCGGTTCACGACTGAGGTGAACACGAATCGAAACGCCTCGCGCAGCTCAGCATCGCTTGTTGTATTGATCTCGCGCCACAGCGTCGCCAGCGCCCAGAGGTTTCGGGTGGTGAAGAAATCGGCAGCGCTGAGGATTCCCTGATCGCGGTGCTGGCCCCGCCACATCTCCCGCCACGACTCGAAGGGATCGGTCGGATACCAGTCGTGGATCTCCGACCGATCCAGGGACAAGAGGTTCTGGCGCTCCGAGTCATCGAGGGCCGACTGGGTCCGCTGGCCACAGTTCGAGCAGCTCGTGGAGATCGCGACCGGGACGGACGATCGCCACCAAAGGTCGCGCTTGCGCCAGATATGCCCGCACTCGTCGCAGCCGAGCTCCTCGCGAACTCGGCTCTTCTCGGCGTCGAGCCCAGCCTCCCAAAAGACGATGCTCCCTCCGCAGCCAGCGCAGGCGTAGACGTTGGACCAGATGACGTATTCGGTGCGGCCAGGATGGCCGCAGGACCGGCAGAAGGCCCCGTACAGTTGCTTCTCGAGCGGATCGAGGCGGGCAAGCAGCTCCCCGCCCCCGATCGTGAAGCGGGTGGGATCGACCCGCTTGGTATAGCCGCGGGCGATGTGGACAGCAGCCGGCGACAGGTCGGAGAGCACGCCTCGTCGCCCGGTTATCAAGCAGGCCAGGCCCGTCATCCCCGACCCACAGAAAGGATCGAGGACGATGTCGCCAGGACGGGTGTAGTGCTCGATGAGCGTGGCGATGCCCTCAGGGGGGACCTTCGTGTGGTAGCTGTGTGCCCGGTAGAAGACTGAACCCTTGTGACCTGTGATGTCGCAGCGGCTGGGCGGGCGGTCGGGCACAGGGCCACGGTCGGGAAGAAGGTAAGAGACCGGCGCCTCGTCGATCGAGCGCAACCGTCTCACGTCACTGCCTGCTTCGTCGGGTGGTAAGGGAACATGTGTTCGACTTTACTGACGAGGGGTGACAATGACAAGCAGTGGGGGCCGCCGACCTGGGATTCCTGCTCAATCGCCTGGTCAAGGGTCACTTGAGGCTGATCCTACCGCCCCAGGGGCGATCGGCGGCGTATTCCCGAGGCCTACCTGCCGATCAACAGGGTATCGGCGGGGAGCGCGCCGCAGAGGGGCCAAGCGCTCAAAATTCGAACCAGTCAGCCGTCCGCTCGACAGCCCAGTGCCACGCTCAGCGCCGCGCAGACCTCGTGTTGGCATCGACTTCCCGGGCCGGCGTCAGGCGGACTCGGGCTCCTGCTCGTCGTGATGCTCCCGTTTCTTCCAGAGAACCGCGTTCAGCGCCGCGCCGTAGAGGACGACCTGGCTGAAGAACCCGAGCCAGAGCAGGACGAGGACGGCCGAGAGCATCGAGCGGGGCAGGGCCGCGATACCGGCGGAGTGTCGCGCCCAGAACCCAAACGCGGCCTTGAGCAACTCGGTACCGACCGCCGCGAAGGCGGCACCCGGCATCTGACCGCGCCAGCTGAGGGGCCGGGCGGGAAGCACCCGGTAGGCGACGAGGAGCAGGACGAACAGCGAGAGAGGGCCGACCACCCGGTCGAGGAGCACGACCACCGGGCTGGCGCTCTCCCCCAGAACCGAGCGCACCAGATAGCGCACCCAGATCGTCATGGCGACAGAGCCGAGCAGCACGAGGCCGAGGAGAGCGATGACACCGAGATTGAGCAGCCGTTGACCGATCGGGTTACGGGTGCGGGGGGGAACTTCCCAGATCCGGTGCAAAGAGCCCGTCAAGACATTCATGAAGCCACTCGTCGCGTAGCCGAGTGTGATCACTCCGAAGATGCTGAGCGCGGCCCGCGCCCGGCCGAGCTGCTCGAGGATCTCCCGGCTCCGACCATCCGGGAAGATACGGGCCAGGCCACCGATCAGGGCGCTCTCCGGACCGGCGCCGGACGACGTCGAGACCGAGCCCAGGATCGCCCCGGCGAGCAGGAGCAAGGGTGGGAGCGACAGGAAGGTGAAGTAGGCCATGCTTCCCGACAACAGACCGCCCTCAGCGCGCGAGAAGGTCCGGATGACCGCCCACGGCAGCCGCGTCGCCCGGTTCGCGCCGAGCCGGCGGTAGACCCGGTCCACGGCGCGCCCGACACGCGCCTCGATACCCCGGCGCCTGTCACTCTCGGGTGTCGCCGGCTGCGGAGCATCTTCGGGCGTCGCGACTGTTTTCTTCGAAGTCACCACCTGAAGGGAGCGGGAGTCATCGATCTCAACGTCGAGTCTCACACAAGGGGGACCTGCTCACGAGCGCTTCGCCGACCCGCAGGCCCTGCCGGTTTGCCCGAGGCAGGGCAGGATCTCTGCCTCGTAGAAGCGGAAGAACCCCTCTTGGTCGGGTCCGACCTGATGAACATATACTTCGTCGAATCCCGCCGCGGCGAAGCGCGCGATCGCTTCGAGGTGCCGCGCCGGGTCCGGACCGCAGGTAATGGCCCTGGCCACCTTGTCCTCGCTCACGAGCCTGGCGGCCTGCTCGAAGTGACGGGGCAGCGCCAGCTCGGTGAGAAGCGATGCCGGAAGGGCGCCGTTCGGCCACCGGCTATGGGCGGTCCGTCGCGCCTGTTCCTCGGTGGGCGCCCAACAGACGGTGACCTTCCCGAGGCGAGGCTTACCGACCCCGCCTGCGGCCTCGAATGCCTCGACGTGACGGGTATCCGGTGCGTCACCGATGAACCCGTCTCCGAGGCGGCCGGCCGCCGCAGCGCTGCGCCTGCTGCCTCCGGCCAGGTAGATGGGAGGGGGAGCCTCGGACAGCGTGTAGAGGCGCGCGCTCTCCACCGAGAAGTACCGGCCTCGGTGGTCGAGAGTCTCGCCTCGGAAGAGAGCACGGATGATGCCGACCGCCTCCTCCAGCATCTCGGTTCGGATACGCGCGGGCGGCCAGCCACGACCAACGACGTGCTCGTTGAGCCGCTCGCCCGTTCCCACGCCCAAGAAGAAGCGACCCTGGAGCAGGCACGCTGCGCTGGCGGCGGCCTGAGCGACGACCACCGGGTGAAGGCGAAGGATCGGGGCCGTGACCCCGGTTCCCACTCGGAGCTGCTCGGTCGCCTGCGCGAGGGCGCCGAGGACGGTCCAGACGAATGGCGATTCGCCCTGATGAGACGTCCACGGATGGAAGTGGTCGGAGATCACGGCCGAGGCGAAGCCGACCTCCTCGGCCCGACGGGCGGAATGGACGAGGCGGTCGGGCGGGTGCTCCTCACTCGAGAGCCAGTAGCCGATCTCGAGAGGAGAGGGCCTCCGCTCAGTCGGCATCGCCGAGGCGCTCAGCCGGTTCGCCACCCAGATCCGCCAACCGCACCAACCCGATGAGGACACCCTCCGACGTGGTCACGAGGGCGCGCGCCATCCCCCGTCGGCGCAGGCGCCTCGCCAGCTCGGCGATGGCGACGTCGGGGCGAAAGGTGCTCGGCCCCTCCGCCATGACCTCGCTGACGCTGCGACCGGCGTCCATCCCGAGCGCCTCGGTCCTGACCGTTCCGAGCACGACGTCATGATCGTTCACGACCACGGCAAGCTCCCAGCCATCGTCCATGCGGGCTCGCGCCTCCCCCACGGTCTCCTCGAGTCGGAGGCGGGGAACATCCCGCACGGCCGCCCCCCCGGCCCGAGGCCCCTCAGCCCTCGTACCCTCGGTCGGGAGCCCCGAGGCCATCCAGTCGGCCTTGCCCGCCACGTAATCGTACACGTGGCCAAAGCTCAGGCTCTCGAGCCGCCACGCGGCCCGTGGGCTCAGGTCTCACTGGTAGTCGTAGCAGTAAACGATAACCGGACGTTGCGGGTCGAGGCGCCTCGGGGCCTCGTCGCCGAGCTTCTTGAGGGGGATGTTGATCGCCCCGGGCAGGTGCTCCTCGACATACGCCTTTGCGGGCAGGACCTCCACGAGCTGAGCCGAGTCTCCTTCGATGAGTTGCTGCAGCTTCTTGCGGTCGATCTGCTCCATATCCGTCTCCAGTCTCGGCTGTCCCCGCGCTCGGGGACCAGGGGGCGGGTCCTGCCCGACGCAGCTTCACGAGGGGTTGTTACCCGACCGCCGGAAGGGCGAAACCCGGATCAGTCGATCGTGATCCGACTCAGGTTCTCGGGCACGGGGTACTGCGGATCCATCTTCCGAAGCGTCTCGACGAGGATGCGGCTCACCACCCAGTTCCGGTACCACTTGCGGTCCGCGGGGACCACATACCAGGGACCCTTTGAGGTCGAAGTGGCCTGGAGGGCATCCTGGTAGGCCTTCTGATATCTGTCCCAGAGCGCCCGCTCTTCGAGGTCTTCTCTCCGGAACTTCCACCGCTTCGCGGGGTCGGCGAGCCGGTCCTCGAGGCGGGAGGCCTGCTCCTTCCTGGAGATGTGGAGGAAGAACTTCACAATCGTCGTCCCGCCGTGAGCGAGTAGCTCTTCGAAGGAATTGATGAGCGAGTAGCGCGCCCGCCAGAGCAGCTCGGGGACGAGATCGTGAACCGCCACGACGAGAATATCTTCGTAGTGCGAGCGGTTGAAAATGGCGATCTCTCCGCGGGCCGGCGTGGCGAGGTGAACCCGCCAGAGGAAGTCGTGTGAGCGCTCCAGCGCGTTCGGCACCTTGAAGGCCGTGACACGGGTGGCTTGGGGGGCGAGGCCCTTGAAGACGTGGCGGATCGTCCCGTCCTTCCCGCCGGCGTCCATGGCCTGCAGGATCACCAGCAGCGAGCGCTTCCCTTCGGCCCACAGACGGTCCTGCAGGCCGGCCATCTCCTCGCGGAGGGCGGGGAGCGCCGCCTCGGTCGCGGCCCGGTCGCCGGGGGCGCCGTCGGCCGAGGCGGGATCGATCTCGTCGAGGCGGACCTCCTGCCCGGGCTTCACCAGCCATCGTTGCGGCATGGGTCGATTTCAACACAAACCGGACCGGGGGCGCTCAGCCGATCTTGTTCAGCTCAGCCGGGCTTGGACTGGGGGATCCCTCTTCGAAGGATCCGAGGAGCTCCTCCACCATGCTACGGGCGACTTCATCGGAGTACTGGACCGGAGGCGACTTCATGAAGTAGGCGCAGGGACCCGGGAGAGGGCCCCCAACACCGGCGTCGAGGGCCAGGCGGACGCAGCGAATCGCATCGATCACCACCCCCGCCGAGTTGGGGGAGTCCCAGACCTCGAGCTTCAGCTCCACGCTCATGGGAATGTTGCCGAACTGCCGGCCCTCCAGACGGATGTGGGCCCACTTGCGGTCCTCCAGCCAGGGCACGTAGTCCGAGGGGCCGATATGGATGTCGTGGGGACGGATCTCCCGGCGGAGCTGGGAGGTGACCGCCCGGGTCTTGGAGATCTTCTTGGACAGCAAGCGCTCCCGCTCCAGCATGTTCATGAAATCCATGTTCCCGCCGAAGTTTAGTTGATAGGTGTGGTCCAGATGGACTCCCCGGTCCTCGAAGAGCTTGGCCAGCACCCGGTGGAGGATGGTCGATCCCACCTGGCTCTTGATGTCGTCACCGACGAGAGGGATACCTCGCTCGGCGAACCGGGAGGCCCACTCCGGAGCCGAGGCGATGAAGACGGGCATGCAGTTGATGAATCCGACCTCCGCCGCAAGCGCCTGCTCGGCGTAGAAGCGGGCAGCCCGCTCCGATCCGACCGGGAGGTAGTTGAGAAGCACCTGGGTTCCGGTCTCTCTCAGAACCTTGGCCACATCCACCACGGGAGCCGGCGACTCGATGACGCTCCGCCGGTAGTAATGGCCGAGCCCATCCAGGGTCGGTCCCCGAGACAGCACCACTCCCGTCTCCGGCACCTCCGCAAACTGGATCGTGTTGTTCTCGCCCAAGAAGATGGCCTTCGCCAGGTCCACTCCCACCTTCTCGGCGTCCACATCGAACCCGCAGGAAAACTCGATGTCCGAGATGTGATACCCCCCGACTCGCAGGTGCATGAGGCCCGGAATCTCATCGCCCTCGGGCGCCTCTCGATAGAACTCAACTCCCTGCACCAGGGCCGAGGCACAGTTGCCTGCGCCGACGATGCCCACTCGGATACGTCCTCCCATCGCCTGACTCTCCTTCTAAAGTGACTGGGGCGCCGCCCCCCCCGCCGACGCCTTCTCCTCGGCAATGAGACGGTCCACCCATTCGATGTCTCTTCTGGTGTTGTCGATCCCATGCTCCATGAGGCGGTAGGTATAGGCGTCGATGCGCTCCCGGTACGTGCGGAGCTGAGCTCGAATCCGAACCAGCTTCTCGGTGAGATAGGCCCGGCGCCGCTCCAAGACCTCCACCCTGGCCTCCGAGTTGAGGTAGCGGAAGAAGGCGAGCTTGACGCCGAAGCGGGCATCGTCGGATACCGCCAAGGGCTCCTTGAGAGCCTCGGAGAACATCGCCTCTCCCCTGGGGGTGATCCGGTAGATGTTCTTGCGGCGCTTCACGTCTCCGCTGGAAAAGATACGCTCCAGGGCGCCCGAGGACTCCAGGCGCCGGAGAGCAGGGTACAGGCTGCCATAGGAGACCTGCCAGAACTGACCCAGCTTGGCGGTGAGCTCTTTCTTCAGCTCGTAGCCGTGCATGGTCCGCTCCTTGAGCAAGCCGAGCACCGCCGTGTCCAGCATGCCGATCTCCAGATGTATCGGGTCGATATATCTGACCGCGATTGTACGACGGAGGTCAAGCACGTTCTTTGGAGCGCTCGGGCGGACGAGTACAATGACCGCGCTGTGAAAAGCGGTTGGGGACAGGCTCTGGCCAGGCGAGCGAGCGCTCGAGGCGTCACCGACTACACGCTCGTCAAGCGAGCGGTCCTGGCCCGCTTCCATCGAGGCGCCGTCTCACGTCGAGACGTCTGCGACGCCCATCCCGACCTCATGCGAGCCGCCCGCAACGTCGGCCGCGAGCTCAACCGTCGTTGTCCGATCTGCTCGCGGCACTCCCTCCGCCGGGTTCGCTACATCTTCGGCGATGAGCTCAAGCGGCTCTCCGGCCGGGTGGTCTATCCGGAAGCCTGGGTGGAGGAGTTGGTGGATTCCTATGACGAGTTTCGCTGCTACGTCATCGAGGTCTGCATCGACTGCTGCTGGAACCATCTGGAAGCCTGCTACCTTCTCGGGCGCAAGTTCGCGGGCTAGCGGGGATAGCCTTGGTGCTCTCCGCGATCTTCCTCGCCCTCGCCGGCGCCGCCTTCCTGGTTGCGGTTGCGGCCCGGTTCGACCCGGAGCGGCCCCCCTCCGAGCCCACCTTCGGGGCCTTGCGGACGGCCGAGCGGGGCGTGTGGTTCGCTCGTCCCGCCGGGCGAGCGATCTTCGCCCTGATCCCCTTCGGGGTCTTCGTCGGACTCGCTGTCGCCCTGGGCCTGCTCCGGGCCAACGTCTTCGTGCTCTTGGGAGGATTGGCGGCCTCCATGGCCGGGCGCGGGCTGCTGTCGACCCAGCCCGTCGAGGAGACCTGGCCGCCACCCTGGAGACCGCCGGTGGCCGAGAGCCATCCTCGACGGGGCTTCGCCGCCACCGCCGCGCCCTGGTTCGTCGTGTTGGCCTGGTGCGTCATGGCCGCGGCCCTGCGTTTCAGGACGCTGGACCTGGGCGAGGTCCTGGCCGCTCAGGCGGTGCTAGGGCCGAGCCCCCTGATCGGCCCGCCCCTCAAGATCGCCGCCACGGTCATCGTCGGCCTGGTCGGCCTGGCGGCGGCCGCGGCGTGGGTGCAGGGCCTTCCTCCCCTCTCGGGCTCGGCCGAGCGGGAGGCCTTGGACCGAGTGCTGCACTGGGGCGAAACCGCTCTTGCGAGCGCGGCGGTGACCGCGACGGTCTGGGGCCCCTCACTGGGCGCTGTGACCTGGGGAAGGGTGGACGCAAACGTGATGGCATCGGTGGCGGCCTCTTTCGGGCTCACGGCGGCGGGTGTGGCAGCGGTATCGGCTCTGCGAAGCCGGGTGGCGCGGCTGCCCGAATCCGGTTCCGGAGCGATGCTCTTGACCCTTGCCCTCTTGGCCGGCGGATCGGTCTTGGGCGCCTCATTGTGAACGATCTCCCGGGGCTTCCGGCTCAAGCGCTCCCCTACCTGTTTCTTGTGGGGGCGATCCTCACCTTCTTCGGATTCATGGAGGCCGGGCGCGCCTGGGGGGCCTCGTGGGTCGCGGCGGTCATCGGCTTCGGAGTGGCCATCGGAATGAATCCCATGGTGGCGTTTCTAGGAATCTTTCTCATCCCCACGGCGCTGATCGGGGTGGGGGTGCTGCGGGGAAAGGGCGGGCACGTCTCCTTCCTGGCCAATGCCGCCTCCGACCTCGTGCTGGCGGGCGCCCTGACCCTCAATCATTCCGCCACGAGTCTTTGGAGCCTCCCGGCGCCGGGACAGTTCGGGCCGGGAGCGCTACTCGGGGCGTTGGCGGCCACTCTGCGACTTGGAGGCATGGTCGGGGATGCGCCCCGGGGCCGGGCAGCAGTGTTGACCGTGGGGTGGTGGCAGGGAATGTTCCTCGTCTGGTGGGTCGGCCCATCGGGCGGGGCCGGGCTGGCCGTGGCGGCGGCGGTGTTGTGGCTGGTCGGGATTCGCCTTGCTCGGGCCGGGCGGCGGGAGGGGGGGTTCGCGTTTGCGGGAGGACTCGCGGCGTTGCTGGCCGCTCTGGGCCAGGGGGCGCTGGGCCTGGCCTCGGTCGGGGTGGCGGGCGCGGCCTTCGGGCTTGGCGAGCGCACCGTCTCCGTCTGGACGCTCGGGATCCTTCCCCTCTCGGTCGCGGCTCGGCGGGCGGATCTGAGCCAAGTCGGCCTCTCCCTCGTGGCCCCTCTCCTCATCCTCCCGATTGCCTGGGCGGCGGTCCTGCATCACCTCCCCCTGGCGGGATCCCCGGGGCCTCGAGGCTGGGTTCCGTCCGCCTCTGCCGGAATCGGCACACTCGCGGTGCTGGCCGGCCGGCCGGAGCTACTCGTCTGGGGGGCCTACGGAGTGGGCATGGCAGCTCTGGCAGCCTCCACCCTGACGATCCCCCATTACCTGCCGCCCGAAGCCGAGCCGCAGGCGGTCGAGTCCCCGAGACAACGCCTCCTCGCCTCGGGAGCCTGGGCGCTTCTCACCCTGGCCTTCGCTCTCGAGATACGCCTGCTTCTATCGGGCCTGTCCACCGGCTTCCTCTAGCTCTAGCCGGCCGCGAGATCAGAGCCCCGGACTCGGATTCAGGTCGAGGGAGCTGGGGGCCTTACGCGCCTCCGGCGACCGGGACGGGACCGTAGCGTCCGGGCGCGCTGCGCGAGCAGGACCACGGCCGCGGCCACCAGGACGATCGTCGCGGCGGGGGGAGTGTCCGCATGGTAGGCGGCGACGATTCCCCCGACCGCGACCGCGGCCCCCGTGACCGAGGAGCCTATGACCGCCGCGCGAAAGCTCCCGGCCAGCATCCTCGCCGCGGCCACCGGCAGCACCATGAGCGCCGCGATGAGCAGGACGCCCACCACCCGCATCCCGACCGCGACCGTCGCCCCCACCAGGGCCATGAGGACCATGTTGAGGGCCCTGACCGGGAGTCCACCCGCCTCGGCCGCATCCTCGTCGAGGGCGGCTGCGAGGAGGCCCCGGTACAGGACGGCCACCCCGGACAGCACCCCGGCTCCCACGGCCGCCAGGCCCATCAACTCCGCGCGTGAGACGGTGAGCACCTGACCGAACAGCACGCCGAGGAGGCCCGCATTGAACGAGCCCGCCAGCGTGGTGAGCACCACTCCCCCGGCGATGGCCACGTAGAAGAAGAAAGCAAGCGCCATGTCGGCCTCCTCGGGGCTTCGGCGGCGCATCCTCTCGACCCCGAGCGCCCCCGCCAGGCAGAATGCAAGAGCCAGGGCCAGGGGGGGGAGCCCGAAGAAAATGGCCGCTCCCACACCGGCGAACGCGATATGGCCCAGGCCGTCGCCGATGAGAGAGAGCCTTCGCTGCACGACGAAGGTTCCGACCAGGGGGGCGACCGCCCCGGCGAGCGCTCCCGCCACCAGGGCGCGCTGCATGAAGCCCAGCTCTAGCATCTCTAGCATCTCGCCCCCTCCAGGACTACATCGTCGAGGTGGCCCTCGTGCAAGACGGCGGCTCGGGTGAGATGGCGCCCCATCACTCCCATGTCATGGGCCGCCAGGATGATCGTCGTCCCCTCCCGGTGCAGGCTTCCGAGAAGCTCGGCGAGCCGGTGGCGGGCCGCTCGATCCACCCCGGCCCCGGGCTCGTCCAGCACCAGCAGGGAGGCGTCGGCGACCAGCGCCCTGGCGATCATCACCCGCTGGTGCTCGCCGCCGGAGAGCTCGCCGACCCTTCGGCCAGCCAGGTAAGCCATACCCACACGCTCCAGGGCCCCCATGGCGGCCCTGCGATCCTCGCGCCGGATGAAACCGAAGCATCCCGCCACCGCTCGCCCCGCGGCGACCGCCTCGATGGCCATCGCCGGAACCCTGGAAGAGATCCCGGAGCGCTGGGGCACATATCCGATGCGCCCGCGGACCGCTGGATCGGAATGAGGGCGTCCGAACAGCCGGACCCTCCCCCGCTGGTTTTTGAGGAGCCCCAGGGCGATCCTGATAAGGGTGGTCTTGCCGCTCCCGTTGTCCCCCAGGAGCAAGAGGAAGTCGCCCCGCTCGACGGTCAGGTTCAGGTCGGAGAGGACCGCCTGCGGCCCGTAGGAGAAGTCCACCGCCTCCATCTCGAGGGCCGGGGGCGGGGAGAGGTTCCTCATCTCGAAGCCGTGCAACCCAGACCGGCAGCCAGCGACTGGAGGTTGTCGCGCATCAAGGAGAGATAATCCTTGCCCGCCCGGTCCTGCTCCTCGGTCAGGCCCTCGATCGGATTGAGCACCGCCACCCTCGCTCCCACCTCCCGGGCCACCGCCTCGGCGACCCGGGGGCTCACCAGGGTCTCGAAGAAGATGGTGGTGGCGCCCCGGGCCTTGGCCGCATCCGCCGCCTCGCGCAGCCTCCGGGGGGTGGGCTCGGCCTCGGGAGCCAGGCCGGCGATGGGCGCCATATCCAGCTCGTAGCGATCCGCCAGATAGCCGAAGGCGGCGTGAGCGACGAACATCTCGCGCCGGGAGCAGGCGGAGAGGATCGAGCGGTAGGCCGCGTCGAGGCGGTCCAGCTCGGCCGAATAGTCAGCCGCACGCCTCTTGAGGTCACCGGCTCGGGCGGGGGCGACCCGGGCAAGCGCCGCCTCGACCCTCTCCACTAGGCCTTTCATGAGGACCGGGTCCAGCCAGACATGGGGATCGGCGGCCCCGGCATGCTCCTGTTCCCCGAGTTTGGCTCCCTCCGGCACTCCGGTGGTAACCGGCTCCCGTAGCTCGAAGCCAACCAGGAGGTCGATGGCCTCATGCGAACGCTTCAGGCTCTCGATGGCATCCTCCACCGCGGGCTGGAACCCCCCACCCAGGTAGAGGACGAGGTCGGCCTGCCGAAGCCGGCGCAGGTCGCCCGCAGTGAGCTCCAGATCGTGAGGCTCGGCTCCCGAAGGGGTAAGGTCGCTCACCACAACCGCCTCGGCGCCCACCCGCCGGGCGATCTCGGCCAGCGGGTAGAAGGAGGCGGAGACCTCGAGCGCTCGGTCACCCGAGCCGCCCGCGCGATCGCAGGCGCCGAGGAGGAGGAGCATCGGGAGCATCGAAAGGAGGGCACGCCGCAACGGTGGAGAGGTCTTCACGACCTCAAGGTAAAGATAATGAGAACCGTTGTCAATCTAATCTTGGATTGGCGGCGTCGGGGGGACCCTCGCCGCTTTCCTCAGGCGCAGTTACGGCACAGGCCGAGGAGGTCGACGCGGTGGCTCTTTTGCGCGAAGCCTGCCTGCGCCGCGATCTTGGTAAAGGCCCGGGCCATCGAGCTCTCGAGCTGGGGAGACGCCGTGAAGTCTTCCACCTGCCCGCAACCGGTGCAGATCAAATGATGGTGGTGGCGGGTCAGGTCTTCGGCGAGCTCGTAGCTTGCGAATTCACCGGTCGTGACGATCCTGTGCACAACGTTCGCCCGCTCCAAGACGACGATGTTCCGGTAGATGGAGCTGAGGGCGAGTCCCTTCCTCGCGGCCATGATCTCGGGGACGGTGCGGGGACGGTCCGCCTCCACCAATACCTCGACGAGGGTCCGCCTGTTCTTGGTATAGAACTGGCCGTCCCGCCGCAGCCGCAGGGCCGTCGTCTCATGAATGTCCGCGCTCATAGTCGAGATACCTACAATGAGAATGGTTCGAGAACACATCGAATCATACCCGACTGCAACCTCACCGGGGTCCACCATGTCGTCACTGGCCGGGGTTCCTCGCACCGGCTGGCATCGGCGGTTAAAATCATCCGGCTGAGGCGGGGCCCGGTTCGTTTCCGTCATATCCCAGCTCTTCGATTGCCACCGATCCTCCAACCTATCAATGAAGCTCACCGATCCGTCGCCCCCAGGGAGCGACCTCACCTCGTCTCCTCGGCCTCGGGGCCCTCGGGGCCCTTGCGCTCCGATCTGGATGGCCGTTGGCGCCGCGGGCCTGGGCCTCCTGCTCGCTTACCTGCTCAAGCGCCCCTGCGCGCTCAACCCGTGGGTGGACGGCTTTCAGTACCGGCGCCTCTGCTACAGCGACATCCAGCCCCTCTACGGCCTCCGGGGAGTGGCGGACGGTCTGGTCCCCTACCGCGACGTCGAGGTGGAATATCCGGTCCTCACGGGGACCTTCATGTATCTCGTGGGAAGGTTGCTCGTCTTTCTCAACCGTTTGGGCCGGGAGCTGCCTTCTCTGGCGGGCCTGTTGCCGGCGACGGTGAATGACCAGAGCTACTTTCGCCTCACCGCCTTGATGCTGGCCCCCTTCTCGGTGGCCACCACCCTGCTCCTGCGTCCGCGGGTCCCCCGCAGCCGCCTATTGTTGTGGGCCCTCGGGACCCCCACCATCCTCTATTCATTCACCAACTGGGACCTGCTCGCAGTCGCGGGAGCGGTTTGGGGGGTGGTGGAGCTCGAGCGCGCTCGCAACGGCGTCGCCGGAGCGGCTCTCGGCCTCGGGGCGAGCGCCAAGCTCTTCCCCGCCTTCTTTCTCCCGGGGGCGCTCCTCCAGCGCTGGAGCAAAAGGGACCGGCGAGGGGCTGCGCGGGTCGGCATCGGTTTCTCAGTCGCCGCGGCGGCGGCCAATCTCCCCTGGATGCTCATCGCCTGGAACGGCTGGGCGGCCACCTGGGTCTTTCATTCTCGCCGTTACCCCGACCTCAACACGCTGTGGTTCTGGATCGCCCATCACGGCCGGCGCCTGGCCCCATCCCCCTGGTGGGAGGTCGGCCATCCCGGATATCAGAGCGTCTCGGGCGTCGTTGGATTCATCGTTCTCGCCATCGGTAGCGGTTGGTATCTCTGGCGAGGGTGGCGACGGCGCGGGGAGGGCGACTACCCGGTCGTCGCCACCGGGCTTGGGATTCTCATCCTGTTCATGCTCACCACCAAAGCTCACTCCCCCCAATACGCCCTGTGGGTCCTCCCCTTCCTCGCTCTTCTCAACATCCCCTGGCCCCTCGTCGTCGCCTATCTGGCGGCCGACCTGGGAGTCTTCGTATCGGGCTTTCACTGGTATCTGGTGTTCGGCTCGCCCGCTCCCGCCTGGAAGGGCATCTACGAAGGGGCGATTCTGATCCGTGGAGCGGTCCTGGCGGGGATCGCCTGGTGGGCCGCTCGGGCGGTCCGCGTCACGCCGCGACCCGAGTCGCTCGAGATTTCTTCCCGACCTGAATAGATTTCTTCGCCCCTCCCATCAATTGGTCACTCCCGGTCCCTATAGTTCACATCGATGGACGCCTTCAGCGAGATCTTGGTACGATGCCCGAGCTTGAGAGCCCATCCTGCTCCGTACCCGGAGCCTTCCGGACCCCCGGATGTCCAAAGGAGGCGATGATTAGATGCGTGACTACGAGGCTGTGCTCATCCTCGATCCACGGCTGGACGAGACGTCCATGCAGCAGGCGGTCGAACGGGTCACCGGAGCCATCAAGGCCAAGGGAGAGCTGACCAAGCTCGATACGTGGGGACGCCGGCGGCTCGCGTACGAGATCCGTCACCTGGGCGAGGGCTACTACCTGGTGGCCAAGTTCAAAGGAGACTCGGCCCTGGTCGACGAGCTCGACCACCTGCTGAAGGTCGGCGAGGAGTACCTCCGGGCAAAGATCGTCCGGATACCGTAGAAACGGGGAGATGTCCCCGAGGAGGAGGCTGAACATGTCCAATACGGTCACCGTGGTCGGGAACCTGACCAGGGACCCCGAACTTCGCTACACCCCCTCGGGGGCGGCGGTGGCCAAGTTCGGGATCGCGATCAACCGCTCCTACACCAACCGGAATGGGGAGCGTGTGGAGCAGACCGACTTCTTCAACGTCAACGCCTGGCGTCAGCTTGCGGAGAACATCGCGGAGACCTTGAGCGTCGGGAGCCGGGTCATCGTGAGCGGCAGGCTCCAGTCCCGGAGCTGGGAGACTGAAGAGGGCCAGAAGCGCACCGTGGTCGAGATCGAAGCCGATGAGGTGGGTCCATCACTGCGGTGGGCGACCGCGCAGGTCACCAGGACGACCCGCGGAGGGCCGGGCGACTGGCACAGCTCCGACGCGCCGGAACCGGTGGATCAGGGGGTGTCCGCTGCCTCGTAAGGGCTCTGCAAGAGGAGCCCAGAGAGAGACGAAGAGGGACGCCAAGAAATCGACGCGGCCGCCCCGGAAGAAGGTCTGCTACTTCTGCAAGGAGAAGGTCGGTTACATCGACTTCAAGGACGTGGCGCTGCTACGGAGGTTCGTGTCCGACCGGGGCAAGATCCGGGCACGGCGGGTCACCGGGACGTGCACCCAGCACCAAAGAGAAGTGGCGACCGCGATCAAGAGCGCCCGCGAGGTGGCCCTCCTACCCTATGTC
>JBOGWM010000040.1:0-6751 GCA_050693695.1 Actinomycetota bacterium
ACCCTATGTCATGCGATGAGAGTGATCCTGAACGCCGATATCGAAAAGCTCGGGCGCAAGGGGGATCTGGTCGAAGTCACCCCGGGGTACGCCCGCAACTACCTCCTTCCCAAGAAGCTGGCCCTGACGGCCAGCAAGGGGGCGATTCGCCAGGCGGAAACCATGCGTCGGGCGCGCCAGGAGCGCGAGAGCCGGGAGCGCGACGCCGCTGAGGGTCTGGCAACCAGGATCGAAGCCCTCAAGCTCACGGTCGCAGCTCGGGCGGGGGAGGAAGGCCAACTGTTCGGCTCGGTGACTACCTCGCACATCGCCGAAGAGCTGCAGCGGGCCTTGGGGGAAGAGATCGACCGGCGCCGGGTCCACCTGCCCGAGCCGGTGCGCTCCCTGGGAGTCCACGAGTTCACAGTGCAGGTGCGTCCCGACGTCGCCGCACGAGGCTCGATCGAGGTGATACCCGAGACCTGACCCGTTTGAGGGCCGGCATAGCCGGCCCGTTCAGCATCGATCGGTTACAGATGAGTTCATTACGATCTGTACGCCCAAGCTCTCTCGAAGATCGAGCGGGGCCATAGCCAGGACATCGAGGACGTATCCCACATGCTGGATTATTAAGTACATCGACCCCGGAAAGCTCTTGGAGCTCTTCAGACGAATCGAGCCCGATCTCTACAGATACCCGGCCATCGACCCCGCTTCATTCCGAGAGGCGGTGCTGGAGGTGGTAAGGCTGAACCGATAGTAATTAAGGGTGCTGAGGCGACGACACCTCTCCTCGACCCTACGATCCGGACACGGAGAAGCCGGCCTGGAGACGCTCGTCGAGCTCCGTGACCACCCTCGTCGTCTTCCAGGGCTCCAGCTGATCCCGGATCCCTTCAATCCTCTGCACGCTCTCCTTGTCGCTCAGTTGAACGGCGATCGCGAAGGCTTCCCCGGCCAGACGGCATGCCTCCTCGATCTCGCCGGAGAGGAGATTGGCGAAGGCCAGATCGCAGAGGGGCAAAGCGTGTCGCTTGTTCGGCACCGCTCCGAGGCCCTTCAAGACCTCCTCCAGGAGAGGCAGGGCCATCCGGGGGAGCTTGCATTCTATGGCGACCGTGATCCGATGGCGGGCGAGCAATCCGTAGTTGACGGGGAACACCCAGGGCCAGACAGCCTCGTCCTGCTCCTCTGAGCGCTGGAGAATGTTTTCCGCACGCCCCAGGGCATGAAGCGCCACCGCGGGGTCATGCGCGGCGGCGCGAGCCACCGCCTCCAGCGCCCAGAGATTCGCGCCGCAGGCAGGGGGAGCATCGGGGGGGAGGAGGCTCTGAGCCCGCTCGATCCACCGGACCGCCTCGTCGCCATCTCCGGTCCTCGCCGCCCAGTAGCTCATGTCGACGAGCGTGTAGGCGCGAAGCAGGTCGTTGCCCGCCCGCTCGGCGTAGGCGACGGCGGCCTGGTGGTGCTGGCGGGCGGCGGCGTGGTCCCAGGAGTCTCGGGCCAACCAGGCTGCCAGCCCCGCGGTCTCGCTGGCCGCGACGGCAAGCCGCACCCGGTCCGCCTCGGATCGGGAGGCCTCCAGCAGGGTATCTGCGAGGCGAAGGTGGCCGAGCACGGGGCCGGTCAAGTCCTGCGTCCGGGTGCTGGCCCAGAGCCGGCGGTAGTGATGGGTGATCGACCTCACACTGTGAACGGGATCGTCCAAAGCGAGCGCGCCGGACTCAGCGACCGCCAGCTCCCCGATACCCAAGGGGAGCAGGACGCCCGCGGCGCCGAGTAAGCGGAGGAGTTCCCGACGCTCCACATCGCTCAGTCTCGCGCTTGCGCATTCGCAACGTGGAGTGGGCTGATGAATGCCGAGCGCCTCCGGGGTCGAGAAAGTGGCCCCAACGTACGCCTCCTCGCAAAAACTGGACGCGGCTCTTACGAGGAGTCGTCCTCGGCGACCATGAGACCCGGGCCTTCTTCGTCAGCCTCCTGGGTCTGGAAGACCACCGTATTCTCGCTGGCCGGCCGAACCCCGACCCCGGCCATGAGCGGCTCGTCGCTCAGGCCATAGGCGGCATATCTCATCTCGATGACGATGCGGCCGTGCAGGGGCGCCAGGTCGGGGCCGGGGCCGAAGGCCTCGAGCTCATCGGAGGTGGCGAGGCGGGCCCGCACCTCGTTCTGGGTTCGGACGACCCGGTGTCCGGCCTCTTTCAGGATCCACTCGATGCCTCCAGGCGGAAACGGCCCGGGCGCGGTCAGAGACGTTCCCTCTGCCAGCTCGGCAGGGAAGTAGCTGACGCTGAGCGCGCCAACCCGGCCATCCACAAGCGTCCTGCGGGCTCGAGCCCACACCCGGGCGCCGGGACTTACTCGCAGGAGAGGCGCAATCGAATCCGGCGCCGCCCTCCACCCGGTCCCGGTGACCTGATTGACAACCTCACGTCCCCGTATGTCGTTCCCGAACACGAAACCCCCCGCCCGACGCGCGCGTACAGACCGGCCATCCATCGGCCAGCGATTCACGCGCTCTTTCGCAGGGATGACGACGGGGCGCAACCCGGGGCGCGATCTTACAAGACCCTGGTCGATGAGCTGCTGCAATGCGCGCTGAGCCGTCTTGTCGCTGACCTTGTGCTTGCGCGCCAGCTCGGCCGCGCCGGGAAGCTCGTTGCGAGTCGGCGCCTCGTCGGTGGGCTCATACTCGCCCGCCCAGATCGCGGCTCGGATCTCGTCGGCGATCTGGGCGTAGACGGGGCGACGCTGAAAAGACACCGGCGATCACGGATCCTGCGACTGTTTCGTATCGATCCACGATCCTAGCCTCGCCAATAACTTGACAAGAGCCAAGGAACGTAGGAACGTAGGAACCATGTCGTCGCCGCTCCGTGAGCTTCATTCGAGGATACGTGATGGCATCTTTTAGTTTCAGAGGCTGCATCTGGCCGGCCAGCTATAAGACCTCCTGCGGGAAGGCTTCCGTGTGGGGTCGCCTCTGCGTGGAGCATCTGAGACGGGTCCGGGCCCGGGCCAGGACCTGGGAGTGCGCCTGGCCCGGGTGCCAGCAGCTCTCCCCAGCGAAGAGGGGTCTGTGTCAGGCCCACTGGAGGATCGCTTCGGGGACCAGCGAGCAGTAGCTCCCCGCGCCGCCTTGACAAGGGACCGGCCTTTTTCAATATAGTGCGCTTCAACGCTGCATTAACAACGAGAGCATGTTGAAAAAGGTGGGGATATGTTGTCGAAAGATTGTGGAACACCAGGGATAGCCGGTGGATAACAGCCGGTCCTGCCGGCAAGAGAACCGGCAAGAAGATTTTTCCGCTACGGCGTCCTCCACGGCGCTTTTTGTCACCCCTCGCCCCTAGACTCCCTCGTACCGAACATAGGTTCGGAGACCCCATGGCCACCCGCTTGAACAAAGTTGTCTCAGAGGGCGCCTCGGCCCGCGTGCCCCCACACAACCTCGAGGCTGAAGAGTCGGTCCTGGGCGCTTGTCTGCTCTCCCGGCAAGCCATCGCCTCGGCCCTGGAGATCCTCGGCCCGGAGGACTTCTACAAGCCAGCCCACAGCGAGATCTTTCGGGTGATCCTGGATCTCTATGCGGGCGGAGAACCGGTGGACGCGGTCACCCTTGGAGAAGACCTGCGCCGACGGGGGGTCCTCGAAGACCTGGGGGGCAAGCCCTACATCTTCACTCTTGTTTCCTCCGTCCCGACTCCCGGATCCGTCACGCATTACGCCCGGATCGTGGAGGAGAACGCCATACTGCGCCGGCTCATCAATGCGGCACAGGGGATCTCCGAGCTCGCCTACGCCCTTCCCGAAGACGTGGAGGAGGCGGTGGATCGAGCCGAGGACCTCATCTACCAGGTCACGAAACGCCGGATCTCCGAGGACCTCGCACTCCTCAAGGACCTGCTCACCGAGAACATGGAGCTGGTGGAGAAGCTCTACGAGCGAGGGTCGTCCATCACCGGACTCCCCACCGGATTCGCCGAGTTCGATGACATCACGGCGGGACTCCAGCCGGCCAACCTCATCATCATCGCGGCGAGGCCGTCGATGGGCAAATCCAGCCTGGCCCTCTCCATCGCGCAGCACGCCGCAACGGTCGAGCAGGCCGGCGTGGTGATCTTCTCGCTGGAGATGTCGAAGATGGAGCTCGTTCAGCGATTGATCTGCTCCGAAGCCCGGGTCGACTCCAACCGCCTGCGCCGGGGCGCCCTCCAGGATGCCGACTGGCCGAAGCTCTCGCTGGCGCTCGGAAGGCTCGCCGAGGCGCCGATCTTCATCGACGACACACCGAACATCACCATCATGGAGATGCGAGCGAAATGCCGGCGCGTGGCCTCGAAGAGAGGCCTCGGCCTCGTCATCGTCGACTACCTCCAGCTCATGTCTCCCCTGCGAAGAACCGACAACCGCGTGCAGGAAGTCTCCGAGATCTCCCGGTCCCTCAAGATCCTCGCCCGAGAGCTCAACATCCCGGTCATCGCGGTCAGCCAGCTCTCGAGAAACGTCGAGTACCGAGCTGACAAGCATCCCCTGCTCGCCGATCTCCGTGAGTCGGGCAGCCTAGAGCAGGACTCTGATCTGGTGGTCTTTATCTATCGAGACGAGGTGTACCATCCGGACTCTCCGCAGAGGGGAATAGCGGACATCATCGTCTCCAAGCACCGAAACGGCCCCCTCGGCAAGGTCGAGCTGGCCTTCTTAGAGCACTACACAAAATTCGCCAACCTCGCGAGAGGGGTCTAGCATGTGCGCCCAGTACTCGAAGACGCGCCGTGGCGCCCGACCCGCTGCTCGATCCAGCAGGCTTACGGGATAGGGACCTGGGCGACTGAAGAGCGGAAGGTACTGAGCTCGCTTCCTGACCCCACTTGTTGCTCACTCACCTGGAGCAATGCAGATGTGCCTCAATATGGCGGAGGGCCGGGGACTCGAACCCCGATGACCTTTCGGTCGGAGGTTTTCAAGACCTCTGCGATGCCAATTACGCGAGCCCTCCAGACTCCAGTCTAGGCTGGTCAGAAGTCGATGCCCCGGCGCGCGAGGATTCCCCGGTCGTAGGCGTGGCGGACCTTGTGCATCTCGGTCACGGTGTCGGCCACCTCGACGAGCGCTTTCGGGGCATCGCGGCCGGTGGCGATCACGTTGACGGCGGGAGGACGGGATCGAATGGCCCCGATGACCTCGTCGGATGAGATCCATCCCCAATTCATCGGGTAGGTGATCTCGTCCAGCACCACCAGCCGGTAGGTTCCCGACGAGATGGCGGCCCCGGCGGCCGCCCAGGCCGCCCGAGCGAGCGCCCGGCTGGCGTCGAGGTCCCGGGAGTCCCAGGAGAAACCGTCGCCCATCGGGTTCCAGTCCACGCCGAGGTGGCGAGCGACCTTCTCCTCACCGGTTTTCCACCTGCCGGACTTGATGAACTGGATCACACAGACTCGCCATCCGCGTGCGACCGCTCGCATCACCACCCCGAAAGCGGCGGTGGACTTGCCTTTCCCGTCGCCGGTATTGACCAGCACCAGGGACGGCGCCCGGCGAGGCGGTGGTCGCTGGGGCACCCGGCTGGGCGGGATGGCCGCGTCGGGTTCGTCGCTGATGGGACTACCATCCGACACAGAGGTCTCCTTCCGGGAACGCTACCGACGCTTGTCCCTTGAGGACTGAAATGAGACGGCGTCCCGGGAGGACGGCCTCGGAGGCCTGACGCCAGCAAGGGTGTCGTCCCTCGAGGACTGGTCCATCAGCACGGCGCCGCGTCTCTACGACTTCCCCCGATCCAAGGTCCGCTTCCCCGCGTGAACGAAAGGAGGACGCGTGCTCGGAGTAGGGATCGACTAGTCGGAGGAGTTCCATCTGGTGGCCCTGGGCCGCCCCGGCGAGGGCGTCATGGACATTGTCCGGGTCGAGCATCGCCCCGACGCCGCCCGGGCCCTGGTCGAGCGCATCGGCCGCATGGAGACCGATCCGGCCGAGGTCCGAATCGTGATCGAGACGAGCCACGGGCTGCTCGTCGAGCGGCTCCTCGACGCCGGCTACGTGGTCGTGCCCGTGAACCCGGACCTGGTCGCTCGCCGGCGTGGGCCGGCGAAGAAGAAGGACGACGCCGAAGACGCCCGGATCGCCTGCATGATCGCCCTGGATCGCTTCGAGCGGCTCCGGCTCCTGATCCCGCACGGGGATCTTGCGGGCGAACTTCGGGCCATCGCCCGTGACGACGAACGGGCGAACAAGGATGAGCGGCGGCTGCTCAACCGGTTGCGAGCCGACCTCATCGCTACGTTCCCCCAGGCACTTGCCATCGCCGGCGACGATCTCGGGTCCCCGACCGTCCTGCGCCTCCTGGAGCGGTGGCCCACGGCGAACGCCCTGGTCAGCGCCACGAGAGAGGAACTGGTGGCCTTCGCCCGGGCGGCGCATCACGGCTGGCCCGAGCGGTTCGCCGAGAAGGTGGCGGAGGCTCTTGGCGTCGAGCACTTCACAGCGCGCGAGTACCTCGTGCGCGCCAAGGAGGGGACCATCCGACTGGCCGCCGCCCAGCTCCTCGTCATCGGGGCCCAGCGCCGGGTGTGGGAGCGACGGATGGGCGAGCTGCTCCTCGGTGCCCCCCGCCGAAGCAGAGCCAAGCAGCCGAGGGAGGACGAGTTGGGGAAGGCTGTTCCTGGCGGCGAGATCTACCTGAGCTTTCCGGGCCTCGGTGACCGCCTCGCCGCCAGGATCGCCGGCGAGATCGGCGACATCGGTAACTTCGACACGCCGAACGCCTTGC
>JBOGWM010000041.1:0-3033 GCA_050693695.1 Actinomycetota bacterium
GTGCGGGATGTGGAGAACCACGTAAGAATGCCTCCATGCCGCCTCCTGCGCACGGTGGGCCGGGAGGCTCTGGCCGAGCTCGCTGCAGCGGGGCCGGGCTCGCCACTGCGGGATCCTCTCGCTCGACCTGCCATCGGGGAAGGGGGAGATCGATGCGGGCGTGAGACGCTCGATGTCCGCCCTTGCCAACAAGGAAGCTTCTCATCATCCCGTCGCTCTTTTGGGGTCGCCAACTCTTTCAACGCCTAGGCTCTGGACAGCCGGACGGATTTACCTCGCAACGTCTGAATCGGTTTGCGGAACCCCGGGCCTTGGTTCGGTGGCAGCTTCTGACCCGAGCCTCCGCCGGAACTCTTCCAGTGACGCCGGAGGCCCACAGACGAGGAGCTTGGTGCCCACTTGCCACCGCGTGGTCGATACCTGTCCGCCGGCAAGCCACTGATCCTGCCCGGGGGGCCGGATCCCCACCACGCTCAGTTGCAGCTCTTGGCGTACGAAAGAGAGGCGTTCATCAACAAGCCTGGCTCCTTCCAACTCGGGGGGGACGCTCACGACCCCGCTCGCGACCTCCCCGCTCAGGAACACAAGCATGCCGGCCAGATCCCTGTGGGGCGCCTTGGCCAGTTTGATGATGGCTTCGAGATGGTCCTCGGTGGCCAGCCGGATTCGCTTCTGGAGGTTGAGCGTGATGCCGCGGAGGCCGATCACCAGGGTGCCCTCCGCGCGCCAGACGAGGGGGGCCAACAGCAGGGCTCCTATCCCCAGGATCTGAATGACGGAGCTGGCAATGGCCCCATTGGCAAGCCACCGTCCTGCGGCAAACACCCCGATTCCAACCAGGAAAAGAGCGAGAGACTCCCCGGGCGGTAATCTCCCCTTACGGTGCCCCGGCGCTTGGTCTGTCAACTCGCTCTCGCTCCTGTTGTCTGCCCCAAGCATATGCATACGCCCATAGGGGGCAGGGAGGGGACGCTGGCCGCTACGTCCGAGGTCTGCGCGAGTTGCTGGTGGCGCCGCTTCGCGCTGGGGATCAGCGGGCCACCACGGCGGTTCGCGCCTTCCTCGACGGGTTCCCCGGCCGCTCCGGACTCTCTCAGCCCTCGCCGTCGAGTTGGTCCAGGATCTCCGCCAGGGGCAGGCGGACGCAGGTGAAGATCGGAACGTCGCGCTCGGTGTAGCTGGAGCTCTCGGACCCCCGCAGCTCCATCACCAAGTCCAAGAACTCCTCTACCGATTCGCCTTCGAAGGCGACCACGAATTCCTGATCGTCGATCCCGAAGGAGTAGCCGGTGTGGATGGTCACCCCCGGGTAGCGGTGCCCGATGCGGAAGTGCTCGCCCATGATCTTGCGGCGGTCCTCGAAGGGGAGGCGGTACCAGGCCCGGAGCTTCACCATCGGGTAGACGAAGAGGTAGGTGGCCCCCACCGGTCCCGGCGCCCGGTCCGCCTCCTGCCCGGCGTGGCGGTGTCCCTGGAGATACATCGAGGGCCGGGTCATGGCCAGGAAGGAGTGGGTGGGGGTGAGGAAGCGCCCGAGCGGGGTGGCGTTGAGGCGGGCCTGAAAGTGCTGGATCTGGGCCGGTCCCTCGGCGATCTCCCAGAAGGCGAGGTCGCAGTCGGCCCGCATCCCCACCGTGGAGTAGGAGTGGACCTCCAGAGACGTCTCGTGGGCGATGAGGTCGGTCAGATCCTTCTTCTGGAGCGCCCGCTCCTCGGGGGCCAGCAGGCGCCAGGCGGGATCGACCCGGTAGAAGACATAGCGCATCAGCTTGCGTTGGCTCATGCTCCCATCTTCTCAGTCACCGTGAACGACCGCCATTCGCAGGTCGAACATGCCGAACACAGAAAGGCGACTGATGGCAGGTGAGCCCTCGGGCTTCATAGGAAGGAAGCCCCGTCAGTCGCGGCACTATGGTAAGCACTCCGTGTTGCCGCCGTCAAGATGAGAGGTGGCGCCCGCCGATCCTATCCAGACAGTCCGCGGCGGCCGCCCCCACGTGCTCCACGTCTTCCTCTCCGTGAGCGAGGGAGCAGAAGGCGGCCTCGAACTGGGAGGGGGGGAGGTAGACGCCGGCGGCCAGCATCTCGTGGAAGAAGCGAGCGAAGAGAGTCCGGTCGGCCTTCTTGGCTTCCTCGAGGTTCCTCACTTCCCCCTCGGTGAAGAAGGCGGTGAGCATGGAACCCACTCGCTGGACCGCCAGGGACAGGCCGGCCGCCTTGGCGGCGGCGTCGAGGCCCTCCTCCAGCGAGGCGCCGAGGCGGTCGAGGCGCTCGTAGGCCCCCGGCGTGCGGAGCTGGCGGAGGGTGGCCAGCCCGGCCGCCACCGATAGGGGGTTTCCCGACAGGGTCCCCGCCTGGTAGACCGGGCCCGAGGGCGCCACGAGCTCCATCAGCTCCCGCCGCCCACCGTAAGCGCCGATGGGAAGCCCTCCCCCGATGACCTTTCCCAGGATGGTGAGGTCCGGCCGGGTGCCGAACATCCCCTGGGCCCCCGACCAGCCCACCCGAAAGCCGGTGACCACCTCGTCGAAGACGAGCAGCGCCCCGCTGGCGTCGCACCGCTCCGCCAGCGCCTCGAGGAAGCCGGGAGCGGGGGGGATCACCCCCATGTTGGCGGCGATGGGCTCGACGATGACCGCCGCCAGCTCCGAGCCGAAGCGGTCGAAGGCCTCGTGCACCGAGGCGATGGCGTTGTAGGGGGCGACCAGGGTCTCCGCCCGGGCCCCCTCGGGAACGCCCGGGGAGTCGGGCAGCCCCAGCGTCACCGCCCCCGACCCCGCCGCGACCAGCAGGGAGTCGACGTGGCCGTGGTAGCAGCCGGCGAACTTGAGGATCCGCGATCGCCCGGTGGCGGCCCGGGCCAGGCGGAGGGCGCTCATGGTCGCCTCGGTCCCCGAGGAGACCAGGCGGACCATCTCGACCGAGGGAAGGGCGGAGACGATCAGCTCCGCCAGCTCCACCTCCCCGGGCGTGGGTGCGCCGAAGGAGGTACCTCGTGCGGCCGCCGAGGCCACCGCCTCGGTCACCGCCCGG